>JAAYVQ010000301.1 GCA_012517095.1 Phycisphaerae bacterium | reverse complement strand
CGATCTTCGCATCGCAGTGGTTGCAGGTGGCTCCGTAAGGGAATGTGAATCCCGTCGCCATGTTCATTTCGATGGCGCGATGATTCATAGACCGCGGCCGGGCGCCAGTAGGGCGCCCGGTCGCATTGTGTTTCGAAATCGGAAATCATCCAGGGACGGTGAAATTCGTTTGACAACGCCGAATCATTTCGGGTATAAACGATCCGGTAGAATGGAAGACCGAAGCAGGGGAGGGTTTAACGGCGGAGGTGAGAGTATGCGTTTGTTTGGTGAGGGTTGTCAAAGTCAAGAGGACAGGATTTCGTTGTTGCCCTTATTGTATTCCCTTTTTCTCACTTTTTATTCCTTTTTTCCCTGGAGGTATCTATGACTATCGTTCGCAAATCCGTCGGAATCGTCTGTGGGATGGCCGCTGTCGGCCTGCTGGTGATCGTATGGGGGTTGAACGCCGGGCCGCTGGATCCGTCGGCGCCGCCAGCCTCGACGATGAAGAGCATGCAGGAATTGTACGACCTGACCAACTCCATGAAAGGCGCCGCGCTTCCAGCGCCGCTGGTGAGTCGGTCCACGGACATGTTTTTGTGGGTGGATGGAATTCCCGGCGAAAGCATGGACGATAAGCACCGAGATTATATCGATGCGATGGCGTATCATTATGGGGTGTCCCGACCGGGGCGATCCTTTCCGACCAGCGGCGCACCGGAGCCGGCAGCCGATCACGCGGATTTGACCGTCGTTAAGGCGATTGATAAGGCGTCGCCCAAACTGTTTCTGGCCTGCTGCACCGGCCAGCACATTAAACAGGTCCGATTTGATGTCTTCAGGCCCGGAGGAGCCCCCACTCGGATCATTGGATACACCATGACTGATGTGATGATCACCTCGGTCAAACCCGTCGGCGCCGTGGTCGGCACGGCGTATTTGATGGAGGAAGTCAGCTTCAATTACGCCCAGATCGAAGTGCGTTATACGGAAATCGACCCGGCAACCGGAAAACCCAAAGGCGATGTGATCGCCAGTTGGGATCGCCAGATCGGCAGGGGAGGGTAACTCGTCGAAAACAAAAATTGACCCGCAAATCCATTAAGGGTTTGCCGTTTCTTGCGGCGGACAAATGAAGGATACGATGTGCAACATTCCAATTGAAGGAAAGGAGATGGTATGAAACCGAGAAATCTATGGATGGGCCTGCTCCTGCTGACGGCCGTGGTGTCGTCAACGGGATGGGCGGTAACCCGGACGGTGGATGACAGTGGCGGAGCGGATTACACGACAATCCAGCCGGCAATCAACGCCTCCAATCTCGGGGACACGGTGTTTGTCATGCCGGGCATTTACAACGGCCCGATTGTGATGAAGGGAGGCGTCAAGCTCCTCGGTTACGGTCCGCATGTGACGACGATCACGGGCAACAACACCGCGATTCATGTCGTCAGTTTCAACAGCGCGATTCCGTCCCTTCTGTCCGGCTTTCGGATCATCAACTCCGATCCGGGCGTGAATGTTCCGGGAAGCTGGCATTACAGCGGCGTCTATGTCCAAAGCGGTTCCCTGACCATCCGCAACAACATCATCGAAGACAACAAGTCGGGCATCGCCGTGGAAGAGGCCGGGCGGCCGACGATCATCAACAACACGATCGTCGATAACACCGTCGGCGTGGTCGTTTACGGAGACGCCACGCCGTATTCGACGCCGTTCCGCGTGGCTTTCATCTATTACAAGGACGATTCGGGGGCCAAGGATTACGCACAGATTCTCAAGTCCATCGGGGCATCACTGACCCCGATTCCCATGGCGGAAATCCCGGATGTCTCATTGTCTTCCTATCGGGTCCTGATCGTCGCTCCGGATACCGGCAAAGGAGGCGAATGGGGAAATGCCGATCTGGTTCTGAAAATTCAGAAATCCGGGGTTCCTGTTCTGGGCCTCGGCGAGGGCGGGATCTCGCTGTTTCAACAGATGGGCTTATCCATCAATTGGGACCACCATTGGATCAGCAACAACGCGGGAATTTATGTGATGGATCCCGAACACCGGATTTTCATGACACCCAACGATATCCCGATCCCCAAGAGCCGCATGTTGGAACTCTATGAACGGTCCGTTACCGTCCGCGAAGAGTACGGCCCGCACCTGTCACGACTGGCGATCCTGCTGGGTCGCTCACCAACCGATCCCGATAAAGACCATTACTCCTTGGTCCAGGAAAAGAATTG
>JAAYVQ010000037.1 GCA_012517095.1 Phycisphaerae bacterium | reverse complement strand
TCTATAGCGAAAAACCCTGCGGGCTGACCATTGGCCAATGCCAGGCGCTGGATGATACGATACGGCGGTACGGCCGCGTCTTTCAAGCAGGAACCCAACGCCGCAATGTGCCCAACTTTCAGTTCGCCATCCATCTGGCCCAAAGCGGTAAACTCGGAAAGCTGCATACCCTGCACGCATCGAGTTATCGCCCGCAGGTCCGTTTTGACTGGCTCCCGGCCGAACCGGAACCGAATCCGGAGGAATGCGATTGGGATCGATGGCTCGGGCCGTCGCCGTGGAGGCCGTATAACCGACAGTATGTCTCCGGCGGCTGGCGCGGCCATTACGATTTTGATTCCGGGGCGACGATCCTGGATTGGGCGGCGCATACAGTGGATCTGTGCCAATGGGCCAACCGGGCCGACGGCAGAACGCCTGTGGAGTTTGAACCAACACAGGCGAACATCACGGCACGCTATGCCAACGGCGTGCGACTGGTGATCGATTTTCTCGACGACGCCTTCGGCAATCGTGACCCGCAATATCGAACTTTCACGGGCACATGCCCGGTGCGGTTGGAGGGCGATCAGGGCTGGATCGAGACCGGGGACAGCGGCGAAATTGTCACGCAACCGGAATCTCTCAAATCCGAGTTGAAGCAGTTTGCCCGTATGGCCGGCACCGACGCGGCAGCCCACACGCGGAATTTTCTGGATTGTGTCAAGTCCCGGAGTTTGACTGCGTGCAACAGCGGCGTCATGCGTTCGTCGCATATCGCCTGTCATGCGGCCGCGACGGCGTGGATGCTCAATCGCAAGCTGGCCTTCGATCCGGTCAAGGAGGAATTCCCGGGCGACGAGCAGGCCAACCGGATGCGGAATCGAGCGATGCGGGAACCGTGGCATATTTGAGCGAGGGACGAGAAACCGAAGAAATCCGGTGAGCCGATTCGAACTTTTGCATGGGTAGAAGACATGAGAAACGAAATGTTGAAAACAGGAATCGGAATTATCCTGCTGTGTCTGATGGGCTCACTGTCAAGCACATGGGCTCAATCGACTACGAATATCGGCCTGCCGAAATCAACGGATGTGTCAAAACTGTCCGCCGTGCTCCAGAATCCCGACACTTCGCTGTTTGACAAGGCCTGTGCGTGCCAGCAACTGGCCATTGTGGGCGGTCGGGATTCGGTTATGGCGCTGGCGCCGTTGCTGGCCGACGAGAAGCTCGGCAATTATGCACGATCCGCCCTGGAAGAGATCCACGATGCGGCGGCGGGTGATGCGTTGCGCGCTGCGATGGAGAAACTCCAAGGCAAGCTCCTGATCGGAGTGGTCAATTCGATCGGAGTGCGTCGCGATGCCAGGGCTGTCGCAGGATTGATCGAAGTGGCGCAGAATCCTTCGAGGGGTGCGGCGCGGGAAGCTGTATTAGCGCTGGGAAGGATCGCCAACGATGAGGCGAGCGATTTTCTGGAGAAGATTCTGGTATCAGGCCCGGGGGAGCTTCGTTCGGCCGCGGCAGAGGGTTGCGTTCGAGTTGCCGAGCAAGTAATGGCCCAGGGTAAGCAAGAGTCGGCGATGAAACTCTATGATGCAGTTGGTCGAGCCGATGTTCCGCAGCCGCTTCGTCTGGCGGCGCTTCGTGGCTCGGTCTTATCGCGGCAATCAGCGGGAATTCCGCTTCTGCTGGAAAACCTGGACTCCGACGATCTCGAGTTTCGGGAAGTCGCTCTGGGGATTGCACGCGAGATTCCCGGATCCGGAGCGACCCAGGCACTGGCCGGCTTCCTGAAAACAGCACGTCCTACGGTTCAGGTGGGATTGTTGAAGGTCCTGATCGATCGGAATGATCCCAGCGTGTGCGGGGCGGTCGAGGCGCTGGCGGAGTCGGATTTGCCACAGGTTCGAACCGCTGTCATGCAGGCCCTGGGAAAAATCGGCGGTCCGACCAGCGTGCCAATCCTGTTAAAGTCGGTTGCAACCGGTGAGACAGGTGAGGCCGATGCCGCCGCGGAAAGTCTCAGGAGAATATCGGCATCCAATGCCGATGCGTTGATACTGGAAGCAGTCCCATCGGCGACACCTGAGGTGAAAGCCCGATTGATCGGACTTCTGGGATTTCGCGGCGCGACGATCGCGACCAAGGAACTTCTTAAACAGGCCGACAGCGACAATCCTGCGGTTGCCAAGGCGGCATTTGTCGCCCTGGCTTCGGTTGCGCCTGTGAGCGATCTGCCGGAGGTGATCGGGTTGACCCTGACCTGCAAGGACGATACGGTTCGCGAAAAGGCGGAACGGACCGCGTACGAGATTGCCGCGAAGAATCCCGACTTGACACTTCGAAGCCATCTGGTTGTGGACGCCTATCAGAAGGCCGAAGATCCAAAGGCGAAATGTTCGCTCCTTCGGATTCTGGCCATGATTGGGGGGGCGGACAGTTGCCGGCAGCTTCTCTGGGCATACCAAGATTCTGATGGGCAGGTTCGGGAGACGGCCTTTCGAGCATTGGTCGAATGGCCCGATTCCATGCCGGCATCCTTTCTTCTGGAGGTTTTCACACAATCCACCGACAAGGTCTGGCGGACGCTGGCTTTGCGGGGTCTGGTCCGGAT
>JAAYVQ010000300.1 GCA_012517095.1 Phycisphaerae bacterium | reverse complement strand
GTGTCGATGCCGAGCGGTTCGACCCTTCGCTCGCATTTGAGATCGACGGGACGGATGGCTCCGATCGGTTGTTCCTGGACAACGGTACAGCCTGCCAGAGACACCATGCTCAATCCAACAAGGATAACTCGGACAATCTTCACAGTGATTCCTTTCGAGGTTCCGGATTTCAATACAAGTGGATCATCTGTCAAAGCGGATGACTCATCCATCGCTTCAGTAGAACCAATCCTTTCGCGGTGGTTGCCAGCCAATGTCTGATTATCTCCGTGGGAGGAAAGTCGTCAAGCAAATCTGGGCGTTGAATTGACTTTCGGGGGTGTGGATTTTACGATGGTGGACGATTGGGTGTCTTGCGGGATGGATTTATGGAACTGAAGGCGATGGGCCGGGAGAGACGATGCGGCAGCGATGGGTAGCGTGGTTGGCGGTTGTGGGATTGGCGACGGCGGCCGGAGCCGAGGTGGCGGTGGTTGCCCCGAAGGATAGCGCGGTGGTCGCATTCGGGGTCGAGCGGCTGATGGAGGCATTAAAGGATGCGGGGCAGGTCATAACGCCGGTTGATCCGCCGGGAGAGAATCTGTCGCAGGCGGTTCAAGTGGTTTTGCGGATCGATCCGTATCTGACGGGGGCCGACAAGCAGCCGCTGGCGGCCGAGTCCTACCGGATATCGCGGAGTTCAACACCGAAGTTGACACGGATTGAGATGATCGCAACAGATGCGCCGGGGGCGTCGTATGCGGCGATGGATCTGGCCGAGCAGGTGCGGTGTGGGACGGCGCTGACGGCGATTACCGACAAGAAAATCTCGCCGCGGCTGAGGTTTCGCGCGATCAAGTTCAACCTTCCGTGGGATTCGTACCGGACGGGCGAGGCGTTGGCACAACATACAGAGACCTGCCGCGAGCTGAAATTCTGGCGGGCGTTTCTGGATATGATGGCCGAGAATCGTTTCAACGCTTTGACGCTGTGGAACCTGCATCCGTTTCCGTATATGATCCGGCCAAAGGATTTTCCCGAGGCGTGTCCCTTCAACGACGCGGAACTGGCCGAGTGGCAAAAATTCTGGCACGAACTGTTCAAGATGGCGGCCGAGCGCGGGGTCAAGACCTACATCGTCAACTGGAACATTTTTGTGTCGCCGGCGTTCGCGCGGGCGCACAATGTGTGCGGGTATTGCAGGCCGGAAGGATCGGAACATTACGGGCCCGGCGAGTCGAACGACCTGATCAAGCGGTACATGAAACAGTGTATCCGGCAGACGCTGGAGGAGTATCCGGAGCTGACAGGGCTGGGGACCAGTCTCGGCGAGCAGATGAATGCGATGACCCCACAGCAGCGGCAGGACTGGGTTGATGAGGTGTATCTGGAGACCGTCAAACAGATGGGCCGCAAAGTCGAGTTCATTCACCGGGCGCCGTTCTCGATCGATCCGCAGGTGACGCGGCAGTCGATCGAAGCATCGGAGCTGCCGGATGTGCTGGTGGAGCTGAAGTTCAACTGGTCGCATGGGCACTCGATGCCGAATTTGTCGATCGTACACGGCGGGGCTGTCGATGACGGGTACTGGAATCCGCTGCCGACGAACTACAAGATCGCCTGGACGGTCCGCAACGAGGATTTCTTTGTGCTGCGGTGGGGCGAGCCGGAGTTTATCCGGCGGCATATCCGTACGAACGCCCAGCCGTATGTCGGGGGGTATTTCATCGGTTCGGAGTGCTATATCCCCGCGAAAGAATACGCGCACAAAGACGGAGCGTTCCGCGACTGGACATGGGCATTCGAGAAACAATGGTTATTTTATCGACTATGGGGGCGGCTGCTGTACGATCCGGACACGCCCGATGCTGTGTTTGCGGCTGATTTCAACAATCGCTTCGGATTTGACGGGGGGGATCAACTGCTTAAGGGTTGGTCAGCGGCATCCAAGATGCCTCTGCTGCTGGCGAGTTTCTTTTCGGCGACCTGGGACTTTACGCTTTACAGCGAAGGATTCCTGGCGCCCGTTGTGACCGGTGGAATCGATGACAAGGTCTCTCCTTTTATTTCCGTTGAGGAACTGCTCGATCACAAGACGCTGGATCCACGGATGTATTCGATCAAGGAATATGTTGATTTGCTGATCGAGCAAAAGTTTGCCGACGAGACCCGGATCACGCCGATGGATCTGGCCGATATGCTGGAGCAGAATGCCCGCGACGCCCGGCAGACCGTCACCGATCTGAAAGATGCCAAAGTCCGCAATCCGGTTTCACTGCAAAACGAACTCGATGATCTCCGTGCCTGGTCGCATCTGAGTATGTATTTTGCCGACAAGTTGCGGGCTACGGTGGCGGTGGGGGTCTATCGTCGAACGCAGGCCGAGCAACAGCACGACAAGGCCGTTGAATTGCTGACCAGTTGCCTGAATCACTGGGATAATCTGATCTCGGCGACTCAGGATCGCTATCGCCCTGTGCCATTGATGCATCTGGACAACAAGCCCTTCCACTGGTCGCTGTATCGGGAGGAGGTCAAGGGCGATCTGGAGGCGCTGCAGGTGGGGGACTTACAGCCGTCGGAGCCGGCGGAGAAGGCCGTCAGCGCCGATGAAATAGAAACCAGCCGCGATCCTAACGACGAAAGGAAACCATGAAGCTCAAGCGATTTGCCGGGAATCCGATCCTATCACCGCATCCGGATCACCCGTGGGAGGATCTGGCGGTGTTCAATCCGGCGGCATGGTACAATGAGGAGAAACGCGAAGTATTATT
>JAAYVQ010000299.1 GCA_012517095.1 Phycisphaerae bacterium | reverse complement strand
TCGAGGAAATTCTCCAAACCGATCGGGATTGTCTGCAACACCTCGGATTTTCCGCCGAACAAATCGCCCGGAGAATGGAAGAATTGACCGTTGCGGGGAAAAAACGCTTTGGATCGCCCGTTCATATCTCAGATCATCTGACCGTGACCAGCGAAGAATACAAGGGCATGATCGACTGTCCCTGGCCCGATTGTTCCCGCTTCGATAAGCGCGTCACCACGGCCTGCAGAAGCGATCTGGGCGAATGTCTCCGCTGGACCGATCTGAATATCCATCTGATCGGAACACACGGTTTCTTCGAGGGTCGCGGATCGGCCTTCCGCCTCGAACCCGACGAACTCGTTCGTTTTTTATTCTGAGCGACCATACAATCGTTCCCAAACCTCGGATCACACTTGACAGACCCCCAGCAAATCAAGTACAATCCGATTTTGGATTGGTGTGTGAGAGAGGGTATGAAATGAAATCGCAGAGACATTGTAGTTGTTCCGTTCAATTCCGAGAATCATCGTCTTTCCATTAAGGAGTCCAACATGCGCAACTCGACAACCCATCGTTTTCAAACCCGTGGCCTTCAGATGATAGCGCTGATCCTGTACCTTGGATCCGCGGTATCCGTATACGCCGCAGGTCCCTACGCCCTCAGCTTCGACGGCAATGGCGACTTCGCCGACACCGGCAAGATGGCCAGCGCCCTGGGTATCGGCGGCAACGCGCCGCGAACGATCTCAGCGTGGGTCTATACCCGTGCGAACACCGGCGGAGCGCCGTACCAGTTCGGACAACTGGGATCGTGCAATACGGACTTTTCCAACCGAACGATCGGCGAGAATCGATGGCGCGTCGAATATTATTGCACCTATTACGACATTGACAGCTCGTTTAACAAGTGGGTTCATTTCACCCATGTTTATGAGAACGGCAACACGAAATATTATATCAACGGGCAACTGGTTCTCAACTGGAACCACAGCGGACTGAACACCACCGATGTGTTACCTTTGACTTTCGGTCGATGGGGAGATAGTACCTTTTTCAATGGAATGGTCGATGATGTGCGTCTCTATAACCGCGCTATTACGGAGGCCGAAGCGCAATCCATTTTCTGCGGCGTCGATGTTGTCAACGGCCTGATCGGTCACTGGCCGTTCGAGGATGGCACGGGAACCACGGCGACCGATACCATTGGAGGCAATCACGCCACACTCGTGGGAGACACCGCCTGGGTTCAGTCAGACCTTGCGACGACAGATCTGATGACCAGCATCCAGCCGGACCTGATGATTCGAACGGACAACGAAACGGTATTCGCGGGGGAAAATGCGTATGACAATCTGACGGGGCAAACCAAACTCCAATTTACCGGTCAGGATTTGACCATGATCTATGATATCCGACTTGAAAATGAACGGACGGCCTTAGATCAGATGGTAATCACGGCAACAGGGACCAGCGACAGTAACTGGGATGTAAAGATCATCGATCCGATCACTCTGGCCGATTTGACTGACCTGCTGGCTACGGGATGGACAGCGGCATTAGGCCCCAAGGCCCTCCTGGACCTGCAGGTGCAGATCACGCCGAAGGCCGCGTTAACGACAAACGGAACCAACAAAGCGGTAACGATCGCAGCGGCATCGTTATCGAATCCGAACAAGGTGGATGCCGTGAAGGCCACCGCCACTTTTCTCAAAACCGCCACGCCTTCTTTGAAACGGACTTATACGACCAACGCGGATTTCGACCTCGGTCAGCTTGCCGGCCTTGAACACGACACCATCGCTAATCAATTGCAACCCAACACGATCTCCACAACCCTGCCCTTCATCTGGGTACCGAACAGCAACCAGGGGACCGTATCCAAAGTCGATACGCAGACGGGTCGTGAGTTGGGACGGTACCGGACATGCCCGTCGAATCTGTACGGCAATCCGTCGCGGACAACGGTGGATCTGTATGGCAACTGCTGGGTGGCAAATCGTCGAATCGGCACGGTGGTCAAGATCGGCCTCCTGGAAAACGGCCAATACATGGATCGCAATAATAACGGGAAGGCCGACACCTCGCGGGATCTCAACGGCGACGGAGACATCACCGGCGCCGAAATTCTGCCGTGGGGTTCAGACGAATGCGTACTCTGGGATGTGGTGGTCATCTCCGGCCGTGAAGGAACATATTATCCGGGACAGTTCACGCACATCGGGACCAATCCAAACGATCTATACAACAATGACGATTGGAATCCGGGACCCCGATCCGTTGCGATTGACAAGGATAACAATCTGTGGCTGGGTACCTTCAACACCAAGATGTTCTATTACATCGATGGGGCCACCGGCCAGATCCTCAAGTCCATCGACACTTCCTCCGTCAATCACACCGCCTACGGTGGCGTGATCGACGCCAATGGGATCGTCTGGTCTTCCGGCGGCGACAAGAACCATATCCTGCGGCTGGATCCGGCGACGAATACTTTCATCCGAATTGACCTCCCCCACTACACCTACGGCCTGGGTCTGGACAAACTGGGGCACTTGTTTGTCTCCGGATGGCAAAATTCGAGATTGACTCGGATTAATATCAATACCGCCGCAATCGAATGGACGAAAACCGGTGTTTATGAGTCCCGTGGCGTGGCCAGCACCGAAGATGGCGACATCTGGGTCGCCAATTCCGGACCCGGGACCGTCGTTCGCTTCAGCAACGACGGCGAAATCAAGGCCACCATACCCGTCGGTACGACTCCAACTGGTGTTTCCGTCGATAACGCGGGTAAAGTCTGGGTCGTCAACAATGGCGATGAATTCATCAAGCGAATTGACCCCGCCACCAACACGGTCGATCTGTCCAAGCGGATCATCACCGGAACGAATCATTATGGCTATAGTGACATGACGGGAATCGTTTCGCGATCAACGACCACGCGAATCGGAACCTGGAATGTGATCCACAATACCAAACAGTTCGATTCGGATTGGGGAGTCGTCTCGTGGACGGCCAATCTGCCCTCGACCACTCTGGCCAAGGTCCGAGTCCGCAGTTCCAATGACCGTCGGAACTGGTCGCTCTGGGAGGAGGTCGCCAACTTCGACGCCCTTCGCCAAACCCCGCCCGGCCGGTATCTGAATGTCGAAGTCACCCTGCAAACCTTCAGCGACTCGGCGATCCCCATCTTGTATGATCTGACCGTCGGAGCCGGTTCGATTTGCGGTGATCTGCAACATCCTTATCCCACCGGCGATATCAACCACGATTGTACGGTGAATCTGCTGGATCTGGCGCTTCTGGCCGAAAACTGGCTGAAGAAATCGTAACTTCACAATTTCAATGACAAGGGGCAGCCATTGCGGGCTGCCCCTTTTGCTTTCTGTGTTTTCAAACGACAAACTCTTGCCTGTCGATTCCTTCTTTTAAAGATGGCTTTTGGCATAATTGACCGCATTGCGAAAGATCGTCAGGCCATCCGGCTCCCGCTCGCCTAACCGGGTCCAGTGCGGATGCTGCGTGCGGTGGATGTGCCGTTCCGGATGCGGCATCAGGCCCAGGATTCGGCCCGTCGAATCCGTCAATCCCGCGATCGAATCGATCGCGCCGTTGGGATTGATGGGAAATCCCCCCGTTCGACCTTCGGCGTCAACATAGCGGAAGGCAATATAGTTTTCGTTTTGAAGCCGGGCCAATACTGCCGCATCGCGGGTTACGATCTTGCCTTCGCCGTGAGCCATCGGAATACAGAGTCGCTGACCCGGCGTGAGAAACACGCAGCGATCGCTCACCGGTTCCAGATTGACCCACCGACATTCATACTGAGGCCGATCGTTGTCGGTAATGCTCACCGGAAGTTCCGCAAAGGATTTGGATCCCACGGCCCCATCCCACCCCGGGAGAAATCCCGCCTTGAGCAGGACCTGAAAACCGTTGCAGATTCCCAGCACAAGCCGCCCGTTCTCGATAAACCTTCGGATCGGCTCCACCAGATGATGCACCACCTGATTGGCCAGAATCTTGCCGGCGGCCACATCGTCTCCATAGCTGAATCCGCCCGGAAACGCCAGGATTGTAAAATCTTCCAGCATTGAAGGATTTTCGATCAGCCGATTGATATGCACACGCTGGGCCCCGGCCCCGGCCAACTCAAACGCATAGGCCGTCTCCTCGTCACAATTGACCCCCGCCGCTCGCAATACCAGTACTCGCACTGTTTCCATTTTCATTCCCGAAAAATCTCAGATTGACTATGGTATAGTCATTTCATCCGATTTTGTTTTGCCAGGCACTCCGAATTGCGTTCAGGTCTGTCTGGACCAGAATCGATCCGCCCTGCCGGATCGTCAGATGGGGTTCCTCGACCACCCGACCGATCTGCCCGAACGGCAGATTCAACATCAACCGGGCAAACGCGTCGAACCGGTCGGCCGGCACTTCAACCACATAGCGGCTGTTGGACTCGCTAAACAGCCGCATATCAGCCCGCGTACAATCCTGAGAACACGGCTGTCCCCGCAGATCCACATCGATTCCCAGATCGCCCGCCATTGCCATCTCCGCCAGCGCCACTGCCAGGCCCCCTTCCGAACAGTCATGACAACTCACAATCACGCCCTGAAGGATCGCCCGATGGATCCGTCGTGCCGTTTCGGAAGAACGAGCGATTTCCACGCGAGGGACATTGGCTCCTAACTCCCCGCGAAGCTTGTAGAAATGCGATCCGCCCAGCTCGTTCTTCGTCAGCCCCACCGCGAATAGCCAGTTGCCTGCGCGCTTGGCATCCATCGTAATACATTGATGCACATCATCCACGATTCCCAATCCGCTGATCAAGAGCGTCGCGGGAATTGCGATGCGGCTTCCGTCTTCGCAGCGGAACTCGTTGTTGAGCGAATCCTTCCCGGAAATGAACGGCGTCGAATATCCGATCGCGGCGTCGTAACAGGCCTGGGCAGCCCGCACCAATGATCCCATCGTTTCCGGCCGGTTACAATCGCCCCAGCAGAAATTATCGAGAACCGCAATCCGATCCGGCCGTGCCCCCACACAAATCAGATTCCGAATCGCTTCATCGATCCCCGACAGCGCCATCCAGTAGGGATCGATGTCGCCATACAAGGGATTCATCCCGCAGGCGATTGCCACGCCGCGATCGCTGGTCAGTTTCGGCCGGATCACCGCTGCATCCGAAGGCCCGTCATGTCGTGCTCCGACCAAGGGCTTGACGACGCTGCCGGCCTGGACCTCATGATCGTACTGACGGATCACCCACTCTTTGCTGGCCACATTCCACGAGCTGAGAATCGCCAGCAGCTCAGATGTATAGTCGTCTTTCTCCGGTAGGTTCGGTTCCGAGAGTTTTGGAGTCTTCCACACCGCTTTCCGCGTCTGTTTTCCAATTCCCTCATGCAGAAACTCCATCTCCAATCGACCGACTTCCGTACCCTGATAGCGAAGAACAAGCTGACGATCGCCGGTAAATCGCCCGATAACCGTTGCCTCGACATCCTCCGACGCAAACAACGCCAAAATCCGCTCGGCGTTTTCCGGCGGTACGGAAATCACCATCCGCTCCTGCGCCTCGCTGATCCAGATCTCCGTATAATTCAACCCCGCATATTTCAGCGGCACTTTTTCCAGATCGACCTCGGCTCCAATTTCGGCGCCCATCTCCCCGACGGCGCTGCTCAGCCCGCCCGCTCCGCAGTCGGTGATGGCCGAATACAGACCCTGATCCCGTGCCTGCAAGAGAACGTCGAGCATCTTCTTTTCGGTAATCGCATTGCCGATCTGCACGGCATGCGAAAAAATCTGGTCGTGTTCATGCGTCATCTCGCCGCTGGAAAATGTCGCGCCGTGGATTCCGTCGCGGCCGGTCCTACCGCCAACAACGACCACCAGATCGCCGGCTGTGGCATGCTTGAAGGCCTTGTCGCGCGGAATCAAACCCAGATTGCCGCAGAACACCAGCGGATTGGCGATGTAACGCCGGTCAAAATAGATCGCCCCGTTGACCGTTGGGATTCCCATCCGGTTACCGTAGTCGCGCACGCCGCTGATCACGCCCCGCATGATTCTCCGAGGATGTAATACCCCCCGCGGAACCTCGGACATCGGCGTGTCCGGCGGCGCAAAGCAGAAAATATCCGTATTAGCGATCGGCTTTGCCCCCATCCCGGTTCCCATCGGATCGCGAATCACACCTCCGATGCCTGTCGCCGCTCCGCCGTACGGATCCAGCGCCGACGGGTGATTGTGGGTCTCGACTTTAAAACACACGGCATCCGTCTCGTCGAACTCAATAACCCCGGCATTGTCCGAAAATACGGAAATGCACCAGGGCTTGGCCAGTTCCTGGGTCCCGCGAAACACCGTTTCTTTCAGCAGATTATTGAAATGAATCGGTTGACCGTCCAGGTCCATTTCCACACGGCTTTTGAGCGTCTTATGAACACAGTGTTCGCTCCAGGTCTGCGCTAAAGTTTCCAGTTCGATATCCCGCGGATTTCGCCCGAGCTTCTGGAAATAGGCCTGGATCGTCTGCATCTCCGCGGCGTTCAGAAACAGATCCATCTTCTTGCTGACCTGCAGCAATCCCTCATCGTCCAGATCCAGGATCGGAATATCCCGCAGTTGTAACTCGTACGGCCGCGTGTGCGGGCTGGGCGGCTCGGCATCGGCGCCGAAGATCACCTCCTCGATGCAGTCGTTGGCCAGATTCCGCGCGATCAGATCCCGTTGGCTATCCGTGATCGAACCCACGAGCACATACTTCCGGGCTGTCCGCACAAACGCATTGGGAACACCCATATCTTTCAATGCCGTCACCACCGACTCGGCCACCGGGTCGGTCACCCCGCTTTTCAGATGAACCTCGATGATCGATGCCGCTACCGGTCCCGCCGGAATCGCGCTGCGGCCGATGTAATAGTCCTGGCATACCATATCCGTCAGCAGTTCTTCGGCCACGCGTTTGGCCATCGCCGCGTCCATCTCGGCCTCGATCAGATATACCCGCGCCGAAATAACGGCTTCGACGGTCGTAATCCCCAGTTCCCGAAGCTCATCCCGCACGGCCTGGCCGCGCGGATCCGCAAAACCCTTGCGGCTCGACACCTCTATCCGCCATTGATTCACGATCGTTCCTCATTAGGAAATTGGAAAACAAAATCACGGAAAGGTAATAGAATATCGGCCGGATCTCCAAAAAGCAACTCAAACCTTCGCAACGGGAATGTCCGTTCAGGATTCGATGTAAACTGTTGAAATTCAAACCCGGCGCCGAATCAGCCCGCCAGACCCAACAATCCTGTAATCCACCGGATGGTTTTGTCCGGATCGGTAAACGCCGTGATAAGCCACGGGAATAGCATATAGAGCGCCACACTGACGACATACGACGGCACAAACAGAAACATCGCCTTGAAGACCGTCTTCATCGGTACATCCTTGGCGACGCCAGCCACAACATACATCGTCGCGGCCACGGGCGGCGTGATGGCGCCCATGGTTGTAATCACCGTCAGGACCACGCCAAACCACAGCGGATCGTAACCGAGCGTGCCGGCCAACGGAAAAAAGATCGGGATCGTCAGAATCAACAGAGCCAGTGCGTCCATAATCATGCCGCCGATCATATAGATGACAAAGATCACGGCCAGGATCGCCGCCGGTGGAACGGGTAGCCCCGCCGCCCAATCGGCCAACTCTCGCGGTAACTGCGTGACGGCCAGAAACTTGCCGAAGATAAACGCCCCCGCAACAATCATCAGAACCATACTGGTGGCAACCAGAGTATCCTGAATCGAGGATTTCAGAACCTTCCAGTTCATCTTGCCCTGGATTGCGGCGATGACAATCGCAAAAAAGGAACCGATCGCGCCGGCCTCGCTGGGCGTAAACCACCCCAGATACAAACCGACAATCACCAGAAGGAAAAGCAGAACCATCTCAAAAGCGCCCGGCAAAGCCGCAAATCGCTGCTTCCAGGTGGCCTTGGTTCCCGCCGGCCCCCAATCGGGATGGATCTTGCACAACACCCACACGGAACACACCATTGCAATTGTCAGGATGATCCCCGCGCCGAAACCGCCATAGAACAATTTCGCGATCGACTGGTTGGAATATAGGCCAATGACGATCAGAACCACGCTGGGCGGAATCACCACGCCGAGCGTGGATCCGGCCCCGACCGATCCGACGCTGAGCATTGGATGATAGCCGTATTTTTTCATCTCCGGCAGGACCACCGTCGCCATCGTCGCGGCCGTGGCGGTGTTGGATCCGCAGATGGTCGCAAAGGCCGCACACGCCATGACCGAGGCCGCGGCAAGCCCCCCCCGGATATGGCCGATCCATGCGTATGCGGCTTCAAAAAGTTTGCGGCTGACGCCGGTGTAGAATGCGATCTGGCCCATGAACACAAACAACGGGATCACCGTCATGCCATAGGAGGAAAAGGTCGCCCATACCTCGTTGCCAACCATGGACAAGGCGGCATCCAATGACATGATATACCAATACCCCGCGAAGCCCACAATCGCCATGGCAAACCCGACGGGTGTCCCCAGGATAAACAGAACCAGCAAAAGAACCACAATCCCCATGACCCCGATCATCGCGGTAGCGCTCATCCCCGAACCTCCCTCTTTGAGCCGGACAGATCACGGATCAAATCGGTGACAAAGAGCAACCCCAACACGATAAATCCAACGGCCACACCAAAGGTGAACGGATAATACCGTAATAACAGCGTCTCGGAAACCTCCCCGGTCGTGTAAAAGGTATATCCCTTGAGTGCAACCTGCCAGACAGCGATTCCCACAATCAGGATACAGATTAAATAATTCAGAGAATGGACGATCATCCGAAACGGCCTGGAGTAGGAGTTGACAACGATATCCACCTGAAGGTGGGCCTTTTTCACCTGGGCATGAGCCAGGCCGCAGGTAATCACGATCGCCCCGCAGTACCCCATCAGTTCATAAACCCCGGAAATGCTCATTTTCAGCGGTCGCATTCCAATGTTATAACAGGTCAATCCCAGCATCGTCAGGAGAAAAGCACCTCCGGTAATCAGCAATACGGTCAACAAAAACCGATTCAATGTTTCCAACAATTTCATAATTCCTCGCTTGGCGTTGAAATCGATGGGCCGGCCATCCCGCCTGGCGATGCCGGCCCCGATCGATTTCCATCCAGCCCGCTAAGGGGTTTATTTTGCCTTGCTGTATTTTTCGATCAGCGTTTTGATGTCGGCCAGGATCTGTTCAGCCGGCAGATTGGCCTTCTTGGCATCCTCGATCCACTTGGTCTTAAGACTCTCCAGGGGTTTGTTCCACTCGGCCAGTTGCTCGGGCGTCAGAGCGATAATCTCAACACCCTTGCCCTTGGACCATTCCAGAGATTCTTTGACATGATTATCCATATAAGTGCCGGTCCATTCACACTGTTCTCCAGCAAGGTCGTCCATCACCTTCTGGACATCCGCCGGCAAAGTATCCCAGGCCTTCTGGTTCATCACCACGGCAAACGGATAAATCACCGTTTCGGTCAGCGTCACATACTTGCACAGCTCGGCGAATTTGAAATCCATCATCACTTCCGCCGAGGTGTACAGGCCCTGCACGACACCTTTCTGCAGGGCGTCCGGCGTTTCGGACATCGGCATCCCCGACGCTTCCGCGCCCCAGGCCTTGAGCACTTCGACCGCCCCGCCCGAGGCCCGCAGCATCTGCCCCTTGACCTCGGCCAGGGTACGGATGGGCTTTTTGCTCATGATGTTCGACGGAGCCGTCGCGAACATCGTTAATACCTTGACCTTTGCAAACGACTCGGGTTTATACTTGTTATACACATCCCACAGTACCAGCGATCCGACCTTGGAGTTCGGAATCCCCAATGGAAGGGCCGTAGCGTTCTCAAACACAAACCGTCCGGGTTGATACGCCATGCACAGACAGCCGATATCCGCCTGACCCGCGATCACGCCGTCGATCATCCCCTTGGCGTCCAACAGCGTGCCGCCGGGGAAAGTGTCGATCTGGACCTTACCCCCGGTTCGTTTCTGGACTTCCTCTTTCCACCGTTCCATTTGCACACACGGGAAAGTCGGGGCCGGCGGGAAGTTTGCGTACTTGAGTTTGATGACGCCTTCCTTGGCCGTCTTGACTGGCTGATTGGCCTGAGTATTTCCGACTTGGGGCTTGGCCGGCTCTTTCTTGGCACATCCGACCATCAATCCCATCGCCGCCACCATTGCAATGACCAACATCCATCTTGTCTTCATGTTTCTGCCTCCACTGGAATAGGGTTAAGGATCCAACCTCCGGTTTATGTTGTTGGATTATTTACCGGCTTCTTTTGATTTGAAAAACACCCTCTTGGCCTTGCCTTCCTGCCGCGGCAATTTTCCAATCGGGAACACATCGCCCTTGGGACTGAACCCCAGGGCTTCCTTCAATACCTTTTCAACGGTATATCCGGTCACCTGCGGCTCGGCCTCGACATTCACCGTCACTTCGCGGATCCCGTCGGTGTCATCGACCAGAATCTGGTAGTTCGATCCGACCCCCGGAATCAGCATCAGCGCCTGCTCGACCTGCTTGGGGAAGAAATTGACGCCTTTGAAGATCAACATGTCGTCCACCCGCCCGGTGATCGGCGCGATCCGCACATGCGTCCGTCCGCAACCGCATCGTTTGCGCGACAGGATCCGCGTCAGATCTCCGGTGCGGAACCGGATCACCGGCAGCGCCTGCCGTGTCAGCGAGGTCACCACCAGCTCGCCTTCCTGGCCGTCGGCCACCGCCTTCTCGCTACCGGGTTCGAGAATCTCCAGAAGATAATGATCCTCCCACACATGCGTCCCGTCGTGAGCCCTGCAGTCCATGCCGAGGGTTCCAACTCCGCCGGTTTCGGTCATTCCGTAAATATCGAAAATCTCGGCGTTCAACTCAACCGAGAGTTTTTTCTTCAGGGAATCCGAAAAAGTCTCGGCGCCGAAGATACCGATCTTGACGGTGTCGAGTTTCTGGCCTGTCTCCTGCAAGACCTCCATCACCCGAACGCCATAACTGACCACGCCGGTCAGGATCCGCGTGCCAAAATCGTTGGCCAGCCGAATCTGCCTCGGCGTGTTGCCCGCCCCCGTCGGCACGACAAAGAGTCCGGCCTCCCGTGCCCCATGGTACATCCCGAATCCGCCGTTGAACAGCCCAAACGACGGAGTAATCTGCACAACATCGCCCTTCTCGGCCCCGGCCATGCAATAACATCGCGCCATGCACTGGCCCCACTGGTGCAGATCCGAATCCGTATAGGGCATCACCACCGGCGTTCCTGTTGAGCCGCTGGACATGTGCATTTCGACGATTTGCCGAACCGGAACACAGCATAATTGCAACGGATACGCCAGCCGGAACAGGTCCTTGTCCATCAGCGGCAGCTTGGCCACATCCTCTGCCGAACGAATGTCATCCGGCGACACGCCTCGTTCTTTGAAACGAGCTCGACACAAATCGTTGGAGGTATAGACATTCCGCACGACCTGCCGCAGACGGGCATCCTGCATGCTGCGCAACTCATCCTGAGAGGCCGTCTCCAGCGGTTTTTCAAAAAATCCGGATTCCATCATGCACAACTCCTGCCGATGTCAAATGCCTTGAGGTTCATCTCTCGGAATTTCGGTTTGACAGACTCCTCAATCGCCTTTTTCCATACCTCCGGCGGAAGATCCAATCCCGTTGAAAGCGCCCCCAGTAAAATCACATTCGCCGCGCGGAGATCCCCCACCTCGACGGCCTTCTGACTGGCATCGAAATAAATCAGCCGCGGGAATACCGACCGCAGCTTAGTCTCCACATCCTGCGGATATTTGGCCGCCCCCATTGACACTGTCACCGGTGTGATCGTCTGCGAATTGACCACGACCAGTCCGCCCGGGGCCAGATAGTCGGAATACCGCAGGGCTTCGATCTGCTCCAGCGCGCACAACACCCTGGCCGTCCCCCGGGCCACCAGTGGACTATATACCTTCTTGCCGTAGCGGATCTGCGCGAGTACCGAGCCGCCCCGTTGGGCCATGCCGTGGACCTCGTTGGTCTTGACATCATTGCCGGCGATCATCGCCGCCTTGGCCAGAATCTCGCTGGCCAGCAAGATCCCCTGCCCGCCCACACCGGCCAATACCACGCTTTCAATCATGCCGTTTTCGTTCATGGCTTTTCCTCCACGGCCGAGATGGCGCCAAACGCACACATCTGTTGGCACAAGCTGCAACCATTGCAGAGAAACGCGTTAATGAACGGTTTCTTCTGTGCCCCGTCAATCGCCGGACATCCGATCCGAACACAGGCCCGACAGGCCTTGCACAGTTCCTGATCAATCCGTCGAATGGGTCCGACCTTTTTCTTTTCGTGGAGCGGACATGGCCCGCGAGAAACGATCAGCGACGGTTCGCGAACCGACAACTCCTCGTTGAGAATATCCAGCGTTTCCTTGACCTTGTAGGGATTGATCGTCCGGACGCGCTTGAATCCGCACGCCCGGCCAAAGTCTTCGATCGACAGCGCCACGGTTGGTTCGCCCATCAGAGTCTGTCCCGTTCCGGGGTGATCCTGATGTCCGGTCATCGCAGTCGTGCGGTTATCGACGACGATGATCTTCGAACAGCCGCGATTGTAGGCGATATCCATCAGCCCGGTCACGCCGGAATGGAAGAAAGTCGAATCCCCGACGATCCCGACAACGGTCCGATGATCCCCGGCCTTGTCCAGACCATGAGCCATTGAGATCCCGCCGCCCATGCATAAGATGATATCCAGCCGGTTGAGCGGCTTAAACGCCCCCAAACTGTAGCAGCCAATATCGCCGGTAACGATCACCTCGTGCTTGCCAAGAGCCGCAAAGACGCCCCGATGCGGGCAGCCCGGACAGAGTACCGGCGGTCGGCCGGGAAGCTCATCCACAAACGGCGCCGGCTTTTCGGCCGGAATCTCGCGGCCTTCCATCCTGGCCCGACTGGCTTCCAGTGTAGTCACCGACAGTTCGCCGATGTTGGGCACGAACTGTTTGCCCACACACGCAATCCCCAGGGCTTTGATGTGCTCTTCAAGAAAATCATCCAGCTCCTCAACCACCAGTACCTTCTTCACACCGGCGACAAATTGCCGGATCAGATCGTCGGGATACGGATACGAAAATCCCAACTTCAATACCGACGCCTCCGGCCAGACCTCGCGGACATACTGATAGGCGATCGAGGCGGTCACGATCCCCAGCGTTTTGTCGCGCCATTCGATCCGGTTGGCCGATGACGAACACGCATCCGCTCGAAGCTTGCCCAGCCGATCTTCGACATTTCGCCGCATCACCCGCGCCCATTGCGGCACCGGAACCCAGCGCGGAGGATTCTTTTCCAAGGCGATCTGCCGCGTATTCTCTACTCGATCAGCCAGTTCCACGATGCTCCGCGAATGGCTCACTCGAGTCGTCGTCCGCACGATCACGGGCGTTTTGTACTTTTCCGAAATCTCGATCCCCAATTTCAGGAAATCCTTGGCCTCCTGGCTGTCCGACGGCTCCAGAAGCGGAATCTTCGCGAACCGCGCATAATTCCGAGTATCCTGCTCGTTCTGCGAGGAGTGCATGCCCGGATCGTCGGCCACAATCGCGACAAACCCCCCTTCTACACCCAGGTAACTCAGCGTCATCAGGGGATCGGCCGCGACATTCAGGCCCACATGTTTCATCGTCACAATCGCCCGTGCCCCGGCGCAGGCGGCCGCCGCCGCAACTTCGAAGGCCACTTTTTCATTCGGCGACCACTCACAGTAGATCGCGGGTTTGAACTTGACGGCGTTCTCCAGGATCTCCGTTGAAGGCGTTCCGGGATATCCGCAGGCCACGGTCACTCCGGCCTCATAAGCCCCCCGGGCAAATGCCTCATTGCCGGACAAGATCTGCATAACTTCCTCACGGTATTCAATTTCAATCTTTCATTCCGTTCCAGTCCCGATCTTGAGAAGCCGGAAACGGGATTTCTCTTAAAAGAAACAATATACCCCTCCCAAGCCAGAAATACAACTATCCTACCCAAAATTTCCCGATCATCCTCTTCATTCCCTCTCAATACGGCGGTCCTCATCGAAATCCCGGCGATTGACTTTTCCATTGCCCGGTCGTAGTATGATGGCCTTATCTCCGATGGAAGAAATTGGATTCGTATTCACTTTGGAAAACAGGAAGTTTCATGACGCAGACCGTACAACTGAGACAACGACCGAATGTGATGATTATCCGCGACGGATGGGGTTACAACCCCAATCCGGCCGAGGACAAATTCAATACCGTCAAACAGGCCCGCGTGCCGGTGGACACCATGCTGATGCGCGATTATCCGCATACCCTGTTGCGGACCTATGGCGAGGATGTCGGCCTGCCCGAAGGCACCATGGGCAACAGCGAAGTCGGTCACCAGAATATCGGCGCGGGGCGCATCGTGTATCAGGATTCGGTGCGGATCACGATCTCGATTCGCGAAGGCGATTTTTTCCGCAATCCGCAATTGCTTAAAGCGATTGAAAATGCCAAGGCCAATAAGAGTAAGCTTCACTTGATGGGCCTGTGCAGTGATATCGGCGTACATTCGCTGCTCGGTCACCTCTATGGTCTGTTGGAACTGGCCAAACGCAATGGGCTCGACCGCGTTTTCCTCCACGCCTTCACCGACGGCCGTGACTCCCCGCCCACCAGCGGCGCCGGGTACCTGGCCGACATTGAAAAGAAAATGGCCGAGATCGGCGTTGGCAAGGTTGCCTCAATCATGGGCCGCTTCTATGCGATGGACCGTGACAACCGTTGGGAGCGTGTGCAGTCCGCTTATGAATGTATGTCCCAGGGCAAGGGCGGCAGGGCCTCAAGTGTCTCAGAAGCCATTCAGGCCAGCTATGCAAAAGAGGAGACAGATGAGTTCATCAAGCCCGTCAATATCACTGGTCCTGACGGCAAACCCATCGCCCTTGTCGAAGACGGCGACAGCGTGATTTTTTTCAACTTCCGCGGCGACCGTCCGCGCGAGATCACCCGCGCTTTCGTCGAAGGCGACAGTTTCAAGGGTTTTGCCCGTACCGTTACGCGCAAGCTCTACTATGTCTGCATGACCGAATACGATGCCAAGATTCCGGCTCCTGCGGCCTTCGCAAAACAAACCGCTCAGGTGAATATCGCCGGCGAATATTTCAGCAAGCTGGGTCTCAAACAGTTCCGTTGCGCGGAAACGGAAAAGTATGCCCATGTCACCTTCTTTTACAACGGTGGCCGGGAAACCAATTTCCCCGGCGAAGACCGCCAGATCATTCCGTCGCCCAAGGTCCAAACCTATGACCTGAAACCTGAAATGAGTGCTGTCGAAGTCTGCGAAGAAGTCCTCAAGCGGTTAGACAGCCGTCAGTACGATGTCGTCATCGTCAACTTCGCCAATCCCGACATGGTCGGCCACACCGGCGTGCTTGAAGCGGCGATCAAGGCCGCCGAAACGGTCGACACCTGCGTGGGACGGATCCTCGACAAGGTCAGGCAACTCGGCGGTTCGGCCGTGATCCTGGCCGACCACGGCAATTTCGAAAAGATGTGGGATTTCGAAAACAACATGCCTCACACCGCCCACACCGTCGGCGATGTCCCATTCATCGTCTTCGATGAGCGATTCAAAGGACGGAACATGGCCCCTCTGGGACGATTGGCCGACGCAGTGCCGACCTTCCTGGAAGTCATGGGCGTCCCGAAACCGGCTGAGATGACGGGCAAGAGTTTGTTGCTGTAACGGTAACCCAGTTCCGCCAGCGAGGGGGTACCTCGATGGGCAAAATCGTCGTCCTGGACGACACGATGGTCAATATGATCGCCGCCGGCGAGGTCATCGAACGGCCGGCCAGCGTCGTCAAGGAGTTGATCGAAAACAGTATCGACGCAGGAGCCGACCGGATTCTTGTACGGATCGAAGACGGCGGACGCAAAAGCATTTCCGTCATCGATAACGGCACCGGCATCGATCCCGATGATCTGCCCCGCGCCGTCATGCCTCATGCCACCAGTAAGCTCCACACCATTGAAGATCTGCACAGGATCCGAACCATGGGTTTTCGCGGCGAGGCCCTGGCCAGTATCGCCGCCGTGGCGGCCGTCTCGATCGTCAGCCGCCCCGCCGATTCGATTTCGGCATCGCGACTGGATATCGACTGTGGTTCCGTCGAATCTGTTCGACCTTGTTCCGGTTCCGTGGGAACAACCATCGAAGTCCGTGACTTGTTCTACAAACTTCCCGCCCGCCGAAAATTCCTCCGGACCGCCAACACCGAGATCGGCCACATCACCGAACAATTCACGCGTATCGCCCTGGCCCACTCGGAGATTGATCTGACCCTCGAACACAACGGCCGTACGCTCTATCACCTGACCGGCGGACAAGGCCTGCGGCAGCGTATCGCCGAATTATTCAGCCGGCCGGTCGCCGACGACCTGCTCGAAGCCGCAGGCTGCGAACGGGGAATGACAATCTCCGCGATGATCGGCACACCCGCCGGAGCCCGTGGCGCCGGCAATCTGCAGTATGTCTTCCTCAATCGCCGGTTCATCCGCGACAAGTTCATCAGCCATGCACTCCGCGAGGCCTACCGCGGCATCATCGAGCCCAGCAAATATCCCGTCGCTTTCCTCTTCCTCGAAATGCCGACGGAAGAATTCGATGTCAATGTCCACCCGACCAAGATCGAAGTCCGCTTCCAGAACAGCAACCTCGTCCATTCGCAGGTCCTGGCCGTCCTCCGCGAAAAACTCCTCGGCACCAACCTCGATGTCCCCGCTCGGCTTCCGACTCCGCGGGCGGAACTGCCGTCGGAATCGACCGAACCCGCCGGAGATCTTGTCCGCAAAGAGCGAATTGCCCGTGCTATGGCCGAATTCTTCCAGAGCCACAAGCCCTCGACGCAACCGCGACTGCAATTTCCGGATGCCCAACCCATCCATCCCTCGCCTTCGGCCGCAGGTTCCGGAATAGACCGAAATTTCGATCGTCCAACAACCGGTTCGTCTCTTGTTTCCGAGGCCGCACCCGGCAAAACCCAAACCTCGCCCGATTCCTTTCCCGATCTTCTCACAGGGCGATATCTGCAAATCCACAACAGCTACATCGTCACACAGTCACAGGAGGGTTTTGTCATCATCGACCAACACGCACTCCATGAACGAATCCTCTACGAACAGTTCTGCCGCCGAATTAGCGAAGGCCCCCTCCCCTCCCAGCGCCTGTTGATCCCCGAAACGCTGGATGTCTCCGATACCCAGCTCGAAGCCATTCGGGAAAACGCCGACCTGCTGGAACAACTCGGTATCGAGTTGGAACCGTTCGGCCCGCGAACCCTCGCGATCCAGTCGTTTCCCATCCTGGCCTCTCAGCTTTGTGCCGCCGATTTCGTGCGGGATCTGCTCGACCGACTGACCGACGATGCCCTTCGTGTGGACCGGGAACGGCTTCTCCACGAAATCCTCGATATGGCCGCCTGCAAGGCCGCGATCAAGGCCGGCCAGCCGCTGTCCCCGCAGGAAATTGAACAGCTCCTGGCCGACCGTGACACGGTCCAGAGGGCCAGCCGTTGCCCTCACGGCCGTCCCACCACCATCCGATTCACACTCGGCGAACTGGAAAAACAATTCAAACGAACGGGTTTCTGATAACAAAAGTATCAGGCCATATAGGAGGAAATATACAATTGTCGCGAAAAAATTGGGTCATTTTGATCGTAATATTAGTTCTCTCAGTTGTTGGTTTATGGATCTGGTTTCACAGACCGATGTGCTATGATCTTGTTGAAATCCCTATTCCGGCCGGACTCGGATGTCCAGATTGTCTTCAAATTAATGACAATGGGACTGTAGTTGGCATCATAGTCATTCTCGCTGACCATACACAACATATCTTCTATTGGAACCGTGATACAGGATTCAAAGACTTGGGCAACCTCGGAATAGTTGGCAAAGACATTTCGATTTCCGATATGAACAATGCCGGTCAGATCGTAGGTTTCTATACGGTCGATGAAGTATCCACTGAACACTCCCCTCAACTGGATATTACCCCCCGTCGGAATCTCCATTCCTTCTTTTACGACCCCCAATAGGGTCTATATGAAATCCCTGCCACCCAAGGACGAACCCAGCCCTATGTTAAAGCGATTAACAATCTCGGCCAGGTCATAGGTGCTGATCGTGACAACTCCAATAATCTTGATTCGGATAGACTGTTCTTGTGGACATTATCCGGTGGTTCTGAAAATCTGAATGAATCCGGCTCTCCTCATGACATTAATGACGCAGGCCATATTGTTGGTGAATCGTTTCCCTCCGGAAACGCGTTCATCTGGAAACGAAATACAGGGAAACAATTCTTGGGTAATCCATTGACGGGCAGGCAAATATGGACAAGTATCAATCAATATGATGATGTGATTGGTTTTTATGGAAAGCTTAATAGCTATCAACTGTTTCAATGGGACCCACATCGTGGTTTTCGAATCATGGATCTATCTTGTGGGATTTTAATCGATATAACAAATCTCAATGACCACGGAGTTTTCTGCCTATCATCTGACGATTATGCATCCTTTTC
>JAAYVQ010000298.1 GCA_012517095.1 Phycisphaerae bacterium | reverse complement strand
CGGCAAGGGCGGCGGGGATGTAGTCGTGGCCGTCAAAATTTTTCCCGGGAATGGCGAGGAAGCATTGGCCGGGGGCAACGGTGCGTGAATCGGTATTGACGGCGGTGACTTGCGCGGAAAGGTTTCCGGAGCCGAGGATTTCGGCTCCGATCACCTCCGCGATTTTGGATAGGGTCGTGGGTCTCATTGTCACATCCTTGAATCAACTGCGTCCTTTTTGCAGAGCGGATTATACTCAAAGCTATGGACTTTTGAAGGGCCGCCTGCGAAAATGAAACGAGGCGGGTAAAAATGGATCGAACCTTTCAACGAGGATGACTATGGGAGTTCTTTGGGAGATTGTTCAAACGGGTCTGATGTACGGGCAGAAATGCAAATCGGATACGATCGAGGATCGCGTCAAATTGCTGGAAGATCAACTGACGCGGACGCAGGAAACACTGCGGAACCTGGTCCGCAAGCTCGAACAGATGCAGGGCACGGACATCGACGGCGACGGGCGGGTGGGATGATTCTGGCGCCGCCGAAACCGAAGAGACTCTCGGCCGATACGGAGGTTTTGTTCCGCGAGACTTTAAGGGGAATCGGGCCGATCGAGTACATTCGATCGTCACGAGCGCGACAGTTGCGGTTGACGCTCAGTGGCGGCCAGCCGATCACGGTCACTGTCCCGCGAGGAGAAACGATTTCCCGTGCGCGGAAGTTTTTCCGCAGCAAGAAGGAGTGGGTCCTGCGACATCTTGCCGTCTTTCAGCGGTTCAAGCCGGCAACCTCACCCAGGGAATCGGGCGAGACGGCGGAGCAGTTTTGCCGGAGGGTTGTCGAAAAGTTGCGGGAATTGTCGGAGGCGCATGGTTTGTCGTTTTCGGGGGTTACCTTTCGTCATCAGAAGACCCGGTGGGGAAGCTGCAATCGGCAGAATAAGCTCAGCTTGAATCTGGGGCTGGCGCTGTTGCCGCCGGAACTGCTGGATTATGTGCTGTTGCACGAGCTGGTACACACGCGGATCAAGGACCACAGTCCGGCCTTCTGGGAGGAGTTAATGCGGATCATGCCCGACGCCAAGCGTAGGGCCGTCGAACTGCGGAAGTACAGGCCGGCCTGAGGGTATTTTCGATTTTCCGATTTTCAATTTTCGATTTTACATTATGATATTGCCGCAACGCAGTCCACTTGAAAATCGGCAATTGAAAAACGAAAATGGAAGGAGTTTGCCGTGGGCAAAGTACTGATTATCGGGGCCGGGGGCGTCGGCAATGTCGTCGCGCACAAGTGCGCGCAGGTTCCGCAGGTGTTCGAGCAGATTTGTCTGGCCAGCCGGACGCTGGCCAAGTGCGAGGCGATCGCGGCCAACCTGCCGCGGCCCATCCAGACGGCCCAGCTTGACGCAGACAATCCCAAGCAAACGGTCGCGCTGATCCGTCGCTTCCAGCCGGATTTGGTGATCAATGTCGCGCTGCCGTATCAGGACCTGCCGATTATGGATGCGTGTCTGGAGATGGGCGTCGATTACCTCGACACGGCCAACTATGAGCCGCCGGATGTCGCCAAGTTCGAGTACAGTTGGCAGTGGGCTTACCAGGATCGTTACCGCAACAAGGGGATCATGGCTCTGCTGGGCAGCGGATTCGATCCGGGCGTGACGAATGTGTTCTGCGCGTACGCGCAGAAGCACTACTTCGACGAGATTCACAATGTCGATATCGTTGATTGCAACGCCGGCGACCACGGGCATCCGTTCGCGACCAACTTTAACCCGGAGATCAACATCCGCGAGATCACGCAGAAGGGCAAGTACTGGGAAAACGGTAGCTGGGTCGAGATCGATCCGATGAGTATCTCACAAAAAATCGACTACCCGGAGGTCGGGCCGAAGAATTCGTTTCTGCTTTATCACGAAGAACTCGAATCGCTGGTCAAGCACATCAAGGGCCTCAAGCGGATCCGCTTCTGGATGACCTTCGGCGAGGCGTACCTGACGCACCTGCGCGTACTGCAGAATGTCGGCATGACCAGCATCGAGCCGGTCGAATTCGAGGGCCACAAGATCGTGCCGCTGAAGTTCCTCAAGGCGCTGCTACCCGATCCGGGTTCGCTGGGCGTCAACTACAAGGGCAAGACCTCGATCGGCTGCATCTTCGATGGGATCAAGGGCGGGCAGCGCAAACAGATGATGATCTACAATGTCTGCGATCATGCCGAGTGCTGGCGCGAGGTCAAGGCGCAGGCCGTGTCCTATACGACCGGAGTTCCCGCGATGATCGGGGCAATGATGATTATGACGGGCACCTGGCACGGCGAGGGCGTGTTTAACATGGAGCAGTTCGACCCCGACCCCTTCATGGATAAACTCAACCTCCACGGCCTGCCGTGGAAGATTATCGAGGGCAAGACGAT
>JAAYVQ010000297.1 GCA_012517095.1 Phycisphaerae bacterium | reverse complement strand
GGCCGGATTTGATATCTTCATCGCGGCAAAAAAAGTCGGGCCGAATGGACGAGCCATCGGTGTGGACATGACCCCGGAAATGCTGGACAAGGCCCGCGGGAATATCGACGCATTCCGGCACAAGACCGGATTGGCCAATGTCGAATTTCGGCTCGGCGAGATCGAGCATCTTCCAGTCGCCGATGGGTCAGTTGATGTGGTCATCTCCAATTGTGTGATTAACCTTTCAGCCGACAAATCCCAAGTCTGGCGAGAAATCGCTCGAGTGCTCCGGCCGGGCGGTAAAGCGTGTATTTCGGACCTGGCGCTGAAAAAGCCCCTGCCGGAATCAATCCGGGAGATGGTGATCGCTCTGGTCGGCTGTATCGCCGGGGCGGTGACGATTGACGAGACGGTCAAGATGGCCGGGGACGCCGGACTTGAGAGTATTCAATGGTCGGAAAAAGAATACACGGTGGATGTCATGGAGGGATGCAATGACCGGTTGTATCAATCCGTCAAGGAATCGCTTCCGGAGGGCGAAACCCTTTCGGATTATGTCGTCAGTGTCAATCTCACGGCGGAGAAACCTTGGAAGAAAGGGGCAAAGGACAAATCCAAATCTTCCTGTGATTGCCCATCGGGGACTTGTTGAAACCTTGGCCGTCAATGAGTAAGGACTTTATGGAAAGCCAGAGCCGAACATTATCGTTTCTCGATCGTTATCTGACTCTATGGATCTTTCTGGCGATGGCCGCGGGGGTTTTGCTGGGTTATTTTGTTCCCGCATTCGGTGACTGGATCGGTTCGCTGCGGCCCGAAGGCACGCAAACGAGCATCCCGATCGCCGTGGGGTTAATCCTGATGATGGTTCCGCCGCTGGCCAAGGTCAAATACGAAGAGCTGGGCGATGTCTTTCGCAACTTCAAGATCCTCGGCTTATCGCTGGTACAGAACTGGATCATTGGGCCGGTCCTGATGTTCGTGCTCGCGATTGCGTTTCTCCGGGGTCAGCCCGAGTTTATGACCGGCCTGATCCTGATCGGGCTGGCCCGGTGCATCGCGATGGTCATCGTCTGGAACGACCTGGCCCGCGGAGACGCCGAATACGCGGCAGGTTTGGTGGCCTTTAACTCCATTTTCCAGGTCCTGTTTTATAGCGCTTACGCATGGATTTTCATCACCGTCCTTCCTTCGAACCTTGGAATGAAGGGGACCGTTGTGGATGTTACGATCGGTCAGATCGCCGAAAGTGTGTTTATCTATCTGGGGATTCCCTTTTTGACGGGGATGTTTTTGCGAGGGGTACTCGTCAAGACCAGGGGAAAGACATGGTATCACGAACAATTCATTCCCCGGATCAGTCCGATCACGCTGATCGCATTGCTCTTTACGACCGTGGTAATGTTCTCGATGCAGGGGCAGAAGATCATCGCCAAGCCGCTGGATGTCGTGCGGATCGCAATTCCGCTGCTGATCTATTTCGTTGTCATGTTTTTGATCAGTTTCTGGATGAGTCGCAGAGTCGGGGCCAATTACAGTCAATCGGCCACCTTGTCTTTCACCGCGGCCAGCAACAACTTTGAGCTGGCCATTGCGGTAGCGGTCGGTGTATTTGGGATCCAACACGGCGCCGCGTTTGCCGCCGTTATTGGTCCGTTGGTCGAAGTGCCGATCATGATCGGACTGGTTCATGTCAGTCTGTTCTTTCAGCGGAAATCCTTTCCGCATTCGGTTGTTTGATGATTCCGCCCTCCAGTCCAAAAACAAAACAGGCCGGGGAAAAATCTCCGGCCTGTGAATCCTCCCGCCTGGTATCTCCCTACAAACTATAAACCTCCTTGGCAATCCGGAATCCCGCGTCCATGGTTTTGGAAAACTCGGGATCCAGTACATTCGTAATATGATGGGAATCCAGAAACTCACGGGCCAAACTGGCGGCATCCTTGAAACCTTCTTGTTTGACCTTTTCCCGCATCCACTTGACGATCTGTTCTTCCGTCATCGCGATTTCCTTTCCACGATTTTGATCATTCTGACTTCCGATTCCGGGTCTAAGTTCAGCTATCTTCATCGGCAAATGGGTGTGTTGGTTTGGATAAATTTATAAAACAATGTTAACGATTTCCCATATTTGCTTTTCAGAAGGCAGAAGAGGTTTCCCATCTTACTCTTTTGTGATTTGAGGCCATTTGGGATTGGAATGGTGCAGGAACTCTTAAT
>JAAYVQ010000296.1 GCA_012517095.1 Phycisphaerae bacterium | reverse complement strand
ATTGGTGCCGATCTTCTTGAGCAGCATCGCGGCCATGCCCTCTTCATCCTCCAGCAGCGTGCTGAGCAGATGAATGGGCGTAACCACGGTATGCGACCGCCGCATCGCCAACTGCTGAGCGCTGGCGATCGCCTCTTGTGCCTTGACTGTAAATTTATCAAACTTCATTGAAACCCCTCGTTTCTGCCGGGTACCTCCCGGCCTGTTACCGGAATAAGCAAACCCCGTGCCCGATCTTCAATAAACTATAACTTTATAAATATCAATTATTTATGATTATTCAACTATACCATAAGACGACAGGCCTGCCGTCCGGTTATGCCATTCTGGCAGACGAATCGAGAGTCTGAAAATCAGGGTCATTCAAGATGCAATGTGATATACTCTTCATCCATATCGTGTAACAAATCCTGATTCGGCGCGATGATAGGGGTGATATGGCGGAAGTGATGGCGGACAATCGAGTCGCCGGTGCCAAAGGCGATGGCAGGTTCGAACCGATCGAGGATTCGCAGGCGCGGATGCTGGCGGATCTCTACGAGCGGCACTACGAACCGATCTTTCGGTACTGCGTGCATCGGCTGTTCGATCGCACGCTGGCCGAGGATGTCGTCGGGGCCGTCTTCCTCGACGCGGCCCGAACGATCCGGAACTTTCGCGGCAGCGAAGAGGACGAGTACCGGCGCTGGCTGTACGCCATCGCGACAAACCATATCGCTACTCACATCCGCACTTCGCTTCGGCGGCGAGTCCTGCTGCAGCAGGCCGCCGAAGCGGGACGACTCGGCCCGCACGACGAACCGGCCAGGACGGACGGCCCCGAATGGCCCCAGGTCTGGCGGGCGATCCAGACGCTCGGTCGGAATGAACAGACCATCCTGACCCTGCGGTTCTTCGAGAACCTGGACTTTGCCTCGATCTCCGCGATCGTCGGCAAACGCGAGACGGCCGTGCGGACCATGCTCTGTCGAAGTCTAAAAAAACTCAGAACCCAGCTCAAGTCCGTATTCGATGGAGACCGGTAACATGGAACCTAACGAGGTCGAATTCGAAAAATTCGTTGCCAACCTGCGGATCGACGACAAGCCCGATCCGGGCCACAAGGATCGTCTCCGCTGGCAAGTGCTGCAGGCGTATCACACCGCGGCCGATCAACCGGCCTGTCGATCCCGGCTGAGCCGAATCAGGAGACTTATCATGAAATCTTCCATTGCCAAATTCGCCCTTGCGGCGTCAGTCATCTTCGCGGTATTACTCGGATTATTTTACGGTCTCGGCAGCGGCGATCTTCTGGCCAGTGCCGCCCAGAAACTCGAACAGATCGACTCCATGTCCTACACCATGCACATGACCATGACCGGCCTGCCCGGAATGCCGGCCGACTTCAAAATGAACATGGACATGGATATCCTCATGGCCAACGGCCTGGGGATGAGGATGACGGGCGCCGCCAACGGTTCGGTGGCCTCTACCTCCATTATGAACTTTGCCGACAAGGTCATGATCAACCTGATGCCACAGACCAAACAATACATGCGGATCACGCTGACCGACGAACTGCTCGACAAAACCAAACAGCAAAACGCCGATCCGCGAATGATGGTCGAGGGATTTTTGAATACCGAATATACGGATCTGGGTCGCAGTCAGATCGACGGCGTCGAGGTCCAGGGCTTCGAATCCAACAATCCGGCTATGACCGGAGGGATGTTCAAGGATACCATCGTGCGGATCTGGGTCGATGTCAGCACTGGTTACCCCCTCCGCATGACTATCGACGGTCAGATGGGGCTTCAGGAAGGCGCCCGAATCGAGGCGATCGTGGACAATTTTCAGTGGAATGTCCCCTGCGACGCCGAGATGTTCGCCCTGGTCATCCCGGAAGGATATTCCCTGATGGGTGATCTGTCCCTCAAGGGTCTCGGCAATGGCGATGAACTCATCGAAGCCCTCAAATACTTCCAGGATCTTTCTGGCGGCCGGTTCCCCAAGTCCCTCAACGCCCTGGATCTGTCCAAGGAACTGATTGATCTGGCCAAGGATGGCTCCAAACCCGAACTGGCCGGCAAGATGGGGCAGGATAAAGTCCTCAAATTTACCATCGCCGCGACCAACTTCCAGATGCTCACGGTGCAGAACGCCGACCCCAAATACTACGGCGACACCGTCCAACCCGGCGACGCTGCCAAGGTCCTGGCCCGCTGGAAAACCCCGGAAGGCAACTACCGCGTCATCTACGGTGATTTGCATACAGACGAAGTAACGGCCGAAAAGTTGGCCGAACTCGAAGCCCAGCCGTGAAAGCGGCACAAGCGGTCTCGCTTGTGCATATTTGAATCGCCGATGAATTGTACGGGCGGGTTTGAAACCCGCCCGTTTTTTCACTTTGGTTATTCCAAATGGTTTGGAATCGAGAAATTTGCCGGGGATTGTTCCTTACGGCAGTTTGGGGATCAGATTCCCGCCGACGCCTTTGAGTTTTTCCTGCAACTCTTTGATCGTCGATTGCAGCTTGCTGTTTTCGCCCTGCAAGCTGGTGAATTTGCCGGTCAGATCCGCCAGTTGTTTTTTGAGTTCGTCGATGATGGACTGGTATTTCTTCTGCGCGTCGGCCACCGCTCCCGCCTGATCGCCCGTCAGTTTCTGGATCTGTTCCTTGAATCCATCCCGATCTTTGATTGCCGCGGCCAGATCGCCCTTGAACTTTTCCAACTCCGAAGTCATCGTCTTGACCTGGGTGGCCAAGGCATCCTTTTCACTGGTCAATTTTGAGACAGCCGCTTCCATTTCCGATTTCACAGTGGCCAGTTCCTTTTTGGCCTTGGTCGCATCGGCCTTCGCCGCATCCAATGCCGCCTTCGATTTCCCCGAACAGCCGGCCATGCCCAGTGCCATCGCCACAACCCCCATCCAGCAAATCATTTGTCGTTGAATTCTCATGCTTCCGCCCCTTTCCATGCCTGATGTTTTCTATGTGTCACTTCGGATCTACTCCATCGTGGATCCATGCGACATTCTCATGTGATGACAATTCCCCTCGTTGATGAATCTTCCCGTTGCAGAATCCACTCTATCGTCGTACCCCTCTTCCGTCAATGGCTTTCTCCGCAGGTCATTCCAATCCCCCTGTTTCCATTTCTTGACACGAAAAGGATTGTGAGCATATAATGGGTTCTGTTTCGAAATGTCGATCCACGTCAATCGTATTCGGGAGGAAAATCATGAAAATGGATATTCATCGCATCGATATATGGGTAGCCGGTTTTGACGACCGGCCCGGCGGACTTGCAGAGAAATTACGCGGTTTAGCCGAGGCGGGCACCAATCTGCATTTCCTTCTGGCCCGCCGTACACCCGCTCACGCCGGCAAGGCCGTGGTGTTCGTCGCACCCATCCAAGGCGCTCGGCAAACGAGAGCGGCCAAGCTGCTGGGTTTCCATAAAAGTAAATCCATCTGCGGAGTCCAAGTCGTTGCCGGAGATCAGCCCGGCCTGGGTGGTGTATTGACACAGTCCTTGGCCGACAGCGGAATCAACCTTCGAGGATTATCCGGTGTTACGGTCGGAAAGCGAGCGGTGTTCGACATCGCTTTCGACACGGCTTCCGATGCCGCCAGGGCAATCCGGATACTCGAGAAGGTCGCAGCCACAAGATGATCGTCGATGCGGATCTTCAAGCCATTATAGAGGCGGATCGGAGTGGACAGATATAATCTGATCAGTTTGGCAGGTTTGTTCGGACTCATTGGGATTGCCTGGTTGTTTTCGGTCAATCGCCGCCGGCAAAATATCCGATGCATCGTTATGGGCACAGCCCTGCAACTGGTGATGGGGATGATTGTTTTTTGGATACCGGCAAGTCATTCTCTTTTTCTCAAACTCAATGACCTGGTCCTGCGACTTCTGGAGGCCTCCACGGCCGGGCAACGATTCGTTTTTGGCCCGCTGGCCGTCGGCCCTGGTCAGACCGACGGGTCGGGCAATACTTCAATCGGTTTTATCCTGGCAACCCAGGCATTTCCGATGGTCATTTTCTTTGCCGCATTGATGGGTTTGCTCTACTACATCGGCATCATGCAATGGATCATTCGCGGATTCGCCTGGGTTTTTCTCCGGCTCATGCGAATCAGCGGGGCCGAGGCCTTGTGTACGGCCAGCAACATCTTTGTCGGGATTGAATCCACCACGGCGGTCCGGCCGTACCTTTCCGGGATGACTCGTTCGGAATTGTGTACGATCCTGACCGCGGGGCTGGCCACCGTCGCTTCGACCGTACTGGGTTTGTATGTCGTCTTTCTCAAGGATACCTTTCCAACTATCGCCGGCCACCTGATCAGCGCCTCGATCCTGTCGGCGCCGGCGGCAGTCGTATTCAGCAAAATCCTCTTGCCCGAAGACGGCTGCCCCATCACGATGGGGCAACCGGCCGAGTTCCACTACGAACGGGAATCCAGCGCGATCGAAGCAATCATCAACGGCGCTATGGCCGGCGTGAAGCTGGTTGTGGGGGTCGTTGCACTGCTAATCGCTTTCCTCGGTATCCTGGCCCTGCTGGATATGGGCCTGGCATGGTTGGGCGGCACCCTGCATTTGATGGACCCATCCAAGGTCCCTTCACCGATCACCACCGTATTGAGTTATCTCTTCTACCCGTTCGCAATTCTGATCGGAATTCCCCCCGACGATGCCCGGCTGGCCGGAGAGATGCTCGGCACACGCTTCGTCGCCACAGAGATCCCGGCCTATACGCAACTGGCCGCATGCATGAAAGCCGGAACACTGTCGCATCCCCGTTCGGCCGTATTGATCGCTTATGCCCTGTGTGGATTTGCCCATGTCGCTTCGCTGGCCATCTTTGTCGGCGGGGTTGCCGCGCTGGTACCGCAGCGAAAGGCCGACTTGGCCGCCGTCGCGCCGCGCGTCCTGATGGCGGCCACTCTGGCGTGCCTTGCCACCGCCGCCGTCGCCGGAACCTTTTTTCTTCATCCGCCCAATTGATTCCACAGCAAAGCCCTCTCAGGAAAGAATCTGGTAATCGCATTATTTTTGCCAAACGATGTACGATGCTTCTAACGGGATAGCTCCATTCGTATGGAAGGGGATGATACGGGGCGTAAAATCCGTCGGAGGGCGATTGGCGGGCACGGTGACTCGATAAAGATAAATTCCCGAAGGATTCTTTTGTTTTCGATCCCTTTGCATGGGCTTGCGGACTTGTTCGAAATTTCCGATTCGATCGGCATACAGTTCCACTTGAATGGATTCAGGATCAATCTCTTTAAGATCAACCATTACCTCAAACACCAGGTTGTTGTCATGGACCCGATATTTGATTTCGTTAAAGTGCACATTCGGCCAGTTCTCTTCCAGGGATTTTTGCCAAGCCAGGATTTGCCCGCCGATTTCACAACGATTCGATTCCCGTTGGCGATAGGCCGCTGCGGCCGGAAGATAGTGTTGTTCCGTATATTCGATCACGGTACGAGTCGCGGAAAACCGGTGGGTTAATTCCGCCATGCTGTCTCGGACCCGTTTGAGCCATGCGACGGGCAGATCCGAATCCCGGCGGTCATAAAACGCCGGGATCACCTCGTTCTCGAGAAGACGATACAGGTCCTCCGCGTCGGACGCGTCCCGTTGCGAATCGTCGCCCTGAACCGCTCCATCGCCAATGGCCCAGCCGACGCCCGGATGAAAAGCTTCCGCCCACCAACCGTCCAATACGGACACATTCAGTCCGCCGTTGACCAGCACTTTCATGCCGCTGGTGCCGCTTGCTTCATAGGGGACCCGGGGATTGTTGATCCAGACATCGACACCCTGGACCAGCCGCTCGGCCAGTTGCATGTCGTAGTCGCTTAAGAAGACGGCCCGGGCGCGGACCTGGGGTTGTCGAACAAATCGCGTCCACTCCCGGATCATCGACTGTCCCGCCGAATCAGCGGGGTGGGCCTTTCCTGCGATGATGAGTTGCATGGGACGATCCGGATTTGTCAGGAGTCGTTTCAGCCGATCGGGATTCCGCAGCAGAAGGTTCGGTCTTTTATAGGAGGCAAAGCGTCGAGCAAAGCCGACGGTTAATAGATTCGGATCCAGGATGTGTTTTGCATGTTCCACAATTTCAGAAGAGGCCCCAGAAGCGGCCAATTGAAGGGACAACCGTTCCCGAACAAATTCAATCAAGCCGTTGCGATTGGCGTATCGAAATTGCCAAAGCGTTGAATCTGGAATGGCGCGAATCTGCTCGCAATGGGTTTGGACGGTCCCCAACCAGCGGTCCTTTCCACAAGCATGTGTCCATAAATCGTCGGCGAACAAGGAATCCCAGGATGGCATGTGAACCCCATTGGTAATATGCCCAATGGGCACTTCATCCTGCGGCCATCGAGGGAAAAGGGGTTGAAATAAGTTGCGGCTCACTTTTCCGTGGAGGCGACTGACGGCATTGACTGCGCCGCAGCCGCGGATCGCCAGATAGGCCATATTGAAGGGTTCAGATGAGTCGTGAGGGTCTTTGCGACCCAGCGACAGCAGACGATCCACGGAAATTCCCAGCCGATTATTCGCATAGGTACCGAGATAGGTTTGAATCAATTCCGGCGCAAAACAATCAAATCCCGCAGGAACCGGCGTATGGGTTGTAAACAGGTTTCCCATGCGGGTTACGGCCAGGGCAAGTTCAAACGAAACGCCGGTCTCTTCCATCAAGCTTCTGGCGCGTTCCAGGACAACAAATCCGGCATGTCCTTCGTTCAAGTGGCATACTTCGGGTCGTATTCCCAGGGCCTGCAGCAAACGCCAACCGCCGATCGCCAGCACGAGTTCCTGTTGGAGCCGCAGCTCGGATCCGCCCCCGTACAATTCGCCGGTAATTCCCCGATGCGCCGGATAATTTCCGACATCATTGGTGTCCAGCAGGTACAGTTTAACCTTTCCGACATTCACCTGCCAGGTTCGAAGCCAAACCGAATATCCCGGCAATCGAACCTCGATCCGCAACCATTGCCCGTTCTGTTTTCGGACCGGAGTGACGGGGATTTGGGCGGGATCGTTATAGGGATAGATGGATTGCGGCAATCCCTCCTGATCGATGATTTGACGGTAATAACCCCGTTGGTAAAACAGGCCGATACCAACAACCGGCACACCCAGATCGCTGGCCGCCTTGAGCTGGTCCCCCGCCACATTCCCGAGCCCGCCGGAATAGATCGGCAAGGCCTCGCTGAGCATGAATTCCATGCAGAAATAGGCCGCACAGGTCAAAAGAGAATCCGGATGCTTCTGTCGGAACCATCCGGGCTTTTGTTCTGATTCTCTCTTATCCCGTATGACATTGTCGAGTTCTTCGCGGAACGCGGCATTGGACAGATAGTCTTCCAGCTTCTCCCCGGAGCAGGCCTGAAGAACCGCCCAGGGATTTTGCGTGATCTTCCACAACACCGGATCGAGTTGTTCCCAGATTTTGTCGGCATAATGGCTCCAGGACCAGCGCATGTCCAGGGCCAGTTCCGCCAGCAAGTCGAATCGATCGGCATGTGGCGAATGGGCCGGAAGACTTGAATGAAGCATCCATGTTTTTTGAAAACTCATGCGTTTTCCCCTCATGTACTGAGATGGCGGATTTCCGTCGAACCTGTTCTATCCTTGCGATTCCTGTTCTCCACCATACAGAAGGAGATCGATACTGTCAATTCTGAATGTCGGGATGGTCAACAAATAAGAACATTGACAAAGAGAAGAGCGGTCGATAGAACAAATTCGTTGGAATGCCAATGTGGAAACATCTTCGACAACACAGGGAGACAATCATGAAAACGGCGCAGACCCCCAAACGGATCACCGTTGGGAACGATCCTCTTTTCAAGAAAGAACTCCGGTTGATCGATGCTTATTGGCGGGCCGCAAACTATCTGTCGGTCGGTCAAATCTACTTATTCGACAATCCGTTGCTGAAAAAGCCCCTCAAGCTCGAACACATGAAACCACGGCTGCTCGGGCATTGGGGTACGACGCCGGGACTCAACTTTATTTATGTTCACCTGAATCGCGTCATCAAAGACCAGGACCTGAACATGATGTATGTCATCGGACCGGGACATGGCGGGCCGGGTATCGTAGCCAACGCGTATCTGGAGGGTACCTATAGCGAGGTCTATCCGAATATCTCGCAGGATGAGGAAGGAATGAGAAAGTTATTCAAACAATTTTCCTTCCCCGGCGGAATCCCCAGCCATGTCGCGCCGGAAACGCCCGGCTCGATCCACGAGGGCGGCGAACTCGGCTATGCTCTGTCGCACGCTTATGGCGCGGCCTTCGACAATCCCGATCTCATCGTTGCCGCAGTGGTCGGCGACGGCGAAGCTGAGACCGGCCCGCTTGCCACCGGCTGGCACGGCAACAAATTTCTGAATCCCGCGCGCGACGGCGCCGTGTTGCCGATCCTGCATCTGAACGGCTACAAGATCGCCAATCCCTGTTTTCTGGCCCGAATTCCGCATGATGAATTGCAGAAATTGTTCGAGGGCTACGGGTATAAACCGTATTTCGTCGAAGGCGATAAACCGGAAACGATGCATCGGTTGATGGCTGCCACATTGGATGCGGTCACGGCCGAGATCAAACAGATCTGGCAAAAGGCCCGGCATCGCGGGGGTAAGGGTAGGCCCATTTGGCCCATGATCATTTTGCGAACGCCCAAAGGATGGACCTGCCCTGCGACAATCGATGGAAAGAAATGCGAGGGTTATTGGCGCTCCCATCAGGTACCGATGGGGGACATGGACAAGCCCGGTCATGTTAAAGTTCTCGAACGCTGGATGAAGAGCTATCGGCCGGAAGAGCTGTTCGACAATACCGGACGCCTGAAGCCGGAACTGGCCGCGATTGCACCCACGGGACAACGCCGCATGAGCGATAACCCAATCGCCAATGGCGGTCACATGCTGCGCGACCTGAAACTTCCGGATTTCCGCGATTATGAAGTGAAGTCGCCCGCACCAGGGGCCGTATCGGCCGAGGCCACCCGTGTCATGGGACAGTTTCTGCGAGATGTGATGAAGCTGAATCTCGATAGCAAAAACTTCCGGCTCTTCAGTCCCGACGAAAACAATTCGAACCGCTGGCAGGATGTACTGGAGGTCACAGACCGCTGCTATATGGCCGAGATCCTGCCCGAGGACGATCACCTCTCGCCCGAAGGTCGCGTGATGGAAGTGTTAAGCGAGCACCAGTGCCAGGGCTGGCTTGAAGGGTACCTATTGACGGGGCGGCACGGCTTTTTCAGTTGTTACGAGGCCTTTATTCACATCATTGATTCGATGTTCAATCAGCACGCCAAGTGGCTCAAGGTTTGCCATGATATTCCGTGGCGTCGGCCGATCGCATCGCTCAATTATCTGCTGAGTTCCCATGTCTGGCGGCAGGACCACAACGGTTTCAGCCATCAGGATCCCGGATTCATCGACCATGTGGCCAACAAGAAAGCTGAAATCATCCGGATCTATCTGCCGCCGGACGCCAACACGCTCCTCAGCGTGACAGATCATTGCCTTCGCAGCCGGAACTATGTCAATGTCATCGTCGCCGGTAAACAACCGGCCCCGCAATGGCTGGACATGGATGCGGCCGTGAAGCACTGTACCGCAGGACTGGGCATTTGGGAGTGGGCCAGTAATGATAACGGCAGCGATCCGGATGTGGTTATGGCCTGTTGCGGCGATGTGCCCACCCTGGAGACGCTGGCGGCGGTGGATTTACTGGGTCAACACTTTCCGGACCTGAAGATTCGCGTCATCAACATCGTGAATCTGATGACGCTCCAACCGCAGAACGAACATCCCCACGGATTGAACGACCGGGATTTCGATGTCCTCTTTACGCGGGATAAACCCATCATTTTCGCTTATCACGGCTATCCGCTGCTGATCCACCGCTTGACCTACCGCAGAACCAATCACGAGAACCTGCATGTCCGGGGTTTCAAGGAAGAGGGAACCACGACGACTCCATTTGACATGGTGGTAATGAACGATCTGGATCGTTTCCACCTGGCCGGAGATGTGATCGATCGCGTTCCGAGTTTGCGTTCTCGGGCCGCACACGCCAAGCAATTTCTCCGCGACAAGTTGCTGGACCACAAAAATTATATCCGTCGATATGGTCAGGACATGCCGGAGATCCGGAACTGGACCTGGAAACGGAAACGCAAAGAGTAGAAAGCCGTCGCGAGGGAACGAAAACGGATGTCACATTAAATCCAGATATCGCGGAGATCGAAAATGCCTGATACCCATCCGATTCATGCCAAGGCCGGTTTCATCAGCGACATGGACGGCGTCATCTACCACGGCAACACCCTGCTGCCCGGCGCTAACGAGTTTATTGCGTGGCTGACTGCTGCCGGAAAGAAATACCTCTTTCTGACCAACAGCAGCGAACGATCCCCCCGCGAGCTCAGCGAAAAACTTGCTCGCATGGGCTTACAGGTTCCCGCCGACTGTTTCTACACCAGCGCCATGGCCACCGCCTCATTTCTGGCCTCCCAATGCCCCGGCGGAAGCTGCTATGTTATCGGCGAACCTGGCCTGACCAACGCCCTGTACGAGGCGGGTTTCTCCATGAACGACGCTTCGCCGGACTATGTGGTCGTCGGCGAGACCCGCGGCTACAACTACGACCGCATCCGCCATGCGGTCCAGCTCGTGCGAAAGGGCGCCCGCCTGATCGGCACCAATCCCGACCTGACCGGCCCGACCGAACGGGGCATCGTCCCCGCCACCGGCTCCCTCATCGCCCCCATCGAACTGGCCGGCGGCCGCAAGGCCTACTTTACCGGAAAACCCAACCCCCTGATGATGCGAAGCGCCCTGCAGAAACTCGGCTGCCGACGGGAAGAAACCGCCATCATCGGCGACCGCATGGACACCGACATCCTCGCCGGGATCGAAGCCGGCATCGACACCATCCTCGTCCTCAGCGGTGTAACCGCCCAGGCGGATCTGCCGCGTTTTGCGTACCGCCCGGACCATGTCTTTGCCACCCTCGGCCACATCGTCTCCGGCCTGCCCGCTTCATAATACAATCGTATATCCGAAATTCACGACCCGAACATAGGGCCTGCTGTTGGTCTTGATTTCGTACGCCAGCTCACTCATACCGAGAACATCGTCCTGTTTGGGAAGGTTGGAGAACACACCGGCAATGTACCTGACCCGACGCCGATGACCACATTTCTTGTCCCCAGATTAATCGAGGGCAATTGTCGGTATTCTGGCAACAGAGCGTCTCCTTTATGGCTTCGCTCTGAACGGAATTCGTTGTCGAATTGAGCGGAATGAACATTGGGCCGGGTTGGATTCGAACCAACGTAGACTCTCGTCGACGGATTTACAGTCCGTCCCCTTTAGCCACTCGGGCACCGACCCTGAAACTATCAATTATATAATGTATCGCCGGAAAAGCAAGGGATCGGGAGAAAAAAACGGAGGGTTTTCAGACCTTTCTCGTCGGCCTGCGGAAAAGTAGCCGAATATCCAGATTCCATTCGGCCAGCGGTATAGAAATCGGCCAGATACGGTTGATTCGGGGGCGGATTTGTTGTATAATACAAGCTACTATCGGGGGCTGGATCAGCAGCTATGAATACCTCTTCATGTTAAATCGAAGACCCGGAGGAAGGAACCTGTTGTCGCAACTACTTGGAAACAAGAGGGTTATGAAGATTATCGTCCCGAAGGATTTGCGTCTGGCCTGTTGGATTGTCTGGCTGGCCACAGGGATTGTCTGGGCGGATCATCCCGGTTCAGGGGCCGCCGCAGAAAAACACCGGTTTGATTTTCTGGAGCGGTCCGGATTCGAATCCCTTCCGGACACGGTTCGATTCACCGAAATGGAGTTATCGGACCGTGTGGTGTATTCGCGGCAGCGAACCGTTGTCGGGGCCGGCGTGGAGGCGATTGTTCAGGGGGATCATGTCGCGTACCATTTCGATCGGAATTCCGGACGGCTGAAGGATTTTCGGGCCCACTGGAGAAACGATATTCCGGAGCTGCTTCCCGATGTAATCGACAAGGATGGGGCCGAGGCGAAGGCCCTGGACCTCGCCGAAGAGGCGCGGATTGCGAGGGGGCTGGCGGGGACAAACCGAAACCTTGCGAAAATCCGATTTTCGGGTTTGTATTATCTGAAACCCGATAGCGAAGTGGTCGGGATTCATCCGGCACCGGAGAACCCCTGCTGGATCGTCGAGACCGAACAGGCCGGAGTCCTCTCGGCCGTGGTGATCGATGCCATAGAAGGTCGAATTGCGGGCCCGGCCATTCCGCCCCCGGCGGCGGGATTTTCGTTTACCGGACCCGTTGACATATCGGGTTGTTCCAGCGGCTGGTTCAGTTGGTACACCGATGCCCGCGATTGGTTCGAGAAGATGGGATATGCCACCGAGATGGCTCAATACCCCACGCAGGCCAAGATGATCGAGAAGATCCAATCGCTCGACCTGTCGGTATTTTATGAAATGGCTCACGGCGGCAGCACGAGTTTCGGCAACGGCTGCAGCGACTCAACAACCGCCTCCGAGGTCACGGCATGGCTGACGGGGATTCCGGCGGTGCCGTTTACTTTTCTGGGCAGTTGCGACGGGATGTGCAGCACGGGGGCAGGAACGCTCTCCTATGCGTTTCGCAAAGGTTCGATGGTCGGCACCGCGACGGTCGGGTATTGCGGGATGAGCAACCAACCCTGTATCCAAGACTGCTGGTACGATGGTTATACGATCCCGTGGCAAACGCGGCTGTTTAAGTCTCTCAGCCAGGGCAAATCCATAAAGGAAGCATTTGATATCGCCAATGCTGATTATCCGGGATGCGCCCAAAACAACTGCATGCGGCTTGCGGGGGATCCCAATTTGCGGTTAGCGCCGATTGACTGGCGGATTGGACAGACGGGGCGGATTTATGTGGATGTCGCGGCCCTTGGCTCCAACGATGGAACAAGCTGGACGAATGCGTACACGAATCTGGTTGATGCTCTGGGCAAGGCCGAACCGGATTCGGAGGTCTGGGTGGCGGCCGGTACATATCGACCGAGGAACAACGGCTTGGGCCGGGAGACGGCATTTGTATTCAAGCCGGGAGTTGCCGTATATGGTGGTTTTCTCTCCGGCGATACGGAGATGGTACAGAGGAATCCCAGCTTGAATGTCACGGTCTTATCCGGAGATATGAATAGAAACGACACGGCCCACCCCCAGAGCCGAACGGATAATCTGTATCATGTCGCGATATTCAACGGATGCAGCGACGCGACGATTCTCGATGGGTTTACGATTTCCGGTGGCAATGCCAATTGGACAGATCCCGATAGTACAAAACCCGATGGGGCAGATTCTGAACAAAAGTACGGTGGCGGGATCATTTGCATCAACAGCCGGGCGGTCATTCGGGATTGCGTAATCCGAGACAATTCCTGCAGTGATCGTGGCGGCGGGATCTTTGTTTGGGATGATGCCCAACCGACGCTGGAACGATGCCGGGTCATCAACAATTCGTCCGGGATCCTCGGCGGGGGGATCGCCAGCTATGGCCCGGTAAATCTGGATACATGCACATTCGAAGGCAACACCGCACAGATCGGCGGCGGTTTGTGGGGTACGGCCGAAATGGTCGCAGGGTGTCGATTCATCGGGAATACCGCCACACTGAATGGTGGCGGGGTATATGCGATTGCGGATATGACCATCGAAAATGGGTTGTTTGCAGACAATCAGGCCGCGTCGTTCGGCGGAGGAATATATGGACAGGATTGTGATGTCGTGATTCGGAATTGTACGCTCTCGATGAATCAGGCCACTCGGTATGGCGGTGCCTACAACGACGGAGGAACAACTCTGGCGCTGAATTCCATTCTGTGGAATAACACGGATACAAGCAATGATTTGTATCGTGCGCAGATTCACGGCCT
>JAAYVQ010000295.1 GCA_012517095.1 Phycisphaerae bacterium | reverse complement strand
CTGCGATTCGAAGCCGCCGATCGTCTAAAACAGGTTATTGCAGATATCCAGAAATCCAAATCAGGCGACGCTCGCTGGACCGCCGATGTATCCGAACTGTCGATCCTGCATATCGACCGTTCCACGAAAGTCTCCGGGCCCGGCAAAAAGAGAATTCAAACCTACGCCGCTTTCCATTTCCATTGCGGCCGTATCATCCGTCTGCCGGACTTCACCCTCGATCAGATCCCCTCCGTTCTCGAATCCGTAAAATCGTTGCGATTCTCTTACAGACAAGTCGCCGACAATGCCGCTGCCGATTCTCTCGCCCGGCTTGAAAACCCGTTTACGCCCGGTTTGCTCTCGGATCAATTCGCGCTTATCGCATTTTTTCTCTTTCGAAGTTCCCCTCCGGGGCTCTGGCTTCAAAGCCACACCTCGCTTCCGGATCAGGGACAGATCACCGAATCATTATCGGCCCTGTGAAAGAATCAACCTCCCGAACGAATCGATTCCCCCGGATCAATGATGGGAATTCAGGCCATCCGGTACAAGACAATCTATGATTTTCGCGAACATCCGGGAAAGGAATGCGTGATTATACTGTACTTTAAAAACGAGATACAGGAATAGGAATATAGGGGATCAACAAAACGAATGTTGATCCGTTTCTTCTATAGGAGTTGAGAATGGATACTCGACATGTGTTGTGCTTGTAAGGAATTCGATGATGAACCAGGAACATGTAATACAATTTCTCAACGACAATCCGGTTTTCTTTCTGGCAACCTGTCATCATGGCCAACCCCATGTCCGCACGATGCGCCTCTTGCGCGCCGACGAACATGGGATCTTCTTCTGTACCGCTCGCAATAAAGCTCTGTGCCGGCAGATCAAATCGAACCCGGCTGTTGAGATGTGCTTTTACAGCCCCGGCGACGGACTGCAGATTCGAATCGCCGGCAAAGTCGGTCTTATTTCCGATCCGAAATTCCGGCGGCAATTGGCCGATCGTGTCCCCGCGATGTCCTCCTTTGTCCTCGACGATGGCCCCTATGGGGTTGCAACCTTTTGCCTGCAAACCGGCCGTGTCTCAATCTGGAAAGAGGAAGACTTTGTCCTCCGACGCCTCACCGGGGTGGAACTGTCCAGCATCTGGATGGCGATCTGCAACGGTCGCTCCCAAACTCCCGTTGCGGATCTTCTGGCGGATAGTCTCGCCTGATACCTCCCCGTTACCCCCTCGCAGAGTAGGGACGCCGGATCCAAATCCCCGGGATCGGATCTCGGTGGTTGGAGGTCCTGCGGGAGACATGGTTTGCTCAAGTGCTCCCCGGGATCAGATATCTGTCCGCCCGTATCTCGACGAAAGGACAATCCTTCTCCTGGAATAACAGACAATTGATACCACATTATAGATTGATCCATTTCTCTTGACATTCTTTCCTTGGGTTTGTACACTGATCCCAAACGAATGGATTCTATTGGGCAAAGGATTCCCATGAAACCCATCGATCAAACCCTTTCAACCTCACTCGACCGTTTCCAACCGGCCCTGGTGGAGATATCCGCCAAACTCGATCCCTGTTCACTTTGTCCTCGCCATTGTAAGTCTCATCGTCGAGACAATCAGCACGGTTTTTGTGGTGTCGGCGCCGCCCCCCGCGTCAGTTCGGCCGGCCCACACTTCGGAGAAGAATCGATCCTGGTCGGCTCCGGCGGTTCGGGCACGATCTTCTTTTCCGGATGTAACCTCGGTTGCGTCTTCTGCCAAAACGCCGATATCAGCCACGGTCGTCGCGGCCGCGACCTCACCGTCGATCAGCTCGTCGAGATCATGCTCAACCTCCAGCGCCTCGGTTGCGTCAATATCAATCTCGTTTCCCCCTCGCACTTTGCCGCGCCGATTGCCGAGGCCATCGTCAAAGCCCGTCGCCGCCGATTGTCGCTCCCCATTGTCTACAACACCGGCGGCTACGACGACCTCGAAACCCTCCGGCTCCTCGACGGAATGATCGACATCTACATGCCCGACATGAAATTCGCCACCCCGGACTCGGCCGAAAAATGCGCCTCCGCGCGCGATTACCCCGAAGTGAACCGCGCCGCCGTCCTCGAGATGCATCGTCAGGTCGGCGACCTCGAAATCCGCGACGGCCTGGCCGTTCACGGCCTGCTCGTCCGGCACCTCGTCCTGCCCGATGACCTGGCCGGCTCGGCCGCCATCCTCGATTTTCTCGCGACCTCCGTCTCGCCCACCGCCGCCGTCAATGTCATGGCCCAGTACCATCCCTGCCACCATGCCTTCGAAGATCCCACCCTTCGCTTACAGCCCTCCGCCCGGCATATTTACAACCTCCGTTCCTACGCCGCTTCCTTATCCCTCCGCCTCATCGACTGATATTTCCATTGCTTTTTCCGGATCAATTTCGTATAATGATATCGACAACACGATTTCAGAGGTATTGTGATGAAAAAGGGTATCGGTCTATTCCCGACTGTCGTGTGGATTGTTGCCATCTCATCGTTTTCTTTTTCCGCATCCTATTCCGGCGGTGCCGGGACCGTCGAGGATCCCTTCCGGATCTCCAACCTGGACGACTGGAATCAACTGACCCTGACGCCTGCCGATTGGTCCGCCGGCGGAATCGCGGGAGTCAATCACGGAAACTGGAACGGAGGATCGCTGATCCAGGGTTGTTACGCCGACTGCCAGGTCGAGCCGAATTCTATTCCGCCGGCGGTCTGGTCGGAGACAATATGGGATTGATTCTTGCCTGTCATGCGGCCGGACGAATTCATGCCGTTCTCTCCGATGCGGGCGGCTTGGTGGGTTTTGACGGTGGTGACAACCCGATCTCGCAGTGCTATTCAACCGGTGTCGTCACCCCCCCAAGGATGTCGGTGGTCTGATCGGTTGAACCTACGGCATCGGATGGGCCTGCTTCTGGGATACCGAAACCTCCGGACTGGCCTCCAGTGCCGGCAGTGAGGAGGGTCGAACCACCGCGGAACTAAAAGTGCTTTCGACCTTCATCGACTATGGTTGGGATTTTCAGAATGAATCCATCAACAGAATGGAAGATTACTGGCGAATGTGCACCGATGGCGTCGATTATCCGAAGCTGGGATAGCAGTTCGGCCGGATCGCGGATATGGCCTGTCCCGACGGTGTGGACCTGATCGACTTTACCGTCATGGCCGCCGTTTGGCAGATTGCCGAGTGCAACGAGGACACCCCTTGTGGCCCCGCCGACATCAACGAAGATGGCTCCGTCAACCTTGCCGATCTGGCCCTTTTCGCCCGAAACTGGCTATCCTCATGAATACAAGAAATAAACAATAGAGATCATTAATACCCAGATTCTAAATCTGTCCAATTACCTCCGGACCATCTCCGAAATGTTCTGCCGTTCCACTTCCTCCATCCGCTTCCGCTTCTGCAGGAAAGTGTCGTGTTTCTGTATCTCCTCCTCGTTCCAGGCATTGGCCTCCGTATAATCCCCGCAATAGGGCACCGCAAGATCGATCCAGCAGGCCAGCAGTGCGTTTTCCTCCTCCGACAGACGCACATCGCAATGCCCTTTGTCCAGCAGCCCGATCAGTTCGCTCTTGGCCGCACCCGCTGAGTAGGGGGGGATCATCTCTGGCACGGACATCACATTGACCCAGTTGACAATCCGCCCCTGGTCGTTCCCCCGCCAGATCGTCGCACCCTCGCCCTCCGTCCTGAAGGCCTCGGTCATCGTCAGATACGACCGGCTCCACTTTCGCTTGCCCGTGGAATCCTCGATCTCTTCAGCCGACAGGTTATACACGGCCGTCTTCTTCCCGTCGTGACAACGGACACAGTGCCGGTCGAGAATCGGCTGAATCTGTTTTCGAAAACTGAATCCCCCGGTCAACCCATAAAACGGCCGCAAGTCTTCGGGCCCGGCCCGCATTGCCAGCGTCGGTCGTCCGCCTCGTTCCGCGGCGGTGTTTTTGTGTTCGTGACATCCAACGCACGACGACGATTCCCCCGGCTGCAACGTGGACCAGCTTCGCATTGTCTGGACGACATGCTGCCGTGCGTCGAGAGCCTGAAAATACATCGGCGTTCGGACCGGCGCGCGAAAACAAGCCGAACCGTCCTCATAAACTTTCGCCGTGCCCAGCACGCGCTTGGGGTCCCAGCTCCCATTGCCGATCGCCACCGGCGTACTGGCCAGCGCATCGCCGCCCGGCCCGGCGTTGGTCGTCATGCCGATCCCCGCGCAGCGGAATTCCAGCGCCACCACCCGCAAACTCTTGACCGTCCCGCGCGATATTCCCTTCAGGCCCGGCCCGGAGTAAAGATCCTGCAGGTAATAGATCCCCGTCGTCTGGCCGTAATCCACCGTGCTGGGCCGATGATGCGGGCGTTTTCGGGGCGCCAGGGGAAGCGGTTGATTGCAGGAAATCCGCGGATCGTCGGCCAGCAACTCGCGATTCCCATCAATGTCGAACCAGTATAGATTAAATTTACGCTCATGCGGATACTTGCCGTCCGGCGGCCATTCGCCCGCCGGGCAAAACGCAGCCAGAAACTCCCTCTCGCCCAGCGGATACGGATATGCGAACAGATTACCATCTTGCCCGTAGGCGTCCACGCGAACCGCCTCCGTCGGCTGGATCGGCGCGATCAACTGGATCCCGGCCGCCTCCTGCCGCCCGCGCGACGGATCGACGATGATCGGCTTGCCCACCTGGATTGTGTGATGTCCCGTCGCGATGGCCAGGACCTTCTGTGACCCCGGGATCCCGCGTGCGTGCAGAATCGTCGTCGGAAACCACGAATTGTTGCCGTAAAATTCCGTCTGTCCCGTTCCGTCGGCGAACATCTGAAACAGCGACTGCACGAAGATCTGCCCGCGGTCATTGTATTCCCACCGCGTATAGATCACCCGCCCGTCATCGAGGACCGTCGGAAAATTATCATGCACCTGATCGAAGGTCAGTCGCCGCAAAAATCGCCCATCGGCGTCGCAGGTGTACAAGTTGCTGACTTCCGTCCACCAGCAATCCACCGTCTGCACGCACCGCGTCGAGTTGAACACAATGTTGCCGTCCGGAAGATACACCGGCTCGTAGTCGGAGAATCCCAGGCCCGAAGTGATGGTCCGAATCCGACCCGATGCGACCTCGTATTCATACAGGTGATAATCGTCTTCCCGGTCCGATTTCTTCCACGAAAACAAAATCCGGTCGCCCTCCCACGACACGGCCGGATCACGAATCACACCGCCGTCGTCGCGGATCAGTTCGCGAATTATCGGCTCGCCGCCGCGCAGGTCCAGCAGACACAGCGCCGATCCCGGAACAAAATGCCGTTCGTGCTGGGCGTCCGATTGTCCCTCGGTATATGCGTAATGCGAGCCGCCGAGATTGTAATGCCGCGTGAAGACGACCTGCGGACAAAGCGTCCGGATGTGATCCAGCCGGATGTCCCGCAGCCGTCGGCAACCGTCAAAATACAATTCAAGCCAAGCCGGATCGCCGCCGGCCGTATTCTGATGGACCAGCGTTTCCATGCGGGTACGGATAATTGCTGCTTCGGTCCCCATCTTCTCCAGTACGGCGGAAATCATCCCCCGTTCGATTTCGCTGTCGGCCGAACCAGACAACCATTCGGCAATCCGCCCCGACGAGTCCCGGCACAACCAGTCCCACTCCAGCGGATATTCTTGTTCGAACCGTGCAAGTGTCTGAATCGCTCGCGCCTCGATGGTCGCAGAGTCTCCCCGCCCGACCTCCCGGCGCAGCTCCATCAATCGTTTCACGCAGTCCGTCGAATCCGATTTCGATGCGGCCACTGCCTCGGTCGATGAAATCGACCCGGTTCCTGCGATGACAATCCCGCCCAGAATAAAATAGAGGGTCCATTTCCGAATCATCGTTTCCCCAAATCTAAACTCTGATTGTCTTGCGGTTCTACAGCAGCGGAATCCCCGCCTCCTTGCATCGCCGTACGATGTCCTGTGGCCAGATGCTCGCCTGAACCTCGCCGATGTGCAGCTTTCGCAGCAGGAACATACAAAGCCGCGACTGCCCGATCCCGCCGCCGATACTCAGCGGCATCCGTTCGTCCAGCAGTTTCTTGTGCCACTCCTGTTGAACTCGCTGCGACACGCCGCGGATCTCCAACTGCCGCAGCATCGCGTCGCGATCGACGCGGATTCCCATCGAGCTCAGTTCCAGGGCTCGCTTCAGCGGCGGATACCACACGAAGATGTCGCCGTTGAGCCCGCGATGACCCTTGCCCGTCTCCGTCGTCCAGTCGTCGTAATCCGGCGCTCGATTGTCGTGCATCTGACCGTCGGCCAATACCCCGCCGATGCCGATCACAAACACTGCGCCATGTTGTTCGGCGATCCGGTTTTCCCGCTCTCTCGGCCCCAGATCCGGATAGGCCTTTAGCAAATCCTCCGAATGGACGAACTCAATCCACTCGGGCAAAATCGGGGCGATGGCCGGGTAACGCTTGGCTACCGCCTTTTCCGCCTGACGCAGCACGCCGTAAATCTTCCGCACGATCGTCTTCAAAAAGGCCAGGTTCCGTTCGTCTTTAGTAAGGATCCGTTCCCAGTCCCACTGATCCACATACACCGAGTGCAGGTTGTCTAAGTTCTCCTCGTCCGGCCGGATCGCATTCATGTCGGTATAAAGACCTTCGCCCGGCGCAAAGCCGTAATCGGCCAGCGCCATCCGTTTCCACTTGGCCAGCGAAAACAGGCATTCGGCGTCGCAATTGTTGTCATCCTTGACCTGGAAAGTCACCTTCCGTTCCACGCCGTTGAGATCGTCATTGACTCCCGATCCCTTCCGTACAAACAGCGGCGCCGATACCCGCTGCAGATTCAGCGCCTTGGCCAGATGAAGCTGGAAAAAATCCTTGATCGTCTTGATCGCTCGCTCGGTTTCCCGCAGCGACAACGCCGGCCGATACTGCCCATCCAAAAACAAGTCCGCCATATCCCGTTCCTTGATAGTCGTAAAGAGAGTTCACCAATCGCGATCGTTTCCCGAAAAGCACGGACAACCCATCCCACGATCCAATTCCTTTCGGGCCTGGAGCGATCCCGACGAAGTATACACGCAAATTCCGTCCTCACTATACCCGAAATCACCCCTCGGGGTCGAGAAAATTTCCACCTTCATTCTAAACCGATTTGTCCCTCCACCCTATACCCGAATCGTGCACGAATGGTCCGAAAATGTTGTGTCCCAAAATCGATAACCCGCGACTTAGCAAAGATTTATCGTTTTTCAAACCCCGGAAAAATAGCAAGATAGTGAAAGCGCATTTTGTACGATCCGGAGGACATTTTTATCAAGCGGATTTGATATCCCGATGAATTCGTACAAATTTGTCTTGACCGGGTTTGATTTCCGATATACCCTACCTGTGCTTAGTTGGATAAAGGGATTGGTTCCATAACCACGCAGGTTCTGGAGGGACTCCAATTGGCGCCAATACACAATCGTGTGACCGGTCAACCATGGATGGTTTTACCGTTTGTGTCTTTGTTCCACCGCCCGACAGGGTGGGAAATCTCCGATTATTTTCGGTTCAATTCCTTCCGGCTTCGGAATCCGAATCCCGTGAACTCAGTTTTCCCTTGTTTCTTATCAACCCCGATTTCCAAGGAGGTTCTGGTTATGGACAACTACAATCGACGCTTCTGTTGTTTTGAAAGCTACGATGATCCTGTAAGTAACGCGTCGGCCAATACTCCCTCCAATCTCCTGGCCTCAGCGCTGAAGCGACACGGCATCCCCTACAAACTCCTCGTTAATCAGGTCGATCGGGGCGATCCTTCGGTCGATCCCAATTCATGCGATCTGTATCCGAACGGGATCGTCTCTCGAAGAGTCTATGTGCATGAATTCCTGACCAGCGATTCCCATTTTGAATTCGCCCGGAAAGTGGTTTCAGAAATCCTTCCGAATTCCGATTAGGAATGGGTCCTGAATGAATTGGAAAAACCGTGTCTGACGGAATAGGATCGTCGCTTTTGGATCAGATCACTTGATCCAGTTTTCCGCCAGTGCCGCCAAATCCTCGATGCCAACCCGTCCGTCGTCCGTCAGATCGGCTGCCCCCACCGTCTCCGGAGTTGTCGCCATCCATCGTGAGGTCAGATACAACAGGTCCTCGATCGCTACGCCGTCCGGACACGCGGGATCTCTTTTTGCGAAGAATTCCCAACTCAACTGCGGATACCGCGCGCCGTCTCCGCATATCCGCCATGGGTCCGCGGTTCCGTTATCCGATTCCCCAACCAAATCCCACCTAACCTCCGAGAAGGTCACCGCCGTCATCATCTCGGATGTTGTTTTACCCGTTCCAGCGGCGCTATTCAACTGGCCGCTGGCCTGCATATCCCAGAAGCATTCGGTAAATACGCCACGGTAATTCCACCCCGTTAATCCGCCTGTGATCGAACTTCCCGTGACAGTCCCGGACGAATAACAGTATGAAATCTCTCCGTAATACGGGTTTGATCCTATCAGGCCCCCCACATATTTCGTTCCCGTTACCGATCCGCCCGCATAACAGTTCTCAATCGTCCCGATCCAGTTGCCGCCCACCAGTCCTCCCACGGACTCGGTTCCGACGATAGTTCCGATTGCATAACATCGGCTCAGCGTTCCTCTCTCGTTCCACGCGGCTAATCCGCCGACATTTTTCCCGCCCAGGATCGCTGCGCCTTGTATTCCCAGGTTCCGGACCCGTCCGCCCGGCCCGATATATCCAAATAGACCCACATAATCCTGATTCGGAGATTGAATCGACAGGTTCCGAATCACATGCCGGTTCCCGTTAAAATCCCCCGTGAATTTTGTTCCCTGAAATCCCGCAGTCGTTTCGGTGTCCGCCGCGACGGGCCCAATGGTCATCCCCGAAAGATCCAGATCCTCCGTCAGGATAAAATATCCTTTCCAATCGTACGGACTCTGTGTCAAACTGAGCCAATCCGCAACCTTTTCGATTCGGAAAGGATCCGTTTCGGACCCTGCACCACCGGAATACAGAGTCTGTGTCGTAAAGGTTCGCGACGAAGACCATAAGCTCCAGTCCCCGAACGAATCCTTGTACCGAACCCGCCAGAAATACCTCGTGCTGGTGTTCAGGCGGTTGAAAGGAACCGTGACCTCCGTTCCGGCAGCGAAGGTATTGCCACTGTCCCACTCCGGACTCGAAAAATCGCTATTGTTATCCACCTGCCACTGGCTATTGGCATGAGTGTCTCCATCCGGATCCGAGAAGGGCGACGCCTTCAGGGTGGGATTTTGGGTCATTCCGGACGCCCCGTTGGCCGGGTTGATCAGACTCGGAGTAAGGGGAACTTTATTACTTCGATAGGCCGCCACCGCATGTTTGACTTCGCGGATTGTCCGGGCGTTATCGCCGTCATCCCTGTGGCCCGTCGGAAGGCCCTTGTATGAAATCGCGGGATTGGAGAAATACCCCACCGTCGTATGATTCAGTCCGTCGGCGAAATAGGACCCACTGGAATATGTCATAACTGAACAGTATCGACCGCTATCCGTCCCCGTCCATCTCCAGCCTGCCGAATAATCAAACAGACCCGGCCCCGGCTGCGTCGTTTGCTGTTTGTGATGCCCGCAACCCATGTTGTGTCCCATCTCGTGAATCTGGGTATAACCTGAAGCCGCCTGCTGAACGCGGACCAAGGAAAATCCGGTTGATGGATCTCCGCCGGATCGACCCAGTAACCAAGCAATTCCACCTGTGTCGCTGACGGATGCAAAGAGGCATACCAGGTCCGCCTTATACTGGGTCCGCAGGGTCCCGACCGTATCCATATATTCATCGCCGGAATTCGTCAATCGATCCAGGTCTGTTCCGGAGTCGCCGCTTTCGGTATAGTTGATCTCTGCGGAGTGTACCAGTCGTATTGTCAGATTCGTGTTGCTATTGTCCAGTGCCAGTTGTCCCTTTTCCATTGCTTGCGAGATAACATTGGCAATCCCGCCCCCGGAATTGTCAGCCCAAGTCCGTGCCGCCGGGGTATAGACGACCAATATGTCGATCGTCGCCGGATCGAGGGGT
>JAAYVQ010000294.1 GCA_012517095.1 Phycisphaerae bacterium | reverse complement strand
GCCGTTTGGCTATCATCCATTCTATCCCGGTCCCGGCCTGGGCGGACACTGTATCCCGATCGATCCGTTCTATCTGACCTGGAAGGCCCGTCAATACGGAATACCCACTAAATTCATTGAACTGGCCGGCGAGATCAATACCTCCATGCCGCACTATGTCGTCATGCGGACCATGGAAGCCCTCAACGATCGCAACAAGAGTCTCAAGGGTTCCAGGGTCTTGGTTCTGGGTCTGGCTTATAAGAAGGACATTGACGATCTTCGCGAATCCCCATCGATTGAGTTGATCGAGATCCTCAAGCACAAAGGTGCCAAGGTCGATTACAACGATCCCTTCATTCCACATACGCACAAGCAGCGGGAACATGATCTTCAAATGCGGAGTAAAAAATTAACCGCAAAAATGCTCGCTTCGTATGATGTGGTCTTGATTTCCACCGACCATACCGTGTATGATTATGACTGGATCGTCAAGAATGCACGGCTCGTCGTGGATTCGCGGAATGCCACCGCCCAGGTCAAGGCCAACCGAAACAGGATCGTCAAGGCCTAATCCGGCGTATCTTCCGCCGTGCCCGTCGGAAACGGATGTTCGTGAGGCCGGTATCGTACTGAAACCAGAAGAAAATCCGCCATTTTCCTGGCCCCCGGAGGTTGCGTTATCGCAATTTTCCGGGGCGTGGTGGGTTGCGCACACTCGCAGCCGCAACGAAAAGGCCTTGGCCTGGCATCTGCAAACCAAGAATGTTCAATATTTCCTTCCGATGACATGGAAGGTCTCCAAGTCGCACGGACGAACCTTTCGATCGCTTCTACCGCTGTTTACCGGGTATATGTTCTTCTGCGGAAACGAAAATGACCGAATCGAGGCCCTCAAGTCCAACCGGGTGGCCAATCTCATCGCCGTAAATGATCCGGTCCGATTGATACGAGAATTAACCCCAATCGACATTCTGATCCGACAGGGAACGATTCTCCTGCCGCATAAATACCTCAAGGAAGGTCAGCGGGTCCGTGTCATCGCCGGTCCTCTGCTTGGAACCGAGGGGATCATCCTCCACGAGCCGGAAAAATTGCGGCTGGTTCTGCAGGTTGATATCCTCGGCCAAGCGACAAGTGTCGAAATCGATGCCGACTTTGTCGAGCCGATCGATCCGGCCTGATTACCGGGATTTCGTGAGCCGTCAGCCCACAATAATCTGGCCGACTTGAAAGGCCAACAACGACACAATATACGCCAGAAATGTCAATCCCCCCCACTGCAGTGCCGCCCATTTCCACGATCCCGTTTCGCGCGCGGTAATCACTACCGTCGCCAAACACGGCGTTCCAATCAAACAAAACAGCAGAATGCTCAAACCCTGCAGTGGCGAATAATCCTCCGCCAGTCGATTTCGCAAACGATCCGCAGTTTCATCAGGATCATCCAAAGAATACACGATTGCCAATTGAGAAACGAATACCTCCTTGGCCGTCGAGGCCCCAATCAGGGCCGTGCCGACCTTCCAATCGAACCCCAGCGGCTGGATCCATGGTTCCAGGGCTTTGCCGATCCGACCCGCCACTGAATTTTCCAGACGGATCACCTGTGCCTCGGAGGGACTGGATCCGGCAAGCGATTCTTTCGATGATCGTGGAAAGGTCGTCGCCGCCCACATCAGGATGGAAATCGCAAGGATCACTGTCCCCGCCTTTTTCAGATATTGTTTGCCCCGCGTCCAGGTATGGAGCCACAATCCCGTCATCGTTGGCATCCGATACGGCGGTAACTCCATCACAAAAGGCGTCGTCTCCCCGCGAAAGATCGTCCCCCGCAGCAGCTTGGCGCCGCCGATCGCCAGCGCTGCCCCCGTCAAATACAGAAATAGAAGAACCATCGGTCGATACTGCACCGCGAAAAATGCCGGGATCAGCAACGAATAGATTGGAAACCGGGCTCCGCAGCTCATCAGCGGAATCACCAGGATCGTCGTGAGACGATTTCGCCGATTTTCCAGAATTCGAGTCGCCATTATCGCCGGGACCGAACAACCGAAACCGATCAACATCGGGATAAAACTCTTGCCGTGTAATCCGATCCGATGCATCCAGCGGTCCATCAGGAATGC
>JAAYVQ010000293.1 GCA_012517095.1 Phycisphaerae bacterium | reverse complement strand
CTATAATAGACCTGTTTTCATGAGGAGTATTTTGTCTTTGAGTATAGTGTCGAATACAGAGGACTCGGATGTCATCTGTTTTGAAGTCGTTGAAAACACAGTGGAAGGTTCGGCCGCCCGGGGTTGGGGTGAAGGAATTCCCCCGCAAGATGAGCGATTAGCTGGAGGATCTGGATCCGAATATCAATCGATGATAATGAATATCATCTACAGAATACAGGCAGAGAAACTCAAATCGATCGGCAAGGAACGATATATTCGCTGAAAGGTTCATGATGCAGAAGGATAGCGAACAGTTTTTGAAGGAGTTGCTGGAGGCGCCCAGTCCCTCGGGGTTTGAGCAGCCCGCGGCGAAGATTTTTCGCGCGCGGATCAAGGGCCAGGTCGATCAGCTCATTCACGATGTGCACGGCAATACGTTGGGCGTGCTGAACCCGGATGCGCCCTTCAAGTTCATGCTGGCCGGGCACATCGACGAGATCGGCCTGATGATCACGCACATCGACGATAAGGGGTATCTGTTTGTCGCGCAGATCGGCGGGATGGACCCGGCACTTCTGATCGGCCAGCGCGTCAAGGTCATGACCGAAAAGGGCGAGGTCTTCGGCGTGATCGGACGCAAGGCGATTCACCTGATGAAACCCGACGAGCGGAAAAAATGCGTCGAGATGGAAAACATCTGGGTGGATATCGGTGCGGGCAACAAAAAGGAAGCCCAGAAGCTTGTGGCCGTGGGTGACCCGATCGTGGTTGATGTGCCGTTCCGCCGTCTGGGCAAGGACAAGATCGTCTCGCGGGCGATGGACGACAAAGCCGGCGCGTTCATCGTTGCCGAGGTCCTGCGTGAACTGTCAAAGAAGAAGCTGAATATCGGCGTCGTCGGCGTGGCGACCGTGCAGGAGGAGATCGGCCTGCGCGGCGCAATCACCTCGGCCTACAAGGTCAAGCCCGACGCGGGCATCGCGATCGATGTGGGCTTTGCGTCCGATCATCCCGAGACCGATCCCAAGCAGATCGGCGAGTGCAAACTCGGCAAGGGGCCCAACCTCCATCGCGGGGCTAACATCAATCCGATCCTCGAAGCGGACCTGGAGCAGACGGCCAAACGGCTCAAGATTCCCGTACAAGTCACGGCCTGTCCGCACGGCACGGGAACCGATGCCAATGCGATTCAACTTTGCCGCGGCGGGGCGGCGACGGCCTTAGTCAGCATCCCGAATCGCTACATGCACACGCCGGTGGAGGTCCTGAGCATCGCCGACCTGGACGCGATCATCCGGCTGCTGGTGGAATTTCTGAGTAAGCATCCGGCCAAGAAGGACTATCGGCCGTGAAATTGATTATTGAATATTGTCTATTGACTATTATTTGAACCGGAAGTTTGTTTGGCTCCGGATCCAAACGAAAAGAAAGAACCCCCGGTATTGATGATCCGGGGGTTTTTGTTTTACCGGAACGTTCAGTTTACCGGGATGCCTATCGGGCCGATCAGCCAGTAAACACAGATGATGTCGATATCTTCGAGATTGACCAAACCATCACCGTTGAGATCGGCGGGACATCCCGGACAGGACTGCATCCATTGGTCGACAACGGTGATCAGGTCGGTCACATCGACATCGGGATCTCCGGCGACATCGCCAGGGGTGATCGGCTGCCAGACCAGTCGCGGGTAGTCTTCGCCGTCGCGGATTCGCCAATCGGCCGGGTCGCCATCGTTGTCGGAAAAATCCCATCCGGCGTCGGTGAAAGTTGATTTCTGCGTCATCTCGGCAGTGTCCAGGCCTGTGTCGCCGTCGATCCCCATTCTGTTGATTTCCTTGTCCCAGAAGCAATTCGTGACCGGACCCCCGGCGTACCCCGTCAGCCCGCCGAAAGAAACACCGAAGATGCCGGTGTAGGACAACCGGACGGCGCTATAGGAGTTTCGAAGCTCACAGGGAATATACAGGGATCCGACCAGGCCGCCGAGGGAGTAAGAGTTTTGGCCGACTACGATCGAACCGTGGGCACAGGAATTTTCGATGATCGCCGTCGCCGGGTTGACATTGCCCTCGATTATACTGACCTGGCCCGCCAGGCCGCCGACATGCTGGGTCTTCAGGCCGCCCTCGATCGTTCCGGCGGCTAACGCATGGCGGATTGTACCTTCGGTGAGCCAGCCAACAATGCCACCGAGCAAGAAGCCCTCGTCGCCGCTGGAGATGTTGACGAGGGAAGCACAGCTTTCGATCAGGCCGTACAACTGTTTTCCAACCAGACCACCGACATTGGTTAGGGTGGTTTCGGGGGAAAATTCCCCTGCGGCGATACTTCCGGAGACAACGCACAGAGACAGTTGACTGTTCATCGTCTGGCCAACGACAGCACCGATCGAATTACTCTTGCCCAAGGCGGTAATGGAGACATTTTCCATGCGGAGATTTTTGATTGCGGCATTCTGGATACACCCGAACAGGCCGAGGTAATCGCCGCCGTTTTCGGTACGGATGGTCAGGTTGGAAATCGTGTGGCCGTTGCCGTTAAAGGATCCCGTGAACCGTGTCCCATCAAAACTCGTAACTTGCGAAGAAGGAACATTATCGGGGGCGATCACAGCCCTGTCAAAGGTGTATCCGCTCAGATCCAGATCGGCCATCAGGATGAAATGCTTGTCCCAATCGTCCGGAGAATCGGATAATAGAATTAATTCTTCTACAGAGTTGATCGTGTAGGGATTCCCGGGCGTTCCGTTACCCGAGCCATACTTGAAGGTGGCCAGCCGCGGGTAATCGATACCCTCCTGAATCTTCCACACAACCGGTGTGCCATCGATGGAAACCGGATCATAGTCCCAGCCGGCATTGATGAAAGTGGATTTCAGCATCATTTCGTCGGTACCCAGGCCGATGCCGGCGGCGCTGTCCGAAAGGCCGCTGACCCAGATATCCCAGAACGAATCGGTGACCATTCCACTGTTGTTCCCGACCAGCCCTCCGACAGAGCCGTTTATACTGCCGCGCTCAATCAAACAAACGCTGTAGCACCGTGCGATCGCGCCGTAATTCGCGCCGACCAGGCCGCCGGAATACAACCGGTCATTCCCGAGGATCAAGGAACCGGCAACATACGAATCGGTCAATGTCCCGAAGAACAAGCCGGCCATTCCACCGGCATAGTTGTTTGAATCGATCGCCAAGACCGAAGCCGTGCTAGAACACTGGTCCATCGATCCATTCATATTCATGCCCACCATACCGCCTACGGATTGCCATCCGGTTACAAGGCCGTCGGCCCGGCAACGCTCGATATTGCAGACACCCTGAAGACCGACAAGGCCTCCGACAAAAGCGGCTCCTTCCACCTGAGCGAAACTGACACAATCCTCGAAGGAGATAATTCCCGGAAGCGATTCCGATTCAGCGTATCCGACCAATCCCCCGACATGCGAACTGGAAAGGTCGGATAAATCAGCCGAAACCACGCCGGACACCAGGCACCCGGACACAAGCGAATCGATCATGAACCCGGCCGCAGCGCCGACATTGATGCTCATCAATCCGCTGGCGACGATCTGGGCATTTTCGATGCGAAGGTTTTTGATGGTCGCGTTGTTGAGGTACCCAAAAAGGCCCAGATAGTCGGAGCCGCCAGAGTTGCTGATCGTCAGATTCCGGATAGCATGGCCATTGCCTTCGAAGGTTCCGGAGAAAGGTATACCCTGGAACTCGTCATTCACATCGTCGGTATCGGGAGCGATCGGGGCCTTGTCGAATGGATTCTCGACCAGATTGAGGTCGGCGACCAGGATGAAATACTTGTCCCAGTCAGTCGGCGTGGCCGACATGCGCAACAAATCGTCCACAGTGGCGATTTTGTAGGGGTCTTCCGGCGTCCCTTTACCGCCGCCGTATTGCCCCTGAGAGGCCGCGTACCACACCAGAGAGGGGTAATGAACACCGACGACTTCCCAGGCCGCAGGGGTTCCGTCAACAGATTCCGGATCGAAATCCCAGCCAGCATCGATGAAGGTGGCGGCCGTTTGCATTTCGGCCGTGGTCAAGCCCGTCGCGCCCGAAGAGTCGTTCCCCCATCCGGAGATGTCACTATCGAAGAAGCTGGAAGTGACCACTCCCTGCGGATGGCCAACAAAATCGGCGACATAATCCATGACAAAATTGACGAGCGTGATGGTCGATGCGCTGTAGCAACGGCTGACGCCAAAACAACTGCCCGCAAATCCGCCGACATGGGTGCTCCCGGAGTGAACATAGACCGTGCTGCGGGCAAACGAATCATAGATGATCCCGCCCTGGTGCCCCGCCAACCCGCCCAGATAACTGCCGGCATAGAAATTGCGGACTGCTGCGGTCGTAAAGCATCTTTCGATCAGCCCGAATCCCATGCCGACCAGACCTCCGGTGTATTGTTCCCCTTCGGCCGATCCGGAAGAATGACACTCACGGATGGTGCAGTTGGACTGAGTACCGACCAGGCCGCCAACATAGAGGATTCCGTGAACTTCGGCCGAGCTGGAGCAACGAACCACAGCCAAAAATTCCCAGTAATCGGCCTCGCAGTGGCCGATCAGACCGCCTACTTTCCAGGCATTCTGAGAACCAAGGTCATCGTAAATACCGGCATGAATCGTTCCGGAAACAGAACAATGCTGCGTTACCCCGCGGAGCTGTTTTCCAATCAGGCCCCCGATATTCATGGAATCATTCCCAACCGTGTCGATCAAAAGATCTTTGAGGATCACCGAGCCGATATTTGCATCCTGGGCATGTCCGAACAGACCGAGATAATCGCCGCCATCACTATTGTAGAGGGTCAGGTTACGAATGGTATTTCCCTGACCGTCGAAACTTCCGGTAAACGGTGTCCCCTGAAATTCCCAATCGGAACCGTCTGCATCCGGGGCAATCACGGCCTTGTCAAAGACACATCCGGCCAGATCAATGTCGTTGACGAGAATAAAATGTTTGTCCCAATCGTCGGGAGAACTGGACATTAAAATCAGATCCTCAACTTTGGCGATCTTCCAGGGAGTCTGCTCACTGCCGTCTCCGCCGCTGTATTCATTGACGATCGGTTGCCAGTCCAGGATCAGTGGAACGGCAAGGGTTGGAACCCATTTCCACACGGCCGGATTGCCATCGTATTCGGAAAAATCCCAACCCACATCCGTGAAGGTGGATTGAGTCAACAATTGAGCGTGGGATATTCCCGTCCCCATTGCGCTAGCGCCGGTCCCAGACGATTCGACATCCCAGAAGTTTCGGGTGTCTTCATAGGTGACGCCATGATCGCCATAGGTACCGTCGGTGTTGGCCGAACCGCACAGACCTCCGGCCTGATCGCTCACGGTGATCAATCCCGTCGAGTAACAACGGATGATCTTGCCTCGGTCATTGTGGCCGCACAGGCCACCGCCGGAGTAATCGCCCTCCACGCTGCCACTGGCATAGCAATCGACGATCGTCCCATAGTTTCCGCCGCACAGGCCGCCAAAGTAATATTGCCCGGTGACGGCACCTGTAGCATAGGATTGGCTGACGGTTCCCCAGTTTTCGCCGCACAAACCGCCGACCTTGTACGATGAACCCGTTTTGAAGATCACCGTTGCGGTTGAGAAACAAAACTGGATAACGCCTTCGGTAATGGCGTACTCGCCGTTTCCGCCGACCAGGCCCCCGGTGGTGGATTGACCCTGCACCAGGCCTGTGGTGAAAGAGTGAACGATTGTGCCCGTTTCGTTGTGTCCGCAGAGGCCACCGACATAATATTTCCCGATCACATCGGCGTTGTCAACGGAACATCCCGCGATCCATCCATTTGACCGGCCACACAGGCCGCCAATAAACTCGGAATCCCATCCGGAAATGATTGTGACATTTTCAAGAGCGAGATTTTCCACGACCGAGCCGACCCCCAGAGCGCCGAACAGGCCAAGATACGAATAATCCTGGCCCTGGCTATTGATCGTCAGATTCCGGATCGTGAAACCATTCCCGTTGAAGGAACCGGAAAATTCCGTGCCACTGGCAATTACCGCCTGGCTCCAGCTTCCGTCGCCCATCGGTCCCTGTTCGGCCAGATCAATGTTCGCTGTCAGCTTGAAATGCTTAGCGTAATCGTCCGGCGTATTACCCAACTGGATCAGATCAGCCGGCGTGGCGATCTCGTACGGGGAGTCGGGCATACCGGTACCCCCACTGTAACCAAGAGCCAATGAGGAGAAAAAAGACAGACAGACCATCACCCCAAGAGGAAAGCACATCCTTTTCATCGTAACACCCTGCTCCGAAATTCATATCCACTTGTTGTCAGACAAACAGTTTGACCAGTATACTCAACTCCACGGGAAAAGTCAAGGGCGATTTCAAAATTATTGGGCAATTCGGGCCTTGAGTTGCCATAATAGGAAATCCCCGGCTATCGGCCGAAAATTCGAAAACAGGTTTGGAAACGAGTTCGTTTTCGTACTTATTACTTGCTTTGTACCCACAAATTTGCTATAATGGGTGATTGTTCCATTACGACACTTCGGTCCTGAATTGAGGGTGATATGAAACAAGTTGGTTTTTCCATCATAGTTTTGATCTTTCTGGGTCTGATTGTTGGTCTTGAGGCCGGTCCGGTGGGCCAATGGCATTTCGATCAGGCGCCGGGTCAGACCCTGGCGACGGATTCGATCGGAACCGTGGACGGCGTCCTGGGTGGATCGGCGGAATTTGTCTCCGGGGGCGTATCGGGTAATTGTGTCCGCGTGATAACTTCGGGAAATGGAGTTGTGGATCTGGGTTGGAATTTCGGATTCCCCGGAGATTTTTCCATCGTTCTGTGGGTCAAGACCGACAGCGTTCAGCCGTCGGAACCCATCATCCTGTCCAAACATCAGTCCGGATATCCGAATGGGTACCTTCTTGGATTGAATCTTCATCCCAATGGTTATGGATCTGCCGACAAGGCCTGGTTTTACTATGGGGGCAGCCCCGGACAGCAGCCCATCTCGACAACCTCGATACCCGATGGAAAATGGCATCAAATCGTCATGGTCTATCGGGCGGGAAATCGCGGCGAAATATATGTGGACGGCAGCGGCGTCGAACAGTCGCTTGCGACGCTTGGTTCGCTCTCGTATGCGGCCCCATTGCTGGTCGGGGGGCTATATGCTGGGGGGCCAAAGGGATTCTTTAACGGCCTGATCGACGAATTGCAGATCTACGATCATGCCTTAGAGTCGTGGCAGATTCAATATCTCTATGAACATCCGGAACAGACCGTCGGATCGCAGGAGCCGGACTGGGATAACCGGGCGTTGTCCTTCGACGGCGTCAACGATTTTGCCCGCACACAGATGACCACCGCCAATATCCCCATCGGCAACTCCGCCTATACAGAAGAATTGTGGGTCAATGTGCAGGGCTGGCCGGACTACGGTGGGGGCTATCAGGGCTTTGTTCTGTCGCGCGGGGCCGAAGGATGGCATTACGGCGTTCATATCGTTCTAATGAATGGCCATATCGGGTTAACCCATTGGGATCCCGATCGCGATACCGGCGTGGCTCTCGAAACCGGCCGGTGGTATCACATCGCCACCACCTACGACGGTTCAAATGAAAAGCTGTATGTGGACGGCCGGCTTCGCTGGCAGGCACCGTTGACCGGACTGAATGTCCAGCCGACTCCGATCACTCTGGGCCGACATAACAACTACGGTGATTATTTCTTCCGAGGGTTTCTCGACGAAGTCCGCATCTGGAATTATGCCCGCAGCGATATCGAAATCGCCGCCGGTGCCAAACGGCGGATGGACTCGGCCAGTCCGGGTCTGGTGGCCTATTGGCGGATGGACGAGGCGGACGGGCAACTGCTATTGGATCATTCCTCTTCGGGCAACACCGCAGTTCTCGGGGCCGACACAAATCCGGCGGACGATGATCCCACACGAATAGGATCCCCGATACTCCTCCATCCGGCCTGTGACAACAATCTTCTGGCAGATCTGAACTTCGATTGCTCCGTCGATCCCGAAGATTTACTGATCCTTGCGGACCGGTGGCTTTCCATCTGCGATCCAGTCATCCTCTGCGGACCAATTGACATCGACCAATCTGAGAGAGTCGATCTTGCGGATCTGGCTTTCTTGGCCGCCGAATGGCTTCGCTGAACCAGCTCCGGAATCGCGCGATCCATCATTCCGACAGCGGCAACAATTCCACTTTGCGGAATTCGACGGGATGGCTCTCGGCCTGGAGGGCGATATAGCCCTCGTGCAGCATTACGCCCAGTTCATTCTTCACCCGTTTGGCGTCAGTGTCGTTCAAGTCGAGCTGGGGCTGGCTGTATTCGAGAACCTTCTCGCCGTTAATGTAGTGGCGGATCGCGCCGTTGCCGTGGACCTCAACTTCGATGGTGACCCACTGATCGCCGTGATAAGTCTTGGATGTCGAATTGTTACAGTGCTGGGTCACGAGCTTGCCGTCCATGACGACATGCGTGCCGGGTGTGCAGAGATTGCCGGTGGAACGCTCGTCTTTCCCGTTGCCGCCGAGGAGCTGAACCTCGATGCAGACGGGGAAGCTCTGGTCTTTGGTCATCGTGGCGGGGGGCTGGCAATGGAGCATCAGACCGCTGTTGCGCCAGGCCCATCCGGGTCCGCCGGGCGTTTGCTCGCCGGTGAAGCGATACTCGGCGCGGAGGCGGTAGCTGGAGAATTTGTCCTTGTAGAACAGGTGTCCAAAGCGGTCGTCGAAGGTTTCGTATTGATCGAAGGCCATCTTCATCACGCCGTTTTCGACGCGGAAGGTGTTCCCGAAGTTCACGCCGAGGTCATACTTAGCGATCTTGGGTGTCCAACCGTCGAGATCCTTTCCGTTAAAGAGCTGGATCCACTTCTGGCTGTTCTTGTCCGCCTGCGGAGAACTGCAGCCCCCGATCATGCACGACACGGCCAGCCCAGCCAGAACGAAAAGAACGGATTGACCTATTCCGAATCGAGTTTGATACTTCATCATTAGTTCAGCTCCTATCTTGTGGAAATTTTGAGGAAGGGATTCGAGCGTTTAACCCTTGCCGGCGGCGCGGAGAGGCGGTATAGCGTCCGGCCCAAGCGGCTGGATTTTGTTACCGGTCAGGAGGATCTGGCAAGCCAGTTCGAAGAAGACGGCCTTCTGGATCGCGTCGTTGAAATCCCGGCCGCAGGTGACCAGGCCGTGGTTTCGGAGGATGGCCATATCGTGGTCCCGCATCGCCTCGATGACTTTTTGAGCAAGCGGTTCGGTACCGGGCATACAGTAGTCGATCACGGCCGGTTCGCCGACATAGACGGGCACCTCGATAATCACATTGTAATTATATTGCTGCGGGTCACCGCAGGCGATGGCCGTCGCATAAGGACTCTGAAAATGCAGGACGACATTCATCTCCGGCCGCTGTTTCAGAATCCCCAGATGAAATCGCGTCTCGACGGTGGGCGTCTTGCCGTTGATGCACTGTTCCGAATTCAGCTCGCAGATCGCCACCTGCGATGCGTCCAGCTCGCCCAGCCACGACCGGCTGGCCGACAGCAGCGCCCGATTGTTCCCGATCCGCCAGGAAAGATTGCCGCTGCTGCAGCGAATCAGGCCGTATTCGGCCACCTTGTGACAAGCCGCCACAAACACCTGAAGGGTCTTCGGGTCAACGGTGTCCACGCTGGATTTTCGTTTTTTCATCGCGCATTGTACTCGACAGTAAATCAGTTGGGACCGTTTTACACGGCGATATTAAACCACAAACGATGGATTCGTTCCATCAAGAATCGTGGGACAAAATCAAAACGACCAATCCGAGACGAAAGAGGCACCGAAATACGGGCGGAACCTTGACCCTGCCGCCGCCGTTTTAAACCCGGGTCAAACCAAAAGTTGCTGATGTCGTATATGTCTTGACCGGGATCATGATCATCCCCGGTTTTCCTAAGGTCCCCACCTCCCTGAGCATGTTGATTTATTCTTTCACATCAAATCCATATAGTTGTGTATCCTGCATCTGAAATTCAATCCGCACGGGCTGGCCTTTGACACGGCTCAAAGGATGCAACCACTCAACCGGCAAGGCGACGCCATCGCCTTGAACCATAGCGTCAAAACCGGGAATCGGTTCTCCGTCGATATTCAACAACCGCACGCGCAATGTACCCCGGATGCTCGCATTGATCGTCACCTGACCGCCCTGCAGGAGAAAGGGTTGCGTAACGAGCACACCGCCATTGGCGTCGGCGTCGCGAGAAACATAGCGGTCTCGCGGCATCCGAACCAAACCGATCTGCCGCTCCTCAAACCGATTGACCTTGTGTCCGTTTTTATAGCCGGCATAATAAATATACACCTGATCGCCAACCGGAAGTTGCCAGTCCATCCAGGCGTGGGCATGGTCCCACGCGCCAGGCGTCGGGTCGGGCTCGAAAAAAGGCGTCTGATCCCGAACCCAGGTCTGTCCATCGCGGCTCCAGGCCAACTGCGTGTGACCGACGCCGAACGAACCATCTGGCGTTCCTTCGGCTCGGAAATTGTCGTGCAATACCTTAACCAGCCCGATAAACAGGTCGCCGCGAACAAGATATCCGTTCATCGCGTAAAATTGCGTTTCCGTCGGGTCGGTCTTGTCATCGGGCGTCACCACATACCAAGGGTTTTCCCAGTAGATCAGATCCTGGCTTGCGCTGTGCATCGTGACCCGTCGCCGACCGATCCAGGTCGGGCCTTCCGCGTTGACGCTCAATGTCGCCATATAACGCCGGCGAAGGGAATCCCAAAACAGGTTGTTGATGTCGTGGCTGTGATGGATCACCACGCCGGGAGTCATCGGCTTCCAATCCAAACCGTTCGGCGAGACGGCGATGCGCAATCCATCGCCTTCGGCGCTGTACCATGCGTATTTGTATCGAGCGGCCGGATCGGGGAATCCGGGTCCTTCGTTGATCACACAGCAGCCAAACTGGATTTCGGCGGGGTCTTCCAAAATCCGAGGCGGTCTTTGCCAGCGGATACCGTCGTCCGATTCCATTGTGGCGATATGCGAGCGGATTTCGCTTCGATCGTCCCGTCGAGCCCCGTACCAGATGCGGAATCGGCCCGTCTCCGAATTGCGCAAAACAGACACATAGGGCTGAAAATTGAGGTCTTCCTTGCCGCTGATGATCGGATTGGCAATTGTAGCGTCCCGTGCCGGGCGGTTCACCCGGCGCGTAACATTCACAGTCTTGTCGATCAGGTAGTCGTCGATGAACAGGTGCGGTCCGGGTCGGAGCCGAAGCGGTTTCTTCGGGCTCATTGTCGCGTTAGCATTCGGCCGATACAACAAGGCCTTGTAGGCCGGATGGTCCTGGCCGGCCGTCAAGACCTCGTTGGCCGCCAACCGATGTGCGAAGGACAGAATAATACACATCGTCAACGATAATAGTATTCGTCCATCTTTCACGATCACTTTCTCCTTCCGATCGAATCCTGCGGTTACACTTCTTTCATCCAGGGATCGTTGAACTCTGTGTTTCCAGAGAATTTCAAACAAGTTAGATCAACCGGTTATCCTGGTCGTAGTCATATTGATAGCCGCGATGATCCTGAGTCAGATTCCCGGCCGCATCGTAGTACACCGTCGTCCCGCCGACGGTCAGGTATTCGTTGGCCGTATTGTGGGTGTATTGCGTGGTCACGACGCCGTCGTTCCGCAGGGTTGTCCGGTTGCCCAGTTTGTCATACTCGAATCCTTCATCCGGCCGGGTGGGAGTTTGCTCGTGGTAATCCCCGGCCGTCACGTGATCCAGTGTATCATAACTGAAGACATCCGCAATCCCCGAACGATGATTAAAAACCTTGCTGACGATGTTCGAGTTGTCGTCGTAGGTGTAGGCGAATTTTACGCCGGCATCGCTACTGTTGACGGTGTTGTAGGATAAAGGAAGAGGTCAGAGATCTGAATGAGTTCGACTCAGCCGTTGCCGAGGCGATCGTTTTCGCGTTCGTAGATCTCGACGATGTCCTTGAGGCGATGGAGGGTATTGCGGCCCTCGGCACTGGTTTCCAAGCCCAGAAATTCCACGCCGAGCGTCAGCAGGCCGGTATCGACGGCCTCGGTCAGGTGAATGATCTGGGCCTCGACCAGGATCGGCTGCTGGTAACACATCGGGGTAAATTGCATCCCGACTACCTGGCGGATACGGAAGTTGGATTTCTGGTGAAGCTCGACGGTGATCTGCGCTCCGCCGGCCGACAGGTCGATCAGCTTTCCCTGCCAGTAACTGTCAATGGGGACCTCGCGGGTATCGTCGGTATAGCCGCGATGCCAGAACAGAACCTTGACGACAAGATTCTTCGGCACGGGCACGCGGGAATAGGCCCGCCGCTGCATCTGTTCGACCTTGTCAGGAAAATCGAGGATCGCAATCCGGCCTCCGGAGGTCTCAAAACCCACAACTTCGGTTTCAAACAGATACTTGAAGTAGTCCTGTTGAAAGGCAAGGCCAACGGGCTGGTTGACCTGCAGGGGCATCGGCCGATCGGGCTTATCGTTGATGGGTTTGATATGAATGACATCGGATGTTACCGACACAAGCTGGACGGGCGATTTATACCAGCGTCCCCCGGATAGAAAGGTGATGTCTCCACTCCCCTGGGATTCGAGGGTCTGTAAAAGGACCGTGCGGAACTCCTCCGGGGTCAGGATCCGCGGTTCGTTTTTTGTCGAGGGCGGTTGCGATTGGACCTTAAACATCGTCCATCATTCCTTGGCCATTATCAATTTTGCTTCCATTATACTGCATTATTCATCGTCAGAACAAGGGTAATTCTTAAGAAGCGTCCATGAAACAGGCGGATTCCTCGGGCGGTCGCCCCATCGTCCCATAATGTCCAAGAGAGCTGATTCTGTTTGTAGTCTCGTTCACAATCGCGGGTTTCAGATCGATATTCGGCATTTTGGGTTCCCGATAACCCCTTCTCGACGGAAGGATCCGGATTGACGAAGGATTTGGACGAATTGACGGAGGTTTGAAGATGTTCGATGGAACGGCCTTGCATGATCCCAAACCGCCGCGTAAGATGAAGGCATGAAAATGATCTTCGGAAAAATTCGGAATTCGTCGGATAAACTGTTTCTACTCGCGATATTCGCGGCGGGTCTGGGAATCGCCCAGTATCTGGTTGTGGTCCGAAGTCGGATCGAGTTGTCGCCACCGGTCGTTTTGCCGGAGGAAGGCCTGTCGATCCGGTTGCCGGTTAGTGTGGGCTGGCAGTCACAGTCGAAATGGACATTCGACCCGCGGGAAGGGGGATCTTATATCTTGGCGCAGTTTGCCGTGCCAAGCCACCAGGCCAACTTGTTTTGCGGCATCCGGCCGTATTCCGAAACGGATGGAACGATCCAGGAACGGTTAACGCGACGGGCTGCCTTTCATAAGGCCCAGATCGTCCAGGTCGGCGAACGGAAACTGCGGAACATTCAGATGAACTGGGTACTGGCGGTCCGGGAGCAGAGCACCTTCGGCATGTTTTATGGAGTGGGGATGGCCGGTGACGATCAAGTGATCGAGCTGGAAGTGACCAGTCCGACCGATGCGGACCTGGCGCGGCGGATTTTTATGACGGTTGCCGACGGGTTGCGATATAAACCCAAGCCGCCGCCCCCGGATCCCAAGAATGTGGCGAAACGATTGAACGAGTCGTCCGGCGCCGGAGAGCTTGTCCTGGCGGCCGGATCGAGCAATTAAAGAAAGGGATTTCGGATGGGCGGTCAATACGATTGCATCATCATCGGCGCCGGGCCGGCGGGTCTGGGGGCGGGTCTCTATGCGGCCCGAGACCGGTTTTCGACTCTGCTGCTGGAAAAGTTTTTTCCCGGCGGTCAGATCAACACCACCGACCGGATCGAGAATTACCCGGGGTATGCCAATATCGGCGGCCCGGACCTGATCGAAAAAATGATCGCTCAAGTGACCACCTTCGGCGCCGAACTCAAGACCGGAACCGAAGTGATGTCGCTGAAACGACTGACCGACGGCCGGATCGAAGTGACCACCGACAACGACACCTACACAGCTCGAGCGGTGATTCTCTCGCCGGGAAGTTCGTATCGAAACTTGAATGTGCCCGGCGAGCAGGAGTTTCGCCAGGCCGGTACGGGCGTAAGTTATTGTGGGACCTGCGATGCGCCGTTCTTCAAGGGCAAGAAGGTCGTCGCCGTCGGCGGAGGCAATACGGCCGTGGAGGATACCCTGCATCTGGCCAAGTTCGCCGCGGAGGTGGTGATGGTCCATCGGCGGCAGGAGTTTCGCGCTACCAAGGTTCTCGTCGAAGAGTTGATGGCCAAGGTCAATCAGCCGGGCTCCAATCTCAAGCTCAAGCTCGACAGCACGGTCTCGTCGATCGAGGGGACCGGAAAGGTTCAGCGCGTCATCGTGTCGAATGTCAAGACCGGCCAAAAGGAAACGATCGACTGCGACGGAATCTTCATCTTCGTCGGGATGGTCCCGAACACTGGATTTCTCAAGGGTTTCGTGGAGTTGTCGGATCAGGGATTCATTCGCTGCGACGGGATGTATCTGCGGACGGCGGTGCCGGGCGTGTTCGCGGCCGGCGATTGTCGCGTCGGGGCTGCGATGCAACTGGTCACAGCCGTGGCCGACGGCGTCAACTCCGTAATGTGGATGAAACAGTACTTTCGCGATCCGGATTGGTGGACCACGGCCTGATTAACCGACCGGTGGAAATATCACGATCGCGTTGAAAGAGGAAGGAAGACTTCAAATGCGAAAACGCAGATTGGGAAACAGCGATCTGGAGCTGACGGTGATCGGGCTGGGGACCTGGGCGATCGGCGGGTCGTGGGAATACGGCTGGGGTCCGCAGGACGACGCCGACTCCGTCGCGACGATCCACGCGGCGCTGGAGCAGGGGATCAACTGGATCGACACGGCCCCGGCCTATGGCTGCGGACACTCGGAAGAGGTCATCGGACAGGCGCTCAAGGACCTGCCGCGAAAGCCGATCCTGGCGACCAAGTGTGGTCTGGGGTGGGATGCGCAGCGACGCAAGGTCAATTGCCTGGATCGCAAGGCCATTCTGGCCGAATGCGACGCCAGTCGAAAACGACTCGGGGTGGAAGTAATCGATCTGTATCAACTGCACTGGCCCGTGCCGGATAATCAGCTCGAAGAGGCCTGGGAGGCGATGGCAACGGTCCAGAAGCAAGGGAAGGTACGATACCTCGGCGCGTCGAATTTCACGATCGACCAGCTTGAGAGGGTCGCCAAGATCCATCCGCCGGTGTCGATGCAGCCGCCGTACAGCATGCTCCAGCGGGGGGCCGAAGAGGACATGTTCGGATATTGCGCGCGGCATGGTATGGGGATCGTGGCGTACAGCCCGATGCAGAAGGGTCTGCTAACCGGCAAGTACAATCCGCAGACCGTCGCCCAGATGGCGCCGGACGATCATCGTCATCGCGATCCGAATTTTCACGGGGCGCGGCTGGCGGCGAACCTTCGGCTGGTGGACCGACTGCGGCCGATCGCCGAACGGAACGGCCGAACGCTGTCGCATCTGGCGATTGCGTGGGTGCTGCGGCGGCCGGAAGTGACGGCGGCGATCGTGGGGGCGCGAAAACCGTCGCAGATCAACGAGACCGTCGGCGCCGGCGACTGGACATTGAAGGCCGAGGAAGTTGTACAGATCGAACAATATCTTGCGGAATGTCAATAAAGGTTCCTGACACCTTTTTCTCTGGATATTTATGGCAGACAATAACATCTATACAAGTCCGCTGGTGGAACGGAATGCGTCAAAGGAAATGGCCGGGTTATTCGGCCCGGCACGGAAATTCGGGACCTGGCGACGGATCTGGCTGGAACTGGCCCGGGCGGAAAAGAAACTGGGTCTGGATATCAAACAGACGCAGATTGACCAGATGGCTCAGCACCTGGACGATATTGACTACGACAAGGCACGCAAATACGAATCGAAGTTTCGCCACGATGTGATGGCCCATGTCTATACCTTCGGCGATGCGGCGCCCAAGGCGGCGCCGATCATCCACCTCGGCGCGACCAGTTGCGACATCGGCGACAACGCCGACCTGATCATCATGCGCGACGGCTTGCGGATCGTCGCGGGCAAGCTCGCGTGTCTGATCGACCGGCTGGGCAAATTCGCTAAACGATATCGCGGGTTGCCGACTCTGGGATTTACGCATTATCAGCCGGCACAACTGACGACCGTAGGCAAGCGAGCGACGCTGTGGTGCTATGATTTTGTGCAGGACCTGGCGGAGATCGAACGGCGAATCGAAACGCTTCCGATGCGCGGTATTCAGGGCACGACCGGCACGCAGGCATCGTTCCTTGCACTGTTCAACGGCAACGAAAAGAAAGTCCGCAAACTCAACGAACTGGTGACCAGGGCCTTTGATTTCGCCGAAAGCTGCGCCGTGACCGGCCAGACCTATCCGCGAAAGATCGACACGATAATCGTCCAGTCGCTGGCCCTGATCGGCCAGTCGGCTCACAAGATGTGTACCGATATCCGGCTGCTGGCCAATCTCAAGGAACTCGAAGAGCCCTTTGAAAAATCGCAGATCGGTTCGTCGGCGATGGCCTACAAGCGCAACCCCATGCGGTGCGAGCGGGCCTGTTCGTTGTCGCGACTGGTGATGACTCTTGCCGCAAGCCCCGCGATGACGGCTTCGGTCCAGTGGCTCGAACGCACGCTGGACGATTCGGCCAACCGCCGCGTGGTGATCCCCGAGGCGTTCCTGGCGACCGACGGCATCCTCGAAATCCTCATCAACATCGCCGAGAATCTGGTCGTCTATCCGCACACCATTGCCGCGCACATCGCCGCCGAGCTGCCGTTCATGGCCTCGGAAAATATCCTGATGGCCGGCGTGCAGGCCGGCGGCAATCGCCAGGATTTGCACGAGCGGATCCGCGTGCACTCGCAGGCCGCCGCCGAACAGGTCAAACGATTTGGCAAACCCAACGATCTGAGCGCACGGCTTAAAGCCGATCCGGCCTTTGCGAAAGTCAACCTGACCCGCGTGATGAACGCCAAGCAGTACATCGGCAGGGCTGATCGGCAGGTCGATGAATTCATCGCCGAACGAGTCGCCCCCATCCGGCGCAAATATCGCAAACAACTGAATCAAAAAGTGCAACTGAAAGTATAAAGCCCATTCGTTCCTTCAATCGGAGAACCGAGCGTGACCAAGACAGAACTGGCCCGGCGGGTCAAGGAAACGGCGTATCTGGAAGGCGACTTTGTCCTTCGCAGCGGCAAGCGGAGCAAGTATTACCTCGACAAGTACCTGTTCGAGACGCATCCGGACATCCTGCGGGCACTGGGGCAGGAGTTTGCCCGGCGGCTGACGCCCGATGTCACGCTGATCGCCGGGGCCGAGTTGGGCGGTGTTGCTCTGGCCGCGGCGACCGCGATGGAGAGCGGCAAGCCGTGGATCATCGTCCGCAACAGCAAGAAGGATTACGGCACCGGCAAGCTGATCGAAGGCACGATCAAAAAGGGCGATGTCGTGCTGTTGGTGGAGGATATCGCCACCACCGGCGGCCAGGTCCTCGAAGCGGCCAAGGTGATCACCGAGGCCGGCGCGACGGTTAAGAAGATCGTCGCGACCATCGACCGCAAGCAGGGTGCCCGCGAGAACATCGAAAAGGCCGGCCATGTCTTCGAAAGTCTTCTGACCAAAGAAGACCTCGGCATCAAAGACTAACCGTATGAGTATCTTTGAGATTATCATGCTGGTTTGCTTCGGCGCGGCGTGGCCGTTCAGTATCTACAAATCGTGGACCGCCCGCTCCTGCGCCGGCAAGAGTGTCATTTTTCTGTACATCGTCGTGATCGGATACTTGTCCGGTATCACTCACAAGATCCTGTACAGCTACGATGGCGTGGTCTATCTGTACGGGTTGAATCTGCTGATGGTCCTGACCGATATCGGCCTGTTCTACCGCAACCGCGTGTTGATGCGCATCGCGGCGGGGGCCTGACATGGAAGGATTCCAACTCCTCTGCGATATCAGCGAACTGAATCACCTTTTCCGCGACAGCGTCAGCGTCGAGGGCTTTCTGCAGAAGACCGTCGAGATGGTCACGCACCGACTCAAGACGGATGTCTGCTCGATCTACCTTTACGACGAAGAAGAGGACCTGTTGGTCATGCGGGCCACACAGGGCCTGCATCCGGACTCGGTCGGCCAGGTCCGGATGAAACCCAGCGAAGGTCTGACGGGCAAGGCCCTGCGGGAATTACGCCCCATCTATGAAACCCGCGCCACTCGGCACCCCGAGTTTAAGCCCTTCATCGGGACCAACGAGGAACAGTTCGAAAATTTCCTGGCCGTACCGATCACGCGAGGACTCAACCGGATCGGCGTTCTGGTCTTGCAGCGGGGTAAACGCCGCAAGTTCAGCGATGAGGACATCATGGCCTGCAAGGCCGTCGCGTCGCAACTGGCCAATATCATCGAGAATGCGCGATTTTTGATGACCCTTCATGCCCCGCACGAGGACAAGCCCAGACCGGAGCCGGCGACGCCCGCTCCGGATATGATCCGCGGCAAGACGGCCTGCGCGGGTTTCGGATTCGGGCCATGCCGCATTCTCAACCGCGAACACACGCTGGCGACCCTGAGCCGTCGCGAATATCCGGAAGTCTATTCTCCGGCCGACTTTGATCGGGCGGTCCGCACGACGGCCGAACAACTGGAAGACCTGCAAAATCGGGTCGAGGAAAAACTCAGCGACGCCGCTTCTCTGATCTTCGCTTCGCACCTGCTGATCCTCAAAGACCATGCCTTCGTCGGCGAAATGCGAAAACGGATCGAGAAAGGGATCAATCCGCCGCTGGCGATCCTGGAAATCACCCGCCAATACCTGGATATTTTCGACCGCAGCGAGAGCTCCTATATCCGCGAAAAGGTGCAGGATGTCGAGGATCTGATCGTGCGGCTGATCGACAACCTGCTGCAAAAGTCCGGACCCGCCGAGGAATTCGCCCACCGCGTGGTGATTGCCCGCGAGCTGTTCCCGTCGGACCTGTTGCGGATGTCGTCGGAGGAAGTCGCCGGTGCGGTGTTGGTGGCCGGCGGCGTGACCAGCCATTTGTCGATCCTGGCTCGTTCGCTGCAGATCCCGATGGTCATCGCCCAGGCGCCCGAGCTAATGAAACTCACTGACGGCACGCCGGTCCTTTTGGATGCCGACACGGGCAATGTCTATGTCCGTCCGAACGAGACCATCGTCCACTCGTTCCGCAACCGCATTGAGGCCAGGACGGCGCTGAAGGAACGCAAGCCCGAGGTCAAGCCCGAGACGACCACCCGCGACGGCGTTCGGATCCGGCTGATGGCCAACATCAACTTGCTCAGCGATGTTTCGCTGGCCAAAGATCTCCTGTGTGAAGGCGTGGGACTGTATCGGACGGAATTCCCGTTTATTGTCCGCAGCGATTTTCCCAGCGAAGAAGAGCAACTTCTGGCCTATCGGCGACTGGTGGAGGCGATGGACGGAAAGCCCGTGACCTTTCGCACGCTGGATATCGGCGGCGACAAAGTCCTGTCGTATTACCCGTTTCCGCAGGAGCAGAATCCCAGCATGGGCATGCGGAGTATCCGTTTTTCGCTGGATAACCGCCCGATCTTCCTGCAGCAGCTTCGCGCGATCCTGCGGGCCGGCGTGGGCGCCGATCTGCGGGTGATGTTCCCGATGATCGCGTCGCTGGATGACTTTTTACAGGCGCGACAACTGTTGCGGCAGGCGGCCGAGCAGCTCAAAGCCGAACAGACACCACACCACGAGTCGCCCAAAGTGGGAATGATGGTCGAACTGCCATGCGTGATCCCGACGATCGAATCGCTGGCCGAGGAGGCCGATTTTTTCTCGATCGGGACAAACGACCTGATCCAGTTCATGCTCGGCGTCGATCGGACCAACGAGAAAGTGGAGTCGTATTACCTCCCGCACCATCCCGCCGTGTTTCGGGCCATCCGCGATGTGGTTGCGGCGGCCGACCGTCACGGCCGGGAGGCCTCCATCTGCGGCGACATGGCCCACGAAACGGCGTACCTGACGGTATTGGTCGGCATGGGCGTTCGGACGCTCAGCGTCGAGCCGGTCTATATCCCCCAGATTCAGAAGATTCTCGAGATGATGGATAGCGCCAAGGCCAAAACCCTGGCAGAAAAAGTCTTGTCATCTGGCAGCGTCAACGACATCGAACGACTACTGGGATTCGAATCCCAATCCTGATTGACGAGGTATCCGTTTCAGGACTTGTTACTTGGCAACCGTGTGGCCCCAGCAGCCCATCTGGAGTTTGACGAAATCCTGGTTGTTTTGGGCAGAATCGGTAGCGCTTGAGTTTACGCCGAGTATGAAATCGATCGTTTTCTGATCTCTCCATTTCCAGTATTCGCTGCTGCCGTCGCCCATGGCAACGGTTGTCCCTTCTCCATGGCGCATCGGAGGCGCATCCCACCACGAAACGAGGTTCGGATAGATTGTCCAGCTTTCCGTGGTTGCCAGGCCCTCATCAATAAATACCAATCGCGACCCCGGCGAGCGGAGTTCGGACATCTTACGAACAACAATTCCCGGAGGATTATAACCGGCTGCCACGGTAAATCCATCATGCCCATTCATGGCATCGACGATCGAGTAGGTCCGCCATTCGTTACGGTCACCCACCGGACACCGATAGACCTTGATGGTATCGACGATTGGATACAGAGAGCCGAGTTTCAAACAGGCCTGTTGAGCTTCAGCATCCGCCTTCCTGACCTCGTCACTGCCCCACCAACCGACCCAGGTCGGCTGGTTAAAATACCCGTATGACGGAGACCAGTCCAAACGAAACTGTCGCCTGCCACCGACAGAAGCGGTTTCCACAATCGGGGCGGTCTTGGCGCAAGCGAGTTTGCTATCATTCTGTTCGGCATAGACGACCCATGCCTGCCCGAGGGAATGAAGATTCGACAGGCAGATCAACCTCTTGGCGATATCTTTGACCTTGGTGAGAGCAGGGATCAGGACGGATAGAAGGATGGCGACGATGGCGATAACGACCAGAAGCTCGATCAGCGTGAAAGCCCGATTCTTTTTCATACGATGCCCTCCGATAAGGGACACTATCGGCCACAGTCTTCACGGAACACCCCGAAAACCCAATTGTCCGACATATCGACGGAAAGATTATACCGCTTTTTTGCGATCGGAGTCAAGAAGAAAACAATTGGGGTGTTTTTCGCGCCTTGACAGTCAGTCAGGGAATGATATCGTGAAATCTTCCGGCGACAACTATTGCCGGCCGAGGAACCCACGATGAAAACCAAAGTCGAGGTCGTCTATACGCCGCGGATGTCCGGCCCGTGCCCGATGCCTCTGGTCACGGCACGGGTTTCGGCCGGCTACCCTTCCCCCGCGGCCGACTACGAAGAAGATAAGCTTGACCTCAACAAGCACCTGATCCACAACCCCGCGGCGACTTTCTTTGTCCGCGTCACCGGCGATTCGATGATCGGCGCCGGGATCCACCACGGCGATCTGCTGGTGGTGGACCGCTCCCTCTCGCCGCGCGACAAGAATGTCGTCATCGCCGATCTTGACGGCGAGTTGACCGTCAAACGCATCCGCATCCGCCGCGGCAAGCTGTCCCTGGAACCGGAAAACCGCGACTACCCCGCGCAGGAAATCCGCGGCGATCGGCCCTTCGAGGTCTGGGGCGTCGTCACGCATGTGATCCATCCGCTATGAACCCGATATTCGCACTCGTCGATTGCAACAATTTCTACGCCTCCTGCGAGCGCGTCTTTGACCCGCGCCTCAAGGGTCGGCCGATCGTCGTCCTCAGCAACAACGACGGCTGCATCGTCGCCCGTTCCAACGAGGCCAAGGCCCTGGACATCCCCATGGGCCAGCCCGCCTTCAAGCTCGAGGAGGCCTTCCGCCGCCATGGCGTCGAAGTCTTCTCGTCCAACTACGCGCTCTATGCCGACATGTCCGTCCGCGTGATGGAGACCGTCGCGCAGTTCGCCCCGCGAATGGAAGTCTATTCGATCGACGAGGCGTTTCTCGATCTGGCCGGCATCCCGCAGGATCCGACCGTGTATTCCCGCCAGATTCGCAACACCGTCCGTCAGTGGACCGGCATTCCCGTCTCGATCGGCATTGGCCCGACCAAAACACTGGCCAAGGCCGCCAATCGCCTGGCCAAACGAACGCCGACGGCCGACGGCGTTCTGGACTTGTCGCGCTCCGAGACACAAGCCGAAGCGCTGCGAAAAATCGAAGTCGCCGATGTCTGGGGTATCGGCCCGCGCGGCGGCAAGAAGCTGCAATCGGCCGGAATCCCCGACGCACTGGCCCTGCGTCAGGCCGATACCGATCACGTCCGCCGGATCCTCGGCGTCAACGGCGTGCGGACCCTGCTGGAGCTGCAGGGCAACAGTTGCTTCGGCCTGGAAGAAAACCCCCCCGCCAAAAAAAGCATCATCGTCTCGCGCTCCTTCGGCAAAAAAATCGAAACGCTCGCCGAATTGCAGGAGGCCACCGCCACCTGGGCTGCCCGCGCCGGCGAAAAACTCCGACAGGAAAAACGCGCCGCCGGCGTGATGTCCGTGTATGTCATGACCAGCCGATTCGAGGAACGCCGGCCGTACTTCAACGCACAGACGGTGACCTTCGCCCAGCCGGCGACCGACAGTCGCGAACTCATCGCCACCGCCCTGGCCTGTGTCGAAAACCTCTTCCGCCCCGGCCTGCGATTTCACAAATCCGGCGTGATCCTGCAGGACCTCGTGGATCGCGACCACATCCAGCTCGGCCTGTTCGACCGACTCGACCGCGCGCAATCGCGCCGCCTGATGGACACCATCGACCGCATCAATCTCCGCGGCCCGGTGCCGGTCTTCTGGGCGGCGCAGGGTACGCAACAGGAATGGCGCCTCCGCTCGGCCCGCCGCTCGCCCCGCTACACCACCGCCTGGAACGAACTGCCCACCGTCCGTGCCCGGTGAAAATAGCGACTGCTCAGTTAGACCGCATCGTCCGTTTGATTTCCCAAGTTTGATTATTAATTTCTATATCCTATCTCCTAAATCCTATATCCTTCTCATATAGATAATACACCGGTCGCTCGGTGAGGCGGGAGAGGATAAAACGCGTGCGTTCCGGGCCGCTTGTCATTCGTCTGCGTTTGCCATACGGCCCCAGAAAACGGCCAAACTCCGTATCGATTCGCTCGCGATCATTGAAACTCAGCGACTCGATGCGCTCATGTGCGGCGTCCGGATCCAGGCGCATTGTCTCGTCGATCCCCACTTGTTCCAGCGCCCGTACCATTCGCAAGCAGCGCGGCGGCGTCGGGTCGCGATAAGCCGTCATGCCCGCCCGCTCGAAGATCGGATGCACATGTCCCATCACCGCCAGTGCTTCCACAAATGGAACCGGTAACCGTTCGATCGCCTCGCGAACCAGCCGCGTGCCGACGCCGATCCCGCGATATGCCGGCTCGACGATCACTCGAGCGATACACCGCACCGAGCGGTTGAGCACGGCCAGTTCTTCGCGTCGATCGGCCCGCCGAAGCCGTCCTCCGGTCGCGATCGTCCGCAATCCCAGATTCGCCGCCGGCATCGTGGCAACCAGCACACCCATCGGCTCCCGTCCGAACATCGCCGCCGCCGCGCCGCGATGACGGATCACAAAGATCGCTGCCGTCGGTCCCAGCGCCGACTGGCGATAATGATAATGCGCCAGTGTTTCATACTCCGCCCGCGTCCCCGTCTCGACAACCAGCTCTTCCGCCAGCGAGCATACATTCGTTTCCATTCTTTCCCCCTTGATTGACTCCTGATTTGTTTAGAATTTAGAATTTTGGATTTCTTGTTTCAGTCCATAGAACCTTGGCCAGGTGTCCCGAATCCACTCCTTCCGCCTCTCGGGAGCAATCGGCGTAAGCGCCCGTGGCCTCACGATCGCTTCTCCGCCGTGCCGCAGTTCAACAGTCACATCCGGCGACAGATCGCACGCAAAGTCGTAGCGACCCGATGCGACAACAAACACCTTGTCGCCCCGATCGGCGATCCGCCGCAGTCGATGCGACACCGTCGCCGCATTGATCGCGTCCAGAGTGGCGGCGAATTCGTCGATGAACACAAACCGCACTGTCGAAGCCAGCGCTCGAGCCAACTGAAACCGCCAATACTGTCCCCGGCTGAGCTGCGCTGGCCGCTGCAGCGCAATCCGCGCATCCGACAAACCCGCCTGCGCCAACCGCCCCAACGCTTCGCGAGTCTCGCCGCCCATCGCGTCAATCACGCTGGCGGCAGCCGACGCTTCATCCACCGTCTCCTGTCCCAGCCACAACCGCTCGTTTGCCGGGGTCTGTTGCGCCATTTGTGTCAGCGCCGTCGTCTTGCCCGATCCCGAAAATCCCGTGATCATGGCGATCTGTCCCGGCCGCAAAGTGATCTCGCATTCGCCCACTCGCGGCCGACCCCGCAATCGATCCGCCGTCATCCCGTACATCCGCATCACCTCCGCCATCCGCTCCGTGATCGGAGCCAATTCCATCTCCGCCGGCCGAATCCTGAATATCGTCTCCATATTCCCTCCCCAAACCCTTCATTTTTCCAGTGTCCAGCTTCGCTGCCATTCTTTTCGTCCTCCGTCGGCTGCGGCATTTTCGGCCGCAATCCGCTTAAGCTTGGCCTCCAGACTCGACATCAACTGACGACTTCCGTAGCGACTCAATCCATATTTCATGGCAATCGCCGATAGCGACCTGCCATGCAGATAGAAATCGCGAGCCGCGGCCAACTCCGTCTCGTTGAATAGGTCCCTCCTCCGAAGACATGTCAGATACTCTCCACCGGCCAACCGCCGAACAATTTTGCCGATTCTCCGCGTGACATTTGATGGTTGGGTTCCCATCGCCTTGGCGATCTGGGCCGGCCGATAACCCCCGCGAAAAATCAGTTCCACCATTGCACGATCCCGAACCCCTAACAAAGCCGAACGCATCCGTAACATATCCACTCGTTCAGGACTGCAAAACCACCGCCGCAATTTGCCCTTTTCCATAAAAACCTCCGATTCTGTCCAATGTCTTTCGTTTCTTAAATGTAGTTTCTCAAAAAAATACGATAATTTGCATATATGTTATATATACAGCAAATATATGTATATATTACATTCTAAATGAAATTTGTTCAATGAGAAAGGGTTGAATTTTGAAAAATTTATTTAACGGGAATTTATTCACATTATGATCCAGTACTTTGTTTCAAACAAATTCATCATTTTATTTTTATGAGATTTCGTGAACATTTACACTTGACAATCGAATTACTATATGGTATGATCTTAGTAACATAAGGTAGGTTTTTGGGGACCAAGGGGGGGTATTTCAGGAATCGGCCCCCAGACTTCCCAAGAAAAGATTCTAAAGCTCTTATAAAAAATTTATAAAAAAGTGTGTTATAAGATGATTTCGACCGTCTCTATATAGGTGGAATACATAAGACGGTTAAAAGTAAATGTCCTCCTCCTCCTCCTAAGGCTGGGTTTCGGCGCACGCCGGAGCTTGGCCTTTTTTTTTGCGCAAATCCCCAAAGCCGTTTTTTGAACAGAAAACCGTATTTTGCGCAGGCCGACTCCGACCTCTACCCTGGCTTATCTTCTTTATTACCTTCCAAATCCGACCCCTTGTATAAATTTCAGGGAAATCGTATGATGATCCCATCGTTACCGGCATTTTACCCAAAAATATAGCAAGAGGACCCAAACATGAACCGAATCGTCTTTTCAATCTTTCTGGCCGCCGTCTTTTCCGTTTCCGCCTTCGCCGACGAAGGCATGTGGCTCTACACCGCCCCGCCCAAACAGGTCCTCAAAGAAAAATTCAATTTCGATGTCACCGATGCCTGGCTCGAACACTTGCAGAAATCCTCCGTCCGCTTCAACAGCGGCGGATCCGGATCGTTCGTCTCGCCCGACGGGCTGGTCCTGTCCAACCACCATGTCGGCGCCGACGCGCTGCACAAGTTCAGCGACGCCGAGCATAACTACCTTCGCGACGGCTTTTACGCTCGAACCCGCGCGGAAGAAAAACGCTGCTTAGACCTGGAGCTCAATGTCCTCTACTCCATCGAGGATGTCACCGATCGCGTCAACGCGGCTGTCAAGCCCGATATGACGGCCGAAACCGCCTTCGCCGCCCGCCGCGCCGTCATGGCGGAGATCGAGAAAGAATCGCTGGATAAGACCGGCCTGCGATCCGATGTCGTGACCCTTTATCAAGGCGGACAGTACCACCTCTACCGCTTCAAAAAATACACGGATGTACGGCTGGTCTTTGCGCCTGAGCAGCAGGCCGCCTTCTTCGGCGGCGACCCGGACAACTTCGAATACCCGCGATTCGACCTGGACATTTGCATCTTCCGCGCCTATGAAAATGATAAACCCGCCAGGGTGGATCACTACCTGACCTGGTCGCCCAACGGCGTCGCCGACGGCGAATTGGTCTTCGTCTCCGGCCACCCCGGCAGCACCGCCCGTCAGCTCACGATGACCGAACTGCAGTTCCTCCGCGACCGCCAGTTTCCCTATGCCCTCCGGCGGCTCTACACGCTCGAAGTCGCGCTCCTGGCTTACAGCAACCGTACGGAGGAAAACGCCCGCCGCGCCAAGGACCTGCTGTTCGGCGTGCAAAACAGCCGCAAGGCCCGCGACGGCATGTTTGCGGCACTGCTGGATCCGCAGATCATGGACGCCAAGCTGGCGAGCGAACGCAAGCTCCGTGACGCCGTCGCCAAACTACCTGACGCCAAAGACATCCTGTCCGCATGGGACACCATCGACGCTGCCCAGAAGATCGTCGCCGACAATTTCCTCGATAGCGCTCTGCTCGAAGGCGGCCATGGCTTTTCCAGTTCATTCTTCGACATCGCCCGCACAATCCTCCGCGCGATCGAGGAAAAGCCCAAGCCCAACGGCGAGCGCCTTCGCGAATTTCGCGACTCCAACCTCGAATCGCTCGAGTTCCAGCTCTTCTCCGAAGAGCCGCTCTACGACGACTTCGAACAGCTCAAACTCTCGGCCGGCCTGACCTGGCTGGTTTCGCACAAAGGCCTGTCCGATCCGCTGGTGCAGAAGGTCCTCGCCGGCAAGTCCCCGCGCGACCGGGCCGCAGAGTTGATTGCCGGAACCAAGCTCAGGGATGTCGCCCTCCGCAAAAAGCTCTACGCCGCCACGCCCGATGAAGTCAAGGCCGCCAATGACCCGATGATCGAGCTGGCCCGGCTCATCGACGCCGACGCCCGCGCCGTCCGGAAGATCCTTGAGGCCCAGGGCGAGATCGTCGATCAGGCCCACGCCAAGATCACCCGCGCGCGGTTCGCGATCGAAGGCCCGACCGCCTATCCCGACGCCACCTTCACGCTGCGACTGGCCTTCGGCGTCGTCAAGGGTTACCAGCAGGACGGCCAGATGATTCCCTTCCAGACCACCATGGCCGGGCTTTACGCCCGCGCCGCCGAACACAACTTCCAGCCGCCGTTTAACCTGCCGAAGACTTGGATCGACCGCAAGGATAAGCTCGACTTGTCCACGCCGTTCAACTTCGTCTCCACGGCCGACATCATCGGCGGAAACTCCGGCAGCCCCGTCGTCAACCGCGCGGGCGAATTCGTCGGCATCATCTTCGACGGTAACATCCAGTCGCTGGTCCTGGACTTCGCCTTCACGGAAACCCAGGCACGGGCGGTCTCCGTCAACTCCCAGGCCATCCTCCACGCCCTCGAAAAAATCTACGACGCCCCCGACCTCGCCGCAGAATTGAGAGGAAAATAGTCTCGATGAAATTAATCCTTTGAGATGGTTCCTGTATAGGATGAACGGATACAGTTGCTGTTCATAGTTATACCGAGCGCGATCCTCTTTGTTTGTTGGCTGTATTTTCGCCGCATGAAACACGCCAAGTTCTTGATGGCCGGGGCATGGGGATTGATGTTGCTGATTCTTGGGATAATTGGAAATTCACTTTGGACCCAACAAGCAGAATGTACACGATTAGCATGTGTCCTGGGGAATTCCTCCTCGGTCTGGTTAACAGGTCCATTTATGATCTCGACTGTTGATACAAAAATGCATCCCTTCATATGTGTACTTTTTTGTCTTCCCTTGGCTTGGGGTTCCATGTTTGTTTGTACCCTTGCCCTTTTTTTCTCGGGGCAGATTTGGGGAACATAGATCAAGAAATGGTACCAGTTACTTTTTTGATTTTTACTCTTTAATCTTTGCTTTTTGATCTTCCTAACAGCCCCGACCGTGGCGACAGGTTTTAGCCGGGGATGTGAATCCCCGGAATCCGCATCCCCACACGCCCCAGCCCTGAAAGGGCGGCAGAATCCAACAATAGGCGTGAGGAATTTCACCAGCGATCATAGACAAGCGACTTCTGTCTTCGTCTAAATCCTAAAGACTATATCCTATATCCTCATTGATTATTTCTGGATCGTCCCGCTGAACTTGAATTGCGG
>JAAYVQ010000292.1 GCA_012517095.1 Phycisphaerae bacterium | reverse complement strand
TTGGGGTTTCCTTTTATTTGCCGGAAATTTGTTTGGGGCTTCCGTGATTCTCAACGAATACAACGCCGTGGATGACGACGAATTTCTGGGGGGTGGAACCGCATCCGCCGATGAACTCGGCGGCCGGGCATCCGACTCCTTATTTCGGCAGGATCATGGGCAACGGCGGCGATTGGTTTGAACTGGTCGTAATCTCCGATCATCTCGACATGCGGCTCTGGATGTTCGATATTTACCAGGATGGCATCTTGGACGAAACCCTCCAATTGACCAACAACAGCATCTGGTCGGATTTGCGCAGCGGCACGATCATCACCGTCTCCGAAGACTTGGCCAGCGATATCAGCTATAATCCGGCCGCGGGAGACTGGTGGATCCATGTCCGAGCGCACAATGAAGCCAACGGACGGTATATCGAGGCCTCCAGTTTTCCGGTCAGCAGCACCAACTGGCAGCTTCGAATCCGAAATGCCAATGGAACCGTGGTCTTCGGTCCGGCCGGAGAGGGTGTCAGTCCCGCCAGCGGGATCAGCAACACCGAAGTCTTCAAACTCGAAGCCAATCCTTCCTCCGCCACAACCGCCAATTCCCCTGACTACGATGGAGACAAAGAACTTAGTACTTTTGGCGCTCCCAACCAATGGGGGCTTCAGAGTCTCAGCGCCCTGCGTACGATTACCGCCGCACCTTCCTCGCTGACCCTGATCGCTCCCAATGGCTCAGAGGTCATGGAAAGCGGTTCCTCCTACGATATTGCCTGGGCTTCAACCGGGGATCCTGCCAGCGTCCGGATCGAGTTTTCCATCGACAGCGGAATGAACTGGTTCGAGGTTTTCCCGCCCAATATCGGAAATACCGGAACCTATTCATGGCTGGTTCCCATGTTGAATTCCGACATTTGCCTTGTCCGAATCTCAAACAACGCGGATCGGCTAGTCTATGACACCAGCGATTCCTATTTTTCCATTTATGAATGCGGCGTCGCGGGCGATTTGACGAAAGACTGCATTGTGGATCTTCACGACTTCGCGATCCTGGCCGCATCCTGGCTGGATTGCGGAAATCCCTATGTCGCGGAATGCCTGAAGTAAACTATTATTCAGGATGCATTTATACATATATAGAGGACGGGAACAGGGCCGGAATGGACCTACCCCGGGAAAACGCGGGATAACGGAACGAATCCGACCGTGTTCAAGATGGACGCCGCCGCAAACCCATCGCAGTGCCCAACAGCAACAGCGACAAGGTGGCCGGTTCGGGGACGCCCGTAAACTGCAGGTTGTCGAAGATGTAACGGTTGTTGCCATCGCCTTCGTCCAGGTCGCTGATGAGGAACTGCACAAACGGCTGGTCGGACAAAACAACATAGGGCGACAGATCAATCGTAACGGCATGAAACGCATCATCGGCCGTGATTCGCTGATTGTTCAAAAGGGATATCCAGGTCGCCGTTTCGGACAGGCGATAATCGATATCGAAACTGACGGCTTCCTCGGAACGATAATCCCATCGCAATCCCAGAAGAGTCCATCCCGTTGTATTCATCGTGATTGTCAAAGCGGCGTCGTTGTCCGCTCCGGACTTGTTGACATCATCCCACGCGGCACCCTGGCCGGCCGCATGAAACACGCCGTCGGCATCGGTAAAATCCACGCCGTTTTTGCCGTTGACGTCGATATCGCCCCCGGTCATGACAAAGGTCGGCTTATCCGGCAGAGCATAGGAGGCAGGGTCGGTCGTATAGAACGCCGACGAAGGACCAAAATCCCATACGGCAAATACGTTTCCAAAACTAAATGGGGAAATAAGGCATAGAACCACAGCACCGAACGAAATGATAATCGCTGTCGTTTTCATACACTCTCCTATCGGTTTTGCTCCACCCACTCCTACCTGTACAGTATATCAACCTGTGCCGAAAAATCAAGGAAAATCTGATTCAATCTCCGGTAGCGGTTTGTAAATCCGAGCCGCCTCGGAGTCGGTCGTCGGTCATAAGAATCCCCAACAATCCACAGAAACCGAGGTCCCGCGGCAATCCATCAGCCAATACTCGGCCATGACGACGAAGTCCTCCAACGAAACCCGGCAGTCCTCGTTGAGATCC
>JAAYVQ010000291.1 GCA_012517095.1 Phycisphaerae bacterium | reverse complement strand
ACAGCGACGAAACCGATCCTTCGAGAAATATCTGTGGCATTGCTCGGCCCCGAGCGATCCGATCACGGTGGTGACGGATTCCGGCGAGGACATCGACGAGAATGACGAGACCGACAACAGCCGCCAGGAGGTCTGGAAGTGCGACGCGACGGCGCCGAAGATCACGGCCGGCCCGACCGTCTCGAACATCACGACGACCTCGGCCGAGATCACCTGGACGACCGACGAGGATTCGAACAGCATCGTCAGATTCGGGACATCAGCGAAGGTTTTCAACCTGATCGTCCGCGACATTTCCCTGACAAAATCCCACCTGATTAAGCTCAATACCCTTTCGCCGGGGACGACCTATCATTTCCGCGTCGAATCGACCGACGAAATGGGCAATATTGTTCAAAGCGCCGATGCGTATCTTCGGACGCTGCCGACGGCGTCGGGGCCGGTCAAGATCGGTGCCACCGGGCCGGTGGGAAACGCCCTGCCGCTGCAATGGAGGGCGAGTGCCCCGGAGGGGGGCGAGGTGGATCGCGTGGAGTTTTACTTCGACGGTTTCCTGATGGCCACCGACTACTCGGCGCCGTATGAATGCTGGTTAAATCCGTATTTTGCGGGGATGAGCGTTCAGGATCTGATCGGCAATCACGCGGTGACCGAGCGGGCCTTTGCACAGGACGGCACCGTGGGACAATGTATGGCCGATTGGAATTGGCTGGACGATTGTCTCAGCAGCGGAACCCAATTGGAGTTTCGATATCCGGCCTATGAGCATGTCATCCACACCGACACGATGGAAGCCCCGCCGGACGAGATGGAGATCTATATCTATGCCGTCCGGACCGAGACGATCATCGGTTGGATGGACAATCCCAATCCGGAGTTGCCGAGCGGATCGGCGTTTGGGGGATTTCTCGGTCAGGTTCCTCTGGAGGAAAGCGATCTTGAGTTTTATTTGGACGGGGAGAGGATATGGCCGGAGTATCTCGGAGTGGATCCCTGGATGGAGGATGTATCGTGTTATACGATTCAGACGGGCGGACTGGATCTGGGCGAACATCGTCTTCGCGTGCGAACGACGACCGACACGGGCTGTACGCTGACGGACAGCACGACAATCGTCGTCGAACGCAATCGTCCGCAGCTCGAGATTGAACGGCGGGTCGTCCGCGAGGATACCTGGATCTGGGTTGATCTGTCGATCACCAATCGGGGAAGCGCTACTCTGACGCTTGACCTTCTGACGGACAGGGTCACCGGATTTCAGTGCCAGAACATCGATACCTGGGGCTACGATGTGGTCAGCCGATACAACCCCGAGACCCGAACCAGCTCAATCGAGATGACCTTCGGCGGTTCGGATCGAGAACTGACCCCGGGCGAGACGGACCGATTTTTCTATCTGGCGATTCCGGTTCTCTACAAAGGAATCGAACCGTATCAGATCGGCGGGTCGGGATCGATCCAATTCCACGACGCCTATGAGGCGTATGAAGAGGAGTTCGACGATGTGGCGTGGCGTGACACAGACGGGCATACAATCCGGTCCTGCGCCAACTGGGCGATTTTGGAATCGAATTATCTGATCGTGACCAATCCGATCGCGTTGTACCGAATGTTTGACACCGGCGAAGTGGACGACCTGATGGCGTCGATCGTCGATCTGGCCTTTGAGCGCAGGGCGGTAATCGGGCATTTCAACTCGTATTATACGATCCATCCGAACTTCCAGGGCGGGCGTTGGATGGGAACGGGGGATCTCTTCAACGACGATCGCGAGGAACTGATCCTGCTGGATCGGAAGGACAGCGACACGGTGGAGGATCTGATCCAGGTCTTTGATGCGGTGTCCGGAAAGCTGGGGCTGGCCGACAACGAGCTTCCGATCCGGCTGGGATTTCATACCCTCCAGCCGGGCGATACGATGGCTGTGGGGAATGTGCTGGCGTTCCGCAGCGGCGGGGCCCATCCGACCGTCGAATTGGTGGTCGTCGATGGGCACAGCCCCGGAGACAGCCGGGGCGATGTGAAGGTCTTTCAATACAATGTCCTTACGGAGGCCTTCGAAGAGACGCTGTTTCATGTTTACTATGATCCCTCCCACGACACATTCGCGGTTGGCAATGTTGTGAATGACTGGATGGACTGGTCGGGCGACGAGATTCTGGTGGCGCACGACAATGGAACGGTGGACATCTGGGGCGAGTTGACCACGACGCGACACAGAACCTCCACGATCAATTTTGAGCCGGGGGACCGATTCGTGGTTGGCAATGTGATCGGTGACAGCCGCGATGATTTTGTCGTAGGGGATATCTCGGAGAACAGGGTTATCGTCTATGAATCCGGAGCCAGTTTCGGCGTCGATTTATTGTTGCCGGTGGACCTGGCGTTCTTCTACGACATAGCCGTCGGCGATGTCATCGGCAACGACTATGACGAGATCCTCGTGGCCAACGGCTCGGACGAGACGGTGACGATCTACGATTTCGGGGGAGATCCCGACGCCGATCCGACCATTCTGACGCTGGACGCGGATTTCGCCCTCGACGACTGGCTTTATGTCGCCGATGTGATCGACGGCGGCAAGGGCGAGGTCTTGATCGCCCGCGGGAACAGCGATTGGTGGAACAGCGGCAATATCGATATCCTGCATATTCCCGAAGCGTGGGAATCGTGCGAGAGCCGATGGGTGCTCGATGAGCTGATCAGCGAGCACGGCGATTGGACCGACCGGCTGGCCCTGGACTGGATCAACAATGGATACCTGCTGATTGTGGGCGAAACGGCGATTGTGCCGACTTTTAAGGCGCATTTCGCCACCGGCGGAGCGGGCAAGAAGGCGCCCTATACCGACATGTTTTACGCCAGCACGACCGGCGCCGACGAACTTCCGGAACTGGCCGTCGGACGGATCATCGGCGAAACCCCCAACGATTTGCGAACCGTGATTGAAACCAGCATCGAACTGGCCAGGGGCGACAGCGTGCTGGATCATTCTGACGCGTACCTGGTTTCGGGTTTTTCGCGCGGAACCAGCGGGAACTCGGATTATTTTGATTTTGCCGGACTGAACGATGAAATCGAAAACCGGATCGACGATCATGGATTTTCGATTCTGCGCGAAACGACGGAAGGAACCAGCGGGATCGACGAGACGGACTTTTTCGCTCACGCCGTGGACCAGGATATCATTCACTTATCGGGGCACGGCAATCCGGGACTCTGGGATATTCTCACCGCCCGCGAAGTACGCGACAATTTTTCGCCAGGTTTGACGCACCCGTTGATCACGGCGATGTCCTGCTCGACGGGATCGTATCCGTTCGGAAGAGGGTTGGCCGAATCGTTCCTGCAGGAAGGGGCCGGGGCGTATATCGGAGCATCATCGACAGCGAACATGGAAACGCAATATGTCGATGAGTACTTCTACGACTATTTCGAGCTGGGGGCGCCGCTGGGAATGGCGCTGCGGGACGCCAAGCGGACGATGATCAGTTCCGTGGGGGCCGGGACCACGCGCGAGAGGTACGAATACAACTGCGCGATCAATCAATTCTATGGCGACCCGGCGCTGACTTTCAACGGCGGCGTGCCGGCTCCGAGCGATGATTCCATTCCGGTTCCTCCGGCCGATCCGCCTACCACGCTGAAACTGACGATCCCGAATTTTACGGTCCAATCGATCGAGGGTAAAGATCAGCCGCGGATTCCCGGTCAGGCGGTTTTGACGGAGACTGACAAGCCGATGGTACCGCTCTATACGCATCGGATCGATTTACCGGCCGGGTGGCAGGTGCAGGAGGTGGAATTGGAGGAAAAGGGCGGGCTGTTTACGACAATGGATCTGGATTTGCCGCTCTATACGGAACGGATTGTGGATGAAGCGGGAAATACGGTTCCTCCGGCCCCGGAAGCGGAGGGCTTTTGGCCGTTGACGGATTTCGACTGGACCACGAGCACAAGGACCGGCGGCGGCAGCACGCTGCAGATCCATGTTCATCCGTTCTTCTACAACACGGCGACGACGCAAGTGCGGTTCTATCGAACTTATCAGTTCCGAATCCGCTATGCACAATCGCAGATCGAAATCAACAAGCTTTCGACGGACAAAGGTCAGTATGCCGTAGGCGATCCGGTGAAGATTCATTTGTGGCTGTACAATCCGACCGGCCAGGCGATCGATGCGATTGTCGAAATGTCGATCTTAGACAGCGGTTCGGGTCTGGTGAAAGGATTGCCGCTGCGGGCGCTGCGGAATTTCCGAGGGTTGGCCTCGTTGTCGGCCGAATGGGACACGGCCACAGCCAAGTCGGGACCCTACTCTGTCCATGCGGAGCTCAAGAACACCGGCGGGGTGATTTTAGATACGGCCGAGAGAATGGTCGAGATCGGGGCCGGAAACGGACGGATGACGGCGCTGAAGGTCGTATCGCAATGTTTTGGAACCAACGATTCTGTGCTGATTACATCCCGGTTTGAAAATACCGGCGATGTGCCGCTCGACGGCGAAGCGGTCATCGAGATTCAGACACTCGGCGGAAAACCCATCGAGACTTTCCGCAAGGAGTTTTCTAAACTGGCCGCGGGCGATCTGTTCGATCTTCCGATATCCTGGGACAGCGGCGGATTCCGGCGCGGGACCTGCCGAATGTTGGCATACGCCAACTTCGACGGGCAGACCTCGAATGTGCTGGAATGGCCGGGGCCTTCGGCCGGAGGGCATGGCGATTTGAACTATGATCGACAGGTGGATATCGAGGACTTCGCGATCTTCGCCGCGGAGTGGTTAGACAAGATCTCCATCGCGGATATCGTACCGGAAGGCGGCGACTGCCGCGTGGACCTGCTGGACCTGAAAGTGTTTGTGGAGTATTGGATGACATCCATTCCCTAAAAAGGTGTGGTTTATATATTTTTGGGATCCTTTATAAGCGGCCCAAGACATTGAGCAAATTCGCGAAGTTCGAGATCAGGGCGTCGAGGGGATTTGCGCCTTTCTCGGCAAGGAAGCGGGCGTTCGTATGCGTCTGGTTCTCTTTGAGGACGCCGAAACCAAACTTCGCGAGATTTATATCGCCGCGGAGAAGATGGATCCGTATCCCGAGGCAGTGCATATTCTCATGGGCGCGTACGGGAGTCCGCCGGCGCGGCTCAACGAGGGGTTCGCCGTGTATATGGTGGAGCGAATGGGTTTAAAGGCGATGCACGGCTACGGCGGCGGAGACAAAACGATTCGCGAATACGCCCGGGAATTGAAAAGCCGTGGGGACTGGATTGTACCGAAGGAGTTGATGGCCTTTACGGAGATCGGGTCGGAGAAGACTCGGCCGAAGATCGCCTATCCTCAGGCCGCCTCGCTGGTACAGTATGTGATTGATACCTACGGGAAGGAATTGTTCTTCAAGGCATATGGGACGCTGAAGAATTCCAGGGACATGGCCGTTCAGGAGAACAACCTGAAAAAACTGGAAACCCTCTGTGGCAAGTCGCTGGATGATTTCTTGCAGGAATGGGAAAACTTTCTTTCCGACGACGCTGGTTCCTGATCAAGGGAACGGATTCGCTCTTGGCGAAATCGATCTGCGGCCGATTTGTCCCGTCGTTGTGCGCAGGGACAGACGGATCTCCTATCCCCATCAATCATCGTCCCGGTGATGGGGAAAGATTTCTGTCGGCGTTTCGGTGTGGCACAGGAGGCATTTGTTGATCACGCCGGAATGGCCCATGAGGTTAATGGTCTGAACATTTTCGACATTCATGGTCGCCGGGGTCAAGGCATGCGGCGTGTTGTGGCAGACCTCGCAGGGGACGCCCATGTGGCCTTTTGATTGGCGGAAGAGTTTACCGGACTCTTCGAACTGGTAGTTGGCGTGGTTCGGATTTTTCGCGAGCGGATGACAGCCGCCGCAGGAAGGTTCGTCGATCCACGGGCGACGATTGAGCGAAGCGACGGCCTCCATTGAGACATGGCAACTGGTGCAGGTCATGCCGGCTTTGGAGTGAACATCGCGGAGGCACTTGGTCACGACGCCGGGGTGGCAGGCATAGCAGGCATCCCCGCCGAGGGCCTGGAGGACGGCGGGATCGGTGAAGCGCGACTTGTGGGAGTTGTGCATCGCTCGGGACAGAGACGAGACGGCGGGATCGCCCGGATAGACATTCAGTGAGGCCAGGGGTTCCTGACGGTGACAGGTGCCGCAGGCGACCGGGCGTTTGTTGACCAGATCATATCCGGGATGGAGGGAGTCGTGCTTGTGAAGGATATCCATCGTGACAGACAGGCCGGGCGTATTGTGGCAAAGCTGGCAGTTCATCTCGGTGGAAACGGGGACGACGGCCTGCGTGCGGGCGACCTCGTTGCCGGCGACGGTGACGATGACGGTGGCCAAGGGGTAGGCGTCGAACTGGCCGTCATCTCGGATGGGGGTGATCGGCAGGCCGTGAGCGACCCAGTCGTTGTTGTCGCCGGGGCCCATCGTATCGGCCAGTTTTTTGCCCATCAAGCCGACATTGACGGGGACGGCGGCGCCGAAGAGGGCCTGAGTGTAATCCCAGAAATCGGTCTTCTTGATGGCGCCGACGGAGTAGGTGTTGGAGGGGATGTTGTATTGAATGGCGACGCTGCTGGTGACGATCTGCGGGTCGTCGCCGATACGACGGCGAACGACGACGGCGTGAAAATCGTTGTAGAGCGGCAGGATCATCATGTCCGCAAAACTCGGCTGAGTGCAGTGCATGCCCAGGTCGTTAAAGGCGAAGACGGTATAGGACTGCGTTGTGCGGAAACATTCCGGGGCGGTACAGCGGAACCAGTTACCTGACAGGATCGAGAAATCGTTATGGAGTGTGACTCCTCCGCTACGGTCGAGATCGGCGCCGAAACAGTTGGTGGGCTGGATGCAATCAGAAGCGAGCCATTGCTGGGCGAAGATTTCCAGATCGTACCAGTTTACATGGCAGTCGCTGTTGACATCGCCCGCCGGCGGCAAATGGGTGGGGTCGCCGCACATAAACAACGCGGCGCTTGCGGAAAAGGAAACGGTCAGCCAGCAGGAAACAATAAGATTCAGGTGGAATGATTTCATGATTTTCTCCCCATCTTTTGTTTTCATTTTTACCCTCGTCCGTCGCAAATAACAAAAAAAACCCTTTTCCCCGGGGGGCCGGTGACGACTATCTATTATATGTTTCTCCGGCCGGCAAGTACGAATAAAAAAAATAAAAAAAGCAAATGGTGTGATATTGGATCCGTCAGCGTACACGGTCGGGGTCCGCTCCCGTGAGATGTTGCCGATTGAATCCGTGCGCCGATTCGGTATGATGATGCAAGAAAATCGAGCGGTGGATCGTCTTGTCTGGAAATTCACGGATTCTTTTCAGGAGAACGGTATGAATAGAACGGGATTGACGCGAAGACAGCTCCTCAAGGCGGGCGCGTCGGCATCTGCGGCGATGGCGCTGCCGGTTTTTTTGCCGTCGAGGGTGTTCGGGGCGACGGCGCCGAGCAACCGGATCATCATGGGCGCGATTGGGACGGGATCCCAGGGCACGGGCGACATGATGGATTTCATCGGACGGCCGGAGGTGTATTTTGTCGCGGTGTGCGATGTCGATCGCAAGAACCGCGACAACGCCAAGAACCTCGTCGATGAGCACAACAAGAATACGGACTGCAAGGCCTACCTGGACTTTCGTGAGTTGATCGGGCGCGGGGACCTCGATGCGGTGATGCTGGCGCTGCCGGATCACTGGCACGCGATCCCGGCGATCGCGGCGGCCAAGGCGGGGCTGGACATCCATGGGCAAAAGCCGTTCGCCCGATCGATCCGGGAGGGGCGGGCGATGTGCGACGCGATTCAGCGTTACGGGCGGATCTGGCAGACGGGCAGCCAGCAGCGTTCGGACTACAAGTTCCGGCGCGGGGCCGAGCTGGTCCGCAATGGGCGGTTGGGCAAGATTCTCAAGATCGAAGTCGGCCTCCCGACCGGCGGGGCGACGGGCGTGCGGAAGATCGAACCGGTGCCGGACGGACTGGATTGGAATTTCTGGCTGGGACCGGCGCCATGGGTTCCGTACCGCGGCGTTTGTCACTGGGACTGGCGATGGATTATGGACTATTCAGGTGGGCAATTGACGGACTGGGCGGGGCACCACATCGATATCGCGCACTGGGGTATGGGGTGGGATACGACCGGGCCGGTGGAGATCGAAGGACGGGGCGTTTATCCAATGGAAGGTCTGTTCAATGTTCCGACGAACTACAAGTTCGACTGCAAGTACGCCAACGGGATCGTGATGACGGTGGGCGACGGTACGCAGGTTCAGGATGGGACCAAGTGGATCGGCGAGAAGGGCTGGATCCGAGTCAATCGCGGCGTACTCGAGGCCTCGGACGAGAAGATTCTCAGGGAGGTCATTGGTCCCGATGAGATCAAACTCTACGAGAGCAATGACCACAAGCAGAATTTCATCGAGTGTGTCAAGAGCCGCAAACCCACGATCTGTCCGGAAGAGGTTGGTTTCCGTTCGATCAGCGTTGGACTCTTGGGCGAGATCGCGATGCTGACGGGCCGCAAGATCAAGTGGAATCCGGAAACCGAGGAGATCCTCGGCGATCCCGAAGCGTCGGCGCTGTTGGGGCGGAGTTATCGCGAACCGTGGACGCTGTAAACGAAAAAGTGTGGAAAGTGAGAACAGCGTGAAAGGTATGAAAGAAACCGGGGTTCGGTAAACGAAGTTCATCCACCTCGATTCGCTCTTCGGTGCGAATCTTGGTGGCTGCCACCCGATATGACAGATAGGGGAATGAAACAATGAAACGATTTGCATATACGATGTTGATGACAATTCTGGCGGCGGAGATTGGAACGGCGGCGCCGATGAAGGCCCTGATCGTCGATGGACAGAATAACCACGATTGGAAGGCCTGTACGCCGGTCTTGAAGGAGATCATCGAGGAGACGGGACTGTTTACCGTGGATGTGGCGACCACGCCGCCGCAGGGTCAGCCGATGGAATCGTTCAAACCGGACTTTGCCCAATACCATGTGATTGTGGCCAACTACACGGGGGATGACTGGCCGAAGGCAACGCGGGATGCATTCGAACAATACATGAATAACGGCGGGGGACTGGTCGTCATTCATGCGGCGGACAACGCATTTCCGAACTGGCCGGAATGGAACGAGATGATCGGACTGGGCGGCTGGGGCGGGCGCAACGAGAAGAGCGGGCCCTATGTGTATTGGAAGGACGGCAAGATCGTCCGCGATGAGACGCCCGGTCCCGGCGGGGCACACGGCCAGCAGGTCGATTACCTGATTACGGCGCGCGACACACAGCACCCGATCATGAAGGGCCTTCCGGAAAAATGGCTGCATGTCAAGGATGAGTTGTACAGCCGCTTGCGCGGTCCGGCCAAGAACATGACGCTTCTGGCGACATCGATTCAGGATAGGGCCACTGGTGGAACCGGCCGCGATGAGCCGGTGCTGTTTACGATCCGTTACGGCAAGGGACGGGTTTTCCATCAGGCGATGGGGCATGCCCCCGAGCAGATGCGGTGCGTCGGGTTTATCGTGACCACCCAACGCGGGACCGAGTGGGCCGCAACGGGTAAGGTGACGCGGACAGAAGTGCCTGCGGATTTCCCGACGGAGACAAAGACCAGCGTTCGCTCGCAGATCAGTACCAAGCTCGATTTTGGTCCGCTCGACGGGTATGACTTTGACAAGCCGCGCGAAGGGCTGGCCAAGATCGAAGAGCAAGTCCGCAATCTGCCGGTGTCGAAGTATCCGGCGGTTGAAGAGGAATTGCTCAATGCGCTGAAGTCGCCGAAGCTTTCCCTGGCCGGCAAGCAGTGGGTGTCCCGGATGCTGCGGGTGGTTGGCTCGTCCAAGTGCGTTCCGGCGATGTCGGCGATGCTTTCGGACAAGGATACCTCGCATCTGGCGCGGATGGCGCTGCTGCACAATCCCTCGCCACAAGCGGGACAGGCAATGACCAAGGCGTTGACGACATTGACCGGCGATCTGCGAATCGGTGTGATCGGCTCGCTGGGTCAGCGCGGCGAAACGGCCGCAGTGGCCGAGATCGGCAAGCTGGTCAACGATGCGGACGCGAACACCGCGCTTGCGGCGATCCGGGCGTTGGGCCGAATCGGCGGCTCAGATGCCGTAAAGATTCTGACATCGGCGAAGGTTGCGCCCGTACTGCAGGCCGAACGGGATGATGCGCTGATCGCCGCGGCGGATTCGCTGGCCCAGCAGGGCAAGACGGCCGAGGCGATGACGATTTATTCGTCGATGACGGATACGAAGAATTCAACATGGATCCGGATCGCGGCCTATCGCGGACTGGTGCAGGCGCAGAAGGAAAAGACCGTGCCGCAGGTGATTGCGCTTCTGAAAGATCCGAACGCGGATCTGAAACTGGCGGCGGCGAAGTTCATCTCCGAGATGCCGGGCCAGGCCGCAACGAAGGCCTTCGCGGATTCCCTTTCGACGCTGGACCCGCAGGGACAAACGGTGTTGATCGCGGCGCTGGAGACGCGACAGGATAAAGCCGCGGCCGGCGCGGTGACCAGGGCCGTCGATAACGGCGATGCGACGGTGAAACTGGCCGCCGTCAAGGCACTGGCGGTGCTGGGCGATGCGACTTCAGTTGAGAAACTGGCGACGGTCGCGGCGACGGGCGGCGAAGTCGGCAAAGCGGCGCAGCAGAGTTTGGCACGGTTGTCGGCCGACGGCGTGGATGAAAAGATCATCGCTCTTGTCGGTTCGACCTCGGCGACGGGGCCCGTGCGTGCGGCCGCGATTCAGGCCGTGATCGATCGGGCCAAGACCATCGCGCTGCCGGCGTTGCTCAAAGCGGCTAAAGACGCCAACGCCGAGGTTCAGCGAGCGGCCAGTCGTGCGCTCGGGGAGTTGGCGGATAGTCCGGCCTTTACGCAGATGGTCGGCTTGGTAGCCGAAGCGAAAACGGCGGCGGAACGCGGCAACCTTGAACGAGCCATGACGGCAATCATCGCCCGAGTCAAACAGGTCGATGTGCAGCCGGTTGTTGACGCGCTTTCTCGCGGCGAAACCGAAGCGAAGGTGTCGTTGCTCGGCTTGTTGCCAAAAATCGGCGGTGACAAGGCACTGGCTGTTGTGCGGTCGAATCTGACTTCGACGACGCCGGAGATCAAACGCGCGGCGATCCGGGCTTTGGCCGAATGGCCGGAACCGACGCCGTTGAAGGACTTGCTGGATTTGGCGCAGAACGATTCCGATGCGGGGAATCAGACGCTGGCGTTGCGAGGATATATCACGCTGCTTTCGACTCCGGCCAATCGCGGGGCGGCGCAGACGGTCGCGTTATTGGGGGATGCGATGAAGATCGCCAAACGGCCGGAAGAAAAACGGCTGGTACTGGCGGCGCTGACGAAATTCCCGTGCAAGGAGGCGCTGGACATGGCCAAGCAACTTAAGGCCGATACGGCGCTTTCGGCCGAGGCCGACGGGACGATCCGCAGGATCCAAGAGACGCTGGCCAATCAGAACATGAAGGCGACGGCTTCATTAAATAGCGGCGGGACCGGACTGGCTCTTGACGGAAAGATGGATACTCGCTGGGATACGGGGCGGCCGATGAAGCCGGGTGACTGGTTTGTGCTGGACCTGGGGATCGAGCGGGCGATCCGGGGATTGACGCTGGACGCCACTCCGTCGCCGAACGATTTTCCGAAAGGTTACGAGGTCTATGTCAGCTTCGACGGCGGCAACTGGGGCAGACCGGTGTTGACAGGCGAGGCCGACAAGCCCCTGACCGAATTGGATTTCGGGAAGACGATTTACGCCCGCTTTATCAAGATCATCCAGACGGGATCGTCGGATTCCTGGTACTGGTCGATTCATGAGTT
>JAAYVQ010000290.1 GCA_012517095.1 Phycisphaerae bacterium | reverse complement strand
GTGAATCTTACCGACCTGTTACCATTGACTTCATGTTGGTTGACCGTGGATAATCTGGCTCCTCGGCCCAATCCGGCCGAATGGGCTGTAAACGGAAAACCCAACGGTGTCCTTGGGACAACTGACCAAATCATCATGACCGCCGCTCGGGCCCAGGATGATTGGGGTTGGGAAGTCGCCTATCAGTTTGAATGTATCAAGATCGGCAATCAGACAGTCAGTAAGAAAAGTCCATGGTTATATTATGCCAATGGTCTCGATCCCACCTGGACGGATACCGGATTGCTCCCCAAAACGACCTATACCTATGTGGTCCGTGTGGCCGAAATCCGTGTTCCCGGTACCCTTGCGGAAGCCGGTATCATCGTCAATCCGACGGGTTATACGATACTTGATGCAAATCATGTCAAATATGTCAGTCAGAGTGATCCGTATAACAGCAACTGGACGGCCGATTCCGAACCGGCTTCCACGACGACGGATAAAGATGAGACTCCGCCTGCCCCGATTGAATGGCTTGTTCAGCCCGTTCAGCAACTGGGTCTTCCGCTTTCAGTCACCATGACTGCGGCCGTTGCCACGGATGATCACCCGCCGGTGAGATACACCTTCCGACGATACCTGAATTTCGCGGATCTGGTCCCCGATACGGAGTTTGAAGCCGGACAAACACGGACCTGGGTTGATACGGATGTCCAGGGTGGCGAAACATGGACCTATACATTCGTGGCCGAAGACAGCGTGGGTAATGTCAGTGCCGAGGCCCCGCGCGTGACGGTCACAATCTCCGCCGGGGATATTAATCCTCCGACACCCGATCCGATGGAATGGGATCCGGACTTCCCGCCGACCCGTCAGTTTATCAATGGTCAGTGGTGGGACTATATGCGGGTCGTGGTTGCGACTGATCCTGAAGGGTCTGTTGTCCAGTATCAGGTCCGAGAGAATAATACCGGTTATGTGTCGGCGTGGCAGGTTGAAACCGATGTAATCACGGGTCCGGATGGCTCGGCATATACGGGATTGTCCTTCTTTGTTCCGGCGGGTGGTCAGTTCACGGTTCGCGAATATCAATGCCGTGCTCGCGATTCCTCGCCGAGACAGAATACGACGGCCTGGAGTACCCCGCCTCTGCCTCCGCAGTAAGAGGTGAACCGACGGTACAACCTCGGGTTCAATGAAGCGCAACAGCAAGGGCTGGAAGGATTTATCCTTCCAGCCCTTTTCATTCGTCCGAAGAGACGACCCTCACATGAAGGGGCCTCTCAGAGCGTGGTGTGGATTCTCGGTTATCGAATATGAATCGAACCATTATGGGTTTCCAGCGATAGTTCGCCTGCGCCTGAACCGATGATCCCGTTGAGATTCTGTTTGTCGATTTCACCGATGACCGAGATCGGCCTGTCGCATCGGATCGATCCATTATGGGTTTGGATGTGGGCTTTGGCCGACAGTCCCGGCACGGTCGTTAGATGGATGGAACCGTTGTGACTGACCGCGTGGATCCGAGCAGCCGGTGCGCCGCTTTCGGCCTGAACCAGCTCAACGCCCCCGTTATTCGTCGTCGCTTCAATATCGCCGGTAAACTGCAGAACGGTGATCTTCCCGTTATGCGATCGGGCCACTGTCGGGCCGTTGCTCGCGATAACCTCGACCGAGCCGTTATGGCTTTCGGCGTGAATCGTACCCTGGGTTGCCTCGATTCGGATTGCCCCGTTGTGGCTGGTCAACTCCAATCCACAGGGATTGGGAACGCTGATGTCATACGAAATCGATATCGTGTTGGCCAGATCTCCGAGGGGTTTATTCGCCTGGATCACTACCTTTTGCCCCGAGGTTTTCAAGTCGATCCCAACCTGGCCGATTAATTCCTGGGCTTGTTGTTCGCTCCATCCCCGACCGGTGATGGTCGCAACGATCCGAAGTTGCGGGGCGTTGCCGTTGGCCCGGATATCTCCGTTATCGCTTTGAACGACCAGAGTCGGATCAACCGGCATCGCTCCCCCCAACTGAACGATTCGAGTGGCCTGAATCGGAGGCGAATTGTTTCCGCCGGAAATGATGCAGCCCGATATCAGGCATCCGGTCGCTAATCCGACGACAAGAATCCCGATCCTCTTGTACTTTGTGTTTCCAGTACTCCCTGTCATATTCTTTTCCTCATATAGTTAAGTTCATGGTTTTGCTTCCTGATCCCATTGGATCAGTCTGCTTTTCCTTCGTTCTGAAAGAACGAAATGGTTGGTTCTTGTTCTACTTTTTCTTCCGGCGGAACGCCGGTCTGGATGTCCTTGT
>JAAYVQ010000289.1 GCA_012517095.1 Phycisphaerae bacterium | reverse complement strand
GCGCTGAAGATTCGTTGGAAGGATGGGTTTTGCTTGTCATTTTTCCGGTCAGGCGGTATGGTATGGATGATTGTCGAGCGAAATCGGAATGGATGCGAAAGGGAATCGGCGAATGAGTCAGGCGTGGTGGCAATTGAGCGTAACCGAGGCAGTCGAACGATTGGGAACTCATGCGGATCGTGGTCTGTCCGAGGTCGAGGCCAAGCAGCGACTGGCCCAATACGGACCCAACCACCTGCAGGAAGCACCCGGGGCCTCGGCGTGGGAGATCTTCCTGGGGCAGTTCAAGAACACGATTATCTGGGTACTGATTGCCGCGGCCGTTGTGTCGGGATTTCTCGGCGAATGGGTCGATACGCTGGCGATCCTGGCGATCGTCGTACTCAACGCGATCCTTGGATTTGTTCAGGAATATCGGGCGGAAAAGTCGCTGGCGGCGTTGAAGAAGCTGTCGTCGCCGAATTCCAAGGTGATCCGCGATGGGACGCTGACGACGGTTCCCTCGTCGGATCTTGTGCCGGGGGATCTGGTGGTGCTGGAGGCGGGTGACTATGTGCCGGCCGACGGGCGGGTCGTGTGGGTCACGCCGAATTTTGCGGTCCAGGAGGCCAGCTTGACCGGTGAGTCGATGCCGGCCAGCAAGAGCATCGACGCGCTGGCGGCCGGGGAGATCACGCTGGGCGACCGGCGAAACATGGTCTATCTGGGGACCTCGGTGGCCGCGGGAAAAGCCCGCGCGGTGATCGCCGAGACGGCCATGAAGACCGAACTGGGCAAGATCGCCAACATGATCCAGCAGGTCGAGGCCGAGATCACCCCGCTGCAACAGAAGCTGGAGGAGTTTGGAAAGTGGATTATCTATATATGTTTTATCCTTGTTGGGCTGGTCTTCGCGCTGGAGATGATCCGCGGCGGCAAGATGATCGATGTCTTTATGACCTCGGTGAGCTTGGCGGTGGCGGCGATCCCGGAGGGCCTGCCGGCGGTGGTGACCATCGCCTTGGCGCTGGGGGTGCAGCGGATGGTCAAGCGGCATGTCCTGATCCGCAAACTGGCCTCGGTGGAGACGCTGGGCTGCACGACGGTGATCTGCTCGGACAAGACCGGGACGCTGACGAGAAACGAGATGACGGTCCGCGTGGTTTATGCGGGGGGCAAGCAGTACCCGGTGACGGGGATCGGCTACAGCCCGCAGGGCCAGTTCCGGCTGGACGAAAAGGCCATTCAGGCGCAAAACGAGCCGGACCTGGAACAGGCGCTTCGGGTGGGGGTCTTGTGCAACGGGGCGGAGTTCGCCTGGACGGGACAAAGCGGCTCGATCGTGGGCGACCCGACCGAGGGAGCGATCCTCGTGGCGGCGGCCAAGGCGGGCATGACCAAGGCCGACGAGGAAAAGCGGAATGTGTTCGTCGATGAGATTCCCTTCGACTCTGACCGCAAGATGATGACGATCCTGCGGCATACGGAGGGAGAATTGACCGCCTATGTCAAAGGGGCGCCGGATATCCTGCTGTCGCGGTGCAACCGGCTGGAACAGGGGGATCAAGTTCGGGCGATGACGGAAGCGGATCGCCGGGAGATCCTGCGGGTCAACAACGAACTGGCCAACCAGGCGATGCGGGTGCTGGCGATGGCGTATCGGCCGGTCGATGCGAACATGGAGCGGGACAGCGACACGATCGAGACCGATCTGATCTTCTCGGGACTGGTGGCAATGATCGATCCGCCGCGCGAGGAGGTCAAAAAGGCGATGAAGGAATGCCAGTCGGCCGGGATCCGCACGGTGATGATCACCGGCGACCACAAAAACACGGCCGTGGCGATCGCCAAAGAGCTGGGATTCTATCGCGAGGGTTCGCAGGCCCTGACCGGCGAGGAACTGGAAAAGATGACCGACGAGCAACTGACCGCGGCCGTCGAGCAAACCCCGGTTTATGCGCGGGTCTCGCCGGAACACAAGCTGCGGATCGTCAAGGCCTGGCGGAACAAGCAGCAGGTCGTCGCCATGACCGGCGACGGGGTCAACGACGCCCCGTCGGTCAAGGAGGCCGAGATCGGCGTGGCTATGGGGATCACCGGGACCGATGTGACCAAGGAAGTGTCGGACATGGTGATCACCGACGACAATTTCGCGTCGATCGTGTCGGCGGTCCACGAGGGGCGGGGAATTTACGACAATATACAGAAGTTTATCCACTATCTGCTTTCGTGCAATGTCGGCGAAATCCTCGTGATGCTGCTGGCCTCGCTGGCGGGGATTCCGGTACCGTTGCTGCCGATCCACCTGCTGTGGGTGAACCTGGTCACCGACGGATTACCGGCCCTGGCTCTCGGCGTCGATCCGATCGACCCGGACGCGATGAAACGGCCGCCGCGATCCAAATTCCAGCGGGTCATCACCAACGAACGACTGGGACTGATGGTCTTTCAGGGCTTTGTGATCTCGATCTGTTGCCTGTCGGCGTTCTGCTTCGCCTATTACCTCGAGGGGCGGTACTCCGTTCTCAAGGCGCTGGGGGCGCTGTTTACCCTGGACTTCGAGACGATCCGAACGATCCTGACCATCGACGAAAGCCAGAAGGAAATGCTGCTGGGGCGGGCCCGGACGATGGCGTTTATCGTACTGGCATTCTGTCAGGACTTCCATTCGTACAACTGCCGCAGCCAGGTTCGATCGTTGTTCGAGATCGGCGTACTCACCAATCTCAAGCTGATCGGAGCGACCACCGTGTCGATCATTCTCAATATGTCGGCGCTGTATCTGCCGTTCCTGCACAAGGTCCTCAAGACCGAACCGCTGACCGCCACGGAACTGCTGATCGTTCTGGCCTGCGCCTCCATCCCGTTCTGGGTCATGGAAATCGTCAAGCGACTCAACCGCCGAAGGCACTGGTACACGCTGGATTGAACGATCAACCGGAAAATGGCCGGCGGTGTGAGGGTTTTTCCTCCAAGACGGACCGGGCGTGGCGAGCGTAAATGCCGCGGCTGTCCTGAGCGTACCGGCGAAGAATTTCCTTGCCGAGACCTTCGGCGTCGCCGCAGCGGAACAGCGCGCGGGCCAGCAATAATTCACTGAGCGAACGGTTGCGAGCGGTGGTGTCGGTCGAGCTGGGGGCGATAGTCTTTCGAACAGCGGCCAGATCCGTCCATGCATGACCAGTCATGCCGGGTTTTCGCAGCAGTTCGGCCAGCATTGGAGCGGCCTTCGGATCGGCCAGTGTTTCCAAGGCGATGGCGATGGCACGAAAGTGTGAGAATTCGCTATCGGCATTCAGCATACGGGCTTTGTCCAGCAGGATGGATACCGCCTTCGGGTCCCGAGTGCGTCCCAGCGCGATGATCAAGCTGTCCAACTCGCTCAGACTCATCCCGAATTGTCCCATGCCGGTATAATGCCAGCCCTTGTCCCACGGTCGGGCGGCGATCTCGGCGATCAGCGTCGGCGAGCCGGTCGCATCCCCGAACATGCCGAGGATCTGGGCGTAAACCCATTTTGCCTTCGGATTATCGGTTTTTTCGTAGGCGTCGCGCAACAGCGGCAGGGCGGTGTCGGGATCGGCCAATAAGACCTGGATGTTGTCGTAGTTTGTCACAACGGTAGAGATCGCCGCGACAACCTTTTCCTTCGGCAGCGGGAACGAGTCGGAGTCGGTCAGGACTCGCTCGGGCAGAATACCGACCTTGATGAGTTCTTTTTGCAGGGCCCGGATGTCCAGCTTGCGGGTCGGCAGGTTGTCTTTGGCCAGCATGGCCGCGGCCAAACCCATCGCGTACCCCTGATTCTGGATGTCGGGCTGCATGCGGATGACGGGCATCGCGTCGCGGTGGGCACTCACGCCCAGGCCCGTGACGAGAATCCCATCGAGATTCCGGGGCAGTAAGGCCCGGTAGGGCACATCGACATCAATATCCAGCAGATCCGGCTGGCGGATGAGAAAGACCGGGTGGATGGTGAAACCATGGGTATCGAAATTGCTGCGCGCGACGGTGATGGTATCCGGATAAGTCCGGTGATTCCAGATATCCAATGGCGTGATTATAAAATCGCCGATGATCCGTTGTCGTTCGCGGGTGTCGAGGATCTGGCCGAGGTCCCAGGCATCCTTGAACTTTTCTCGGGCAATGGCAAAGGAGCTGGAAATGTCGAGAATATCGAGGTTGTCCATAAATGAAAAGTCGGTATTGGTATATCCGGCACCCAGGGCTTTCGGTGGCAGTCCGGCTCCCTGCACCGCGACATGTTCGGCCCCGGAGGAGTCGATGACGGCTCCAGCGGATGCCGCGATCGCCCCGCTACCGGTGGCATCGATGACAACCTTCGCCAATACCACGCCCCGGCCGCGGGTCGAGGCGACGACTACGCCGATAACTCGGCTGTTTTCGACAACCGCGCCGGACCCGAGGACGCCGTACCACAACTCAGCCCCGGCTTTGCGGAGTTCTTTGCGATACCATTCGCTTTTCCATTCGACATTCCAGCCGTCCGAGCGGTTGGCATCTGGGCCGAACTGTTCGAGCCCTTTGTCAATCTCGGCGGTGAAACCCACGCGGTTTCCGTGGTAGTACTTGTTGATCAGGCCGACGGTGCTGATGCCGCCGAGGCCATGAAGATATTCGAGCACAAGGGTCTTGGCTCTGTGACGAGCGGCGGAGATGCCCGCCGGAGCGCCGCCTGTTCCTCCTCCGACGACCACGACATCGTATTCGCCCAGCACCGGTAACGAACGGGCCAGAGCGGCGAGTTTTTGGGAATCCGTTTTACGCAGGGCAGTGGCAGAAAGATCTTCGCGGGTATCGCCGAGAACGGAATCCGGATTGGGGGAGCCACGAAGAGCCGCAGATTTTGGAAATGGTTGGCCGGCAATCGATCGCACCGCGGATTGCCCGACACGACGGCCAAGACGCAGGCAGTTGAGGGGCTCAATCATCACCGACGCCGCCTTGCGGGAGATGTCTGCGGCCGGTCCGAGCAGCCACAGGCCATCCAGGCCCGACGGCTGTAAGACGGCCAGATTCAATTGATCGACGCCGGGCCAATCGCCCACAAGCCGGGCCTTGCAGGTGATCGGGTCGGGAGGGATCTGGAAGAGAATCTCGGAACCCTCTACGGCAGCGGGGGAGAAAGTTTTGTCGCGGGCGAGCTGTTCAGCGGCGGCAAAAGAGTCAAGCGAACCGTCGGTCATTGGCAAGGAAAGAGAATATTGATACGCTATATAGAACTTGCCCGGATTCCGCTGGTCGGGTACCGCCGTATCGATCGTACGGACTTTCATTCCCGGCAGGGGCCGTTCGCCGTTTCCGTGGACGACAACGCGCTGAAATTCCTGTGAGCCGGAGGGGTAGGTGGCGGCGGTGGCACCGGAGGCACGGGCCAGGTCGCCACGAGCCGTTGCGTCGATGACAAGCTTGGCACGGACGGCCTGCCGGCCGGAGGGATTGGCCAGAACGACGCCTGCGATTCGGCCCTGATTATCGATCAGGCAGTCAGTGGCAAACGAACAGTAAAAAAACTGGACGCCCGCATCCAAAAGGGCCGACTCCAGCGTGTATTTGATCTGCATTGGCCGGACCATCACCGGTGAAGCGTTGGATGAGGATTCCGACTTCTGTGCAGGAGATTCGAGGATGACCTCCCCCAGAAGAATACGCGAAGCAGCCGAAGACTTGCGAATATCCAACCGAATATAACGCGGGATCGTTTGTTCGGCCCGCCAAACCAGTTCGATCGGCTGTTGTTCGAAGTTGCCTTGTTCAAGTTTGCCGTTGGTCAACTCGGCGACCGGCTTCCACTGGGATGGATCTTCGCTGACATAAACCTTGACCGACTGGACATCGAAGTCATTGGTTCGCTGATAGGCCAGCACTGCCAACCGCGATACCGGTTGCGGTTTGTCGAGGGTCAGGGTGATCGTGACATCACCGTCGTACTGAACGCTTTCATTCGATGCACTGGAGGCCTTACCATCCGACAATCGCGAGGGGGTTTTGGTATCGGGGTGTTTTGAAGAGGAAGTGATCGATGTGGTGTATTGGAACGGCAGCGAGGGACCCAGCGGTTGAGCGGGCGGGGCGAATAGCCGCTTTTCCAGATCGCTTTGCGGCGTGTGTCCGGATTCCAGCCAGAGCCGACCGGTGGCACACAAGTCTTCGCCCAGATACGGTCGCGGTGCGACGAGGAACACCTTGGCGCCATGTTTTGTAGCTTCAAGGGCGGCGCTGACTGCGGCCGTCGAGCCGCCGACAATCACGATATCCGTATCGGCGATTACGGGAATCTCGCGGGCTGACTCATTGATTGTTTTGCCAAAGACCGAAATACTCAACAACAACGAAAACAAAACGATCCAGTGAAAAGAACGCATAGTCAGCTCCTGAATTATCGTGTCAGCAAATACCACATTGACGGATGCTCGGCCGGGAATCGAAGGACAGGCCTTCCGTCTCTCAGTTCAACGGGAACTTCGGCGTCGGCCGTTCCGTCGGGTTTGAGGGCGGTAGCTTTCCATGATCCAGCCGGCAATCCGATCCAACCGCTGACGGGCTCGATTCGGACCGGTTCGGTCCCCCAGTTGTTACCGACGGTCGTGCGGTCGGCGGAAAACTTCATGCCGGTATTCTCGCAACGGCCGCAGGCGGCAATCAGGATTTTATTGCTGTCGGCCAGTTTCTGTCGGTCCATCGCGGTGACGGTCACGACCGCGAAGCCGGGGGCCGCAAGGCCGACCTGGCCTTTGGAGACGGATTCAAATTGTCTGGTGTTGCCCGACAGGACATATCCGCATCGTCCGGAAGCGAAATACACCCCCTTGCCGGATTCCACGACCCAGTTGATCCGGGTTGAATCAGCAGTCGCCGCAACGGTCGTTCCAGCCGGTGGGATTGACGGATAGGATCCACAGATACGCCGCAAAAGCATGTTCTGCCAGCGTACCTGGCCTTTGTCCCGTAAAATTCTTAACATATTCGAGCGATGAGCGAGCCAGCCGAAGGACAGAGCTCCAATCGGATCTCCTTCAATCAACGGAACCGCCTGGAACGATGAAAAGGGCACCAATCCACCGAAACGAAAGAGCATGGCCCCGGCATTCATGAAGCCCCACTTGGCCGGATTGGTGTCGATGTCGAAAAAGCTGCTCAAGTTTTGCCGATTCCAATCGGTACCGCTGTGGCTGTAAGTATACAACCAGATGCCATCCCAATCCTGGGCGGCCGCGAACGAGGCAACCATCGGTACGCACTCGGCTTGAGAGTCCAACGGCGCGGGGTGATTGTATTCGGTCAGCGTGAAGGGCTTGCCCGCGAGCTTTTCGGAGGCGATGGCAAAGAGCCGCGCCTCTTCCGGCCGGTCGGTCATGGCGATCTGGTCGATGAACCAGTCGTTGGAGTCCCACGGGCGGCGGGGGAATCGCGGGTGCTGCCAGTAGGAATGCGAGTCGATAAAGTCCATATCGCTCTGGGCCCAAATACCCAACGGTCCAAAGGCGATTGTGCCGGTAACAAGGGCCCTGGTTCCCAGGTCCTTTTTCAGGAAGACACGCATTCCGTCGAAGAACCATTTTTCCGTCTCGGCCAGAAACCGCAGTCGGTCGTTGATCCGTTCGAGGACTTCCGTATTCGAATATACTGCGACGGTTCCCTTCTCGATCGATTCGGTGTCCAGCAGTCCCGTCTGGCCTCCGGGACACAGACGGACCTCGGCCAGATAAACGGTGGTCTTGTCCTCGCCGAGGGTCAGACTCAAACGGGCATTGGCATCCGACTGGGTGGCCGTAAATCCGAAACGGAATTCCTTCCAACCTTCGCCCAGCTCAATTGATTGGCTCAATCCAAGGTTCTGCCAGGGATCATGGGCCTGGCCAACGACCAGTGGTACCCGCTTGTTGCCCGCAGCGGCCGCGGATAGGATAACAGTATAATACTTGCCCTTTTCCAGCGGCAGTCCGCCCTGATTGAACTGCAAATGCCAGCCGACCGAATCCGTCTGCGCGATCTCAAGGATGATCGTTCTTTTCTGTTTGTAGACGCCGGGTTTTGCGGAGGCCTTTGCGGTTTCGTGTTGTTCCAGTGCCCAGTTAACCGGTCGGCCGGTAGCCGAATCGATTGAAGAAAAGGATTCGTTTTTCAACAGATTGGCCCCCAGGGGACTGGCGTTTCGATTCCAGGCCTTGCGAAGTTGTTCGGTGTTGCCATATCGGGTTTTCAACCAGTCGTTGTATTGGTCCCGCAGGACCTTACCGTAAAATTCCGGTAGGGCGGGAAGCACCTGATCGCCATCCCACATGAAAAAGCTGTTTTCGTTGGTGATCTCTACGATCGCGACGGCAGGATCATCCGCGTACCGGAGTTTGCGATAGGGATTGACCCGGTCGAGCATTTGCCGGGCGAACTGTTTCTGTGCGTCGATCAGTTGCGGCGTGAAGAGATTCACGATCTTGTCGTAATCGCTGTTGGACTTGGGCAGCCCCAGATATTGGCTATGGCTACGGCCGACATGGAGATTGATGTCGGCATAAATCCCGCGTTTGGCCAGCTCATTGATGAAGAAATCGAGGCGATCAAGGCATTCAGCTTCGATGGTTTTCCCGTCGTTTCGATTCCACAGGCCGCGTGGATAGTTGGAGGTGTCCATGTGGTGGCAACGCACAGAGTTGACGCCGGCGTCGGCCAACCGCTGGGCGACGGCCTCGGCCTCGGCGTGCGTAGGGAAATTGGCCCCGAACGACAAGTTCACACCCCATAGCCGAATCCTCTTTCCATCGCGGACGAAATGACCGTCTCGAACGACAATCCGGTCCTGTTCGCCGCGGATGGGTTCGATGGGAATCCGAATCAGCGATTCCGGATTCGGCTGGCCGGGAATGGGAAACGGAACCATCTCCTGGGCCGAAAACACGGGAAGGTTCAGACCCAGGAGAATTCCGGAAATCCATTGGATGATGCGCATCGAATAACCCTCTCAACTTGTGAGCTTTGCTGAACGGAATCGAATTGACCATCAGTATAGACGGTCTGTGAAAGATTGTCAAATTCGCGATTTTCGTCGGAATTTTCGGTCGTCTTAATTCCTTGCCGAATATCGATTTGCGCCTCGTTTCTTTAGCAAGAAACGAAAAATTGTTCCCGCCCGGTTGCATCGAAAGGGCGTTTGTGGTATAGTATAAGTGTTGCGAGTGCAAAACCGGCATGAATTGCCAAAGCATCAACCGCGGTAAGATGCAGAAAGGCACGATCGCAATCAGGGAGTCGAGCCCACAACCCATTGGATAAATCGCCCGACTCCCTTATTTTTTTGCGCACGGATCAATCTTCGGTTGAGTCCATCAACGGCCGGTTCATTCTATGATCCTTCGAATTGTTCCCGACCGATATTGAATCTATAGTATGACAGTGAAATCCATCATCGAAAGGATATGGGAATGAAACAGTCGTTGAAGAAGGTCGCGAAAGTCGAACCAAAATTAAAGTTTAAGGTCTCGGATATCTCGCTTGCCGCGTGGGGACGGCGCGAGCTTGCGCTGCAGGAAAACGAGATGCCCGGCCTGATGGCCGTCCGCGAAAAATACGGCCCGAAAAAGCCCCTCAAGGGAAAGAAAGTCATGGGCAGCTTGCATATGACCCTGCAAACGGCCATGCTCATCGAGACGCTGGTGGAACTGGGGGCCGATGTCCGCTGGGCGTCGTGCAATATCTTTTCGACGCAGGATCACGCCGCCGCGGCAATCGCCAAGGCCGGCAGTGCCGCTGTCTTTGCCTGGAAGGGGGAATCCCTGGAAGAGTACTGGTGGTGCACCGAGCAGGCATTGACCTGGCCGGACGGCTCGGGCCCGGACCTGATCGTCGATGACGGCGGTGACGCGACGCTGTTTGTGATCCAGGGTATGCGGGTCGAACAAGATCCGTCGCTGCTCAAGAAAAAATACGACAACAAGGAATTCGCCATTATTATGGACCGGTTGGCCGCAAGTTACAAGACCAGCAAAGACCGTTGGACGACTGTCGGCCGCAATCTGACCGGCGTTTCCGAGGAAACGACGACGGGTGTGCATCGTCTCTACCAGCTTCAGGAAAAAGGCGAATTGCCGTTTCCGGCGATCAATGTCAACGATTCGGTGACCAAGAGCAAGTTCGACAATCTGTACGGATGTCGCGAGTCGCTGGCCGACGGAATCAAGCGGGCCACGGGCCTGATGGTTGCCGGAAAGATTGTCGTCGTCTGCGGTTACGGCGATGTCGGTAAGGGGTGCGCCCAGTCGATGCGGGGATTCGGCGCCCGCGTGCTGATCACCGAGATCGATCCGATCTGTGCCCTGCAGGCGACGATGGAGGGTTACCAGGTGACCACAATGGACGCCGCGGCACCCATCGGCGATGTTTTTGTCACGGCCACCGGCTGCTGTAATGTCATCACCGGCCAGCACATGGAGCGGATGAAGAACGAGGCGATCGTCTGTAACATCGGCCACTTCGACAGCGAGGTACAAACCAGTTACCTGCTGGAGAATCCCAAATGCAAGCGGGAAAATATCAAGCCGCAGGTCGATAAGTGGACCCTCAAAAGCGGTCGTTCGATCATTCTGCTGGCCGAAGGGCGGCTGGTCAATCTCGGCTGCGCGATGGGCCACCCGAGTTTCGTGATGAGTAACAGTTTCACCAACCAGTGCCTGGCGCAGATGATGCTCGTCCGCGAAAACCTGAAACCCGGCGTCTATACCCTGCCCAAAAAGCTTGACGAGGAAGTCGCCCGTCTGCATCTGGGCCGGCTCGGCGTCAAGCTGACCCGTTTGACAAAAGAACAGGCCGACTATCTGGGCATATCGGCTGAGGGGCCATTCAAGCCGGAGCATTACCGATATTAATATCAGGAATTAGGGTGTAGAATATAGAGAATAGAAAAAGGGCACGCATGATTCGCGTGCCCTTTTGATTGGTGTGCCGTTTACCGATAGAGGATCTGATTTTGTTTCCAGTCCTTGTCCTTGTCGAAGCCGTATTCGGCCACGCGAGGTCGCCGTTCCCGAAGTCGCACGGATTCCAGGCCGAGGTAATATCCTTTCGACAGGGCGTTTTTGCCGACGCATTCCAGACGCAATTTGTATTCTCCGGGTTCCGGCCAGAAATCCAACAGGTGGACTTCCCGCGAGTTTGTGCCACCGCTATACAGGTCCACCGGCCCGCCGAGTTTGACGCCATTCAGCGAGATCTGATAGATTCCGAAGTCGTCGCTGGTCGTGGCCTTGACCAGCAACCGCTTGGGCTCTTTTTTCTCGACCTGGAAGGGAATCTCAACCCACGCGTCCGTCGGCTCCGTCGGCTGATACAACAGTTGCGGCTGATCGTAGAAGTCCAATGACTGTGTGGTCGCATTCCCCTTGCCGTGATTGGCCGCATCGGTAAAGCTGTTGGCGTAGATGATGCGATCGAGATTCGGTAACTTGCGTTCCCTGGCGTGGGGAACCGGCGGGGCGAATGTGGGGATTCCCGTCTGATACCAGAAAGCGACCGACGAATAATCATCCTGTCGCTGGTTCCAACTGTCGCTGATGTTCTTGGGATTCTCGTCCGGTGAGATCCATCCATAATGCTCGAAGGTAACGCGGATGCCCTTGGAAAAAACAATCGGATCCTGGATATGCCAGCGGTATGCACAGGTGTGACCGCCGACGATGCCCCATTCGTCGAAATAACCGACGCCGAAATACGGCGTGGAAGTTTTTTTCAGTCCCCAGGCCGAAAGGAAATAATCCTCCGTACCGGTACCCCAGATGGAGGCGTCCGTTTCGCCGTCGATGTAAATCTTTTCGTCCCCTTCGCCGAACCACGAAGGACTGCGGGTCCGTACGCTCAGGACCGTCCCGACATAGTGACCTTTACCCTGCGTGTCCAAAATGACATAATCTTTCCCTTGTTCATTTGGATATTCCTGGCGATACCGGGCATAGAAGTAGGGCGTATCCTCCGGCAGCGAATCGAGCTTGATCCAGTCGACATTATAGTACAACAGACTCAGGCGTTTATCGCTCTGGTTGACGATCTCGATTTTGGCATGTTTTCGGAACGGCATCCGCCAGAAGCAGTTGTATGAGTCAGCGTCTTCAACGACCACCGGCAACGAAAGAATCTCCGTACGGATTCCGAATCCGCAGGCGAAAAAATCGCCCAGAGGCGCCTCGACCCCCGGGGTCTTTTGGTCGTCCCAGGTGATCCGCAACAACATTTCCTGGTGATTGGCGGAGCCCTCCTTGGCCCAATCCTGCGGTTCGGGTCCGAGGAAAGTGACCCAGATGTGCGTGATGACGCCCGGGCCTTCGCGATCCATCAGGACCTTGGTCTGACCCGGTGGGACGCTTTTATTGTCCGAGTTGCTGTCGGGATCGGGTTTGCCGTTGGGATCAAATTTTCCATCCGGTCCGATACGGTGTGTCGAGCTTTCCCGCATGCTCCGCCCCTGTTGGGGCTTGGAAAGATCGTCCAGAAAGGTTGCCTGTGCCGAAACAGCCCACATCAGCAATACGGTGATACACAAAAGTTGCAGACGAATCATTGTGTTTTTCTTCATCATGGTTCTCTCCGAATAGGATGTCATTTCGATTGTTCAGAATGTGGAATTTCAATTCCCTTCTGGATCGGTTCACCCGCCTTCGGCCAGCCGTTCTCCCAGATAACCGGCCGTATTTGAAGAACTGGAGTCCCATTTCGCTGGGCGTCGTAGGTATGATGAACCAGAAAATCCCCGGCGGCTGTCTGGATGAAGCTGTTGTGCCCGGGACCTTTCCATCGATCCTGGCCGGCCAACACCTGCATCGCGCCGCCTTCCAGCATCGGCTTTCCCCGATCATCCACATACGGCCCGGTTACCCTGTCAGCCCGGCCGACCATCGTTCGATAGGTACTCTGTACGCCCTTGCAGCATTGATCGAAGGAGACGAATAGATAATACTTTCCGTCATGTTCGATGAGGTAGGGGGCTTCAATGGCCGTATATCCTTTTCGTTCGGCAAGATGAATCAGGGGTGAATCGGCAGACTTCCGCTTTCCTGTGGCCGGGTCCAGCTCGGTCATATAAATTCCCTGCCAGAACGAACCCCATGCCAGCCACACGCGCTTGTCCTTGTCCTCAAAAGCCGCCGGATCGATCGCATTAAACGGCGTCCGGCCCGGAGCCGAATCGAGCACCATCCCCTGATCCTGCCAGCGATACCGTGCGTCCGAGGGATTTAGTGTTTCGTTGACCGCCACACCAATCGCCGACCGCTGGCTGCCAAAGGTCGATGCCGAATAGTACAGGTAATAGTGGCCGTGAAAGAATGCGATATGCGGAGCCCATAATCCCCGGCTACCCGGGATCGCTTCGCGTGCCCAAGTGGGGGAGCCGTCGGGAAAGACCTGGCCAATCTGTTCCCATGAATACAAATCGACAGACCTACGAATGGGAATCCCCCGGCTGGTACAGAACACATAGAATGCCCCATCGGCGGCGATGATGGCTGGGTCGTGAACCCGTTCGATGGCGCCGATCTGGGCGAAGATCGGCATCGAACCACACGCGGCCAGAACGAAAATACTCCATACCCGGCGACGATTGTGTTGTATCATACGAGAACTCCTTATCCGGACAACTTCCCGGTTATCCTATCGCCGTTGATGTCGGTTGGCAAGCGCCGATCCTGCCCATTGATTTTCCGGCCAAGTGTGCCTACAATGGGCGTTATGGATAGGGAACGGACAAAGTGGGAACATTTTGCTCATCAGGCCGATATCGGGATTCGCGGGATAGGGACCACGATGGACGAGGCCTTTGCGGAGGCGGGAAAGGCCTTGATGGCCGTTATCGGTTCACCGGATAAGGTTCGCCCGACAACGCAAACCGTTATCACCTGTCAGGCAAACGATCCTGAGCAGCTCTTTGTCGATTGGATCAACGCTCTGATTTTCGAGGTTGCCGCCAATCATCAATTCTTCTTGCGGTTTTCCGTGACCATTCGGAATGGCGTGCTGACCGCAACCGGATTCGGCGAACGAATTGACCCCGAGCGGCACGAGACGGCTGTCGAACCCAAGGCCGCAACTTATCTGATGTTGGAAGTCCGGCAACAGCCGGACAAAAGCTGGATCGCACAGTGTGTGGTGGATGTCTGACAATGAATAGAAAACTCGTCAAGCAAAAATCCGAATATCGCTGGATCGTCGAACGGGCCGGCGCGATGAAAGTCGATGGCGTGATCTTTGCCTCCGAGGCCCTGATCGCCGGGATGGACGATAAGGTTGCCGAACAAGTCCGCAATGTCGCGGCTCTCCCGGGAATCGTCGGCGCATCGTACGCAATGCCCGACGCACACTGGGGTTACGGTTTTTGTATCGGTGGCGTGGGAGCGTTCGATCCAGAAGCCGGGGGCATTATCTCAGCTGGCGGAGTTGGCTTCGATATCGCCTGTGGTGTGCGGACCTTGCACACCGGAATGAAAGTCGGGGATATCGAAGGGCGACGCGAACAACTGGCCGATACACTTTTTCGCAAAATTCCCGCCGGCGTTGGCAGTACCGGCCGGCTCAAGCTTCGTCCCGCCCAGCTCGACGAAGTGCTTGCCAATGGAGCACCCTGGGCCGTCGAACATGGATATGGATTGCCGGAAGACCTCCGTTTCATCGAATCCAATGGGCGCGTCCCGGGCGCCAATCCCGCCAAAGTTTCCGATCTGGCCAAACAGCGTCAGGCCGAAGAGATGGGTACTCTCGGTTCCGGCAACCACTACCTCGAGATCCAGCAGGTCGTCGAAATTTACGATCCCAAAACGGCTATGATCTTTGGCATCGAAGAAGGCGATCTCAAGATCAGCATTCACTGCGGCTCGCGCGGTCTGGGCCACCAGATTGGGACCGACTACCTCAAGAGCATGGGAAGCTGCGCCAAACAAATGGGCATCGAACTACCTGAACGCGAACTGGCCTGCGCCCCGCTCAATAGCGATGTTGGCCAAAGTTATCTCGGTGCCATGCGCAGCGGCATCAACTGTGCCCTGGCCAACCGTCAGATCCTGACGCATCTGGTGCGCGAGGCCTTCGACGAATTTCAATCTTCGGCGTCGATCCGTCTGCTCTTCGATGTTTCGCATAATACATGCCAGGAAGAGACGCATTCCATCGACAAGAAGCCCCGACGCCTGTTCGTCCATCGCAAAGGCGCCACGCGGGCCTGGGGGCCGGGCCATCCGGGCTTGCCCGCCGAATACGCTGGCGTCGGCCAACCGGTTCTGATCGGGGGCACAATGGGGACGGCGTCATACATCCTTGTCGGCACCGCCGAAAGCGAACACATGGGCCTGAGTTCCTCCTGTCACGGTGCCGGCCGCAACATGAGCCGTACCGCAGCGACCAAACAATGGAACGGCAAGGATATCACCCGCCAACTGGCCGGTTGTGGTATCCTGATCCGTACGCGGTCAATCCGCGGCGTGGCGGAGGAAGCGCCCGGGGCTTACAAGGATGTAAGCGAGGTCGTCGAGGTTTCGCATAAACAGGGCCTGGCGCGAAAGGTCGCCAAACTGGTTCCGTTGATCTGCATCAAGGGCTGAAGCGAAGGGATACCGGGGATTTGCCAGGAGGAATGGATCCAATTCGGCGGCAACTGGAGTGGCTCGACGGCCAAACCGGTTCGGGTCCGCTTCTTCTTCGATGGGCCTCCGTGCATCCGATGGTTTTTCCCGCCGTCGGACTGATGATCGGCATCGCGATTCAATACCTACTGTCGCTCCCGAGTGGATATTGGCCGCTGATTGCGTTGGTCTTCATGGCGGGATGCTGGATAGCGTTTCGCCGGAATCCCGGACACCGGACGGAAATCCTATCGATTGCCTGTCTTTTGCTCTGCATCTGTGTCGGCGGGTTGAGGTTGATCGTTTTCTGGCAACCTGGTCCCAACGACATTCGGCAATTTCTCGGCGAAGATAAATCCATCGCGTCTCTTCGTGGCCGAGTCATTGGTGAACCGTTTGCCGCCGACAAGGACAGTTGGGTTTTCGGACGGTATTCCTGGTCCGGTTCCGGTTCCACGCTGTACCTGCGGCTGAGCGAAGGACTTACGACGACCGGTTGGTTCCCGGTTTCCGGAACGATCCGTGTCGATTGTAGGGAGACGATCGAGCATGTCCACGGGGGTGACCGAATCGAACTGGCCGCCCGGATCGGCCCGATCAATGGCCCGATGAATCCGGGCCAGTACGATCTCAAGAAAGCCCTGGCTCGACGGGGAATTTTCCTGGCCGCGTCCGTGAAGTCGGCACAGGGATTCCATGTCCTGTCCAAGCCGTCGGATCGCTGGATCTGGGCCGGTCTTCTTCGCCTCCAGCGAATCGTCAACTCGGCCCTCGTGGATGACTCGATGTTGGGTCGTCCGGCCGAAGCGATGGTGTCCGCCCTGGTTCTTGGCCAAACACGACAGATCGATCCGGCCGTCTATGAGACCTTCCGCCGAACGGGATTGGCGCATTTCATCTGCCTGTCGGGAATGCAGATGGCGATCCTGGCCGGATTTCTCTGGAAATTGGGTTGCGCGATACAATTGAACAAGCGGGGACGCGCGGCGATAACCCTTGCGATATCCATTTTGTACATCCTGATTGTCCCGCCCAATCCGGCCACCACCCGAGCGGCCGTGATCTGCTGGTTTTTCTGTGTTGCCGTATTGGTCCGCCGAATCCCGGACTCCAAAAATACGCTGGCCCTTGCGGCTACAGTCATGTTGTTGATTCGCCCGACGGATCTCATGAATATTTCATGGCAATTGTCGTTCTCCACCGTCGCCGGAATTCTGCTGTTTGACCGGTCGATTCGACATCGGTTGTTGATGGTGACCACGGACCAATGGTCCGCTTCGGCAGCGCGTTTGTCCGGTATTGGACGATGGATTCTATACGATGCCCCCATGGCTGCGGTATTGATGCTCAGCATGGGATTGTCGGCCTGGCTTGCCGGTTCGGGCGTGATGCTCTACCACTTCGGAACGATTACTCCATGGGCCAGTGTCTTTACGGTTCTGGTCAATCCGCTGGTCCTGGGCATTACGGTTCTGGGTTTTCTCAAACTGGTCATCATTGGCTGGCTTCCGTCTTTGTCGCTGCTGCTGGGAGTGATCGTCGCGGCGCTGTCGGATACGATGACATGGGCAACGCAAATTCTATCAAAGGTTCCATTCTGTCAGATCCGTATCGGTCGAGTCGGCCTTGCATGGATCGCGGTCCTCTATCTCCTGATGTGGGGGCTCGCCTTTTGTCCGATGCGATGGCCGGTTACGAGAATGCTTCGAGCCCTGCTGGCAATCTTCGGGATTCTGTTGTTATGCGGGATGGCTTGGAAATCGAACCGTTCAAAGGATCTGGAGATGACCTGCCTGGCCGTGGGTCCCGGCCAGGCGATTGTTTTGCGGCTTCCCGGCGGCGATGCGTGGCTGATCGACGCCGGTTCCCAGACATCGCCGAATATCGGCCAGCGAATGGTTCTGCCGTTTCTTCGGCAGGCCGGTATCGATCGCCTCAAGGGAGTGGTTCTCAGCCATGCCGACACGGATCACTTTAACGGTCTTCCGGAAATCGCGGCGGTCGTGCCGATCGAACGGCTCCTGGCCAACGCCGCGTTTTGTGAGAAGGCGAAAACGCTATCGGGCGCTGGATTCCTGCGACAATCGATGGAGAAACATGGGTATTCAATCGAAGAGATCAAATTTGCCGCCTGGCCCGAAGTTCCGGCGAGGATCCGCCCCCTCTGGCCGCCGCCTGGACAACAAGGCGATCCGACTCTTTCTGACAACGATCAATCCCAGGTGTTGTTGGTGGAATATGCGGACCGACGGATTTTGATCTGCAGCGACATTGAGTCGGGGGCCCAATCTTCGCTGCTGACTCAGTATCCTGATTTGAAAGCCGATGTCGTCGTCCTCCCCCATCATGGTTCGTCGACAACGATGCGACCTTCGTTCCTTGAGGCACTTGCCCCTTCAACCGTCATCGCCAGTTGTGCTTCCTCACGCGTTACCTCCGCTTGGAAACCCTCCGACTCTGCTGTCACCGCCTGGTACACCGGCCGCGACGGCGCTATTACGGTAAGAATAAAAGCCGATGGCACCCTTCGTACCATCGGCTTTGCGCACAATCCAAGCGGGGATTTCCCGCGTGGGGAATAACACCCGCGAAAACTATCGTTACCGCATGTGAACGACGACTTCGACGCGGCGATTTTTGGCCTTTCCGGAGGCCGACGAATTCGGCGCTACGGGACGACTTTCACCGCAGGCCACCGCACGAATTTCCTTGGAGGGCGTGCCGTGAGAGACCATATACCGCAGAACGGTCAGGGCTCGTTCAGCCGATAACTCCCAGTTGTCCTTCCACAGCTTGGCGGTCTTGACGATCGGGTCGGAATCCGTATGGCCGACGACATCGATGACCTTGCCGCCATAGCGTTCCTGCAGGACCGACTGGATCTTGTTGAGCTCCGAGATCTCGCTCTTGCGGAGGGTGGCCTGTCCGGGCGTGAACAGGATTTCGTTGGGCAGGGTCACCGTGATCGTTCCGGCAGCGGCGTCCACGCTGACATCCATGCCTTCAAAACCGGTAACCTTGTCGGCGGGCTTTTTCTCCGTGCTGATCTGCTTTTGCAGTTCGTCGATGGTTCTCTGACTCTGCGAAAGCTGCTGGCCGAGCTGGGCCTTCTCGGCCGAAGCACTGTCCAGTGACGCCGTGCAGTTGTCGTACAGACCCTTAAGGTTCTGATGTTCCACATCCAGGGCTTTGTACTTCTGTTCCCAATTGGTGCAGCCCGTCAGGGCCGTTATTGCCGCCACCGCCGCAACGATCCAAAACATTTTCTTCATATTCGACCTCCAAATTGTCAAAATTGTATTCCCATCGGTTCGCGAAACAACCGCAACCAGTAATTCCAGAACCAATCATGTGCTATCATAACCAGAGCTATGGCCAATGACAAGAAGGGACCATAGGGAATTTGTCGAGTTTTTCGAAATATCCACTGATAACCGGCCCATGCAAGCCCGAAAAATGGAGCGACGAAAAACGCCACAACGATCATCTCGGCTCCGATTAGCGTTCCTGCGGCTCCCATCAGATGGACATCGCCCAGTCCCATTGCCTCACGACCGAAGGCCAGAGTACCGAGAATGCGTGTCGCCCACACCACCCCGCACCCAATCAGGTAACCCCAGAGTCCTCCGAACAGGCCTGCGGCCATCGGACAGGCCATCACCTCGTTCCATTCCCGTTCGGCAGCAGGGACAAATCGATAGACGGCCAGAGCCAGTAGCCCTCCCAGAAAGATCGGCGACAGAAAGACGATTTCTTTGAGAATCTCGCGCCGATGGGGAATGGTATCGTTGTCCTGGGCGTCCGGTCGAACTTCGGACGCGTCGGTTTCGGGAACAGATTCCTCCGAATTCGGGTAGCTGGGCTGGATGATCCCTTTTTTCAATAAAACCAGGGCTGCAGCCAAACCCCCCATGCTCCCCAGTGCCAGGATCCCCAGAACCGGTGACGCCGAGGGGAACAGTCGAAAAGTGGTTACGATCTGTGTGTCCATGATCCACGGCGCTACCGCCGAACCGAATACCCCCATTCCGGTTACGAACCAGCACAGGTGAAGCGGTATCACCCACAGTTCAAGATCGATCGCGCTGGCCGCCAGCAACGCCGAAAGCAGCAGAATGTGGCAGGCGAACCACAGCCATCCCCCCTCCAGAAATCCCGACAAACCGTACCCTTCGCCCCTGCCAAGTCCCCGGATATCGACATCAAAATACAGAATATACAAACCCAGAAACAGCAGTGCCGTGATGAGTTCAATCACCGGATATCGGATGGAAATCCCCATTCCGCAGTTGCGGCACCGGCCGCGAAGAAGCAGCCAGGACAGAATCGGGATATTGTCGTGCCAGAGAATCGCTTTTCCACAGCCCGGGCAGGCCGATGGAGGACGAACGAGGGACTTGTCCCGCGGCAGCCGCCAGATTACGACATTCAGAAAACTTCCGACGCACGCGCCGAAAGCGAATACGAAAAACAACCAAATCCATTCGGGTAATACCATGTTCCGGATCCGATCCGGGCCGCTTAGCGGCCGCGTTTTCCCGACGGTCGTCCCCACGGTCCCTGGACAATGCCGGTGACCTTCATCGGAAGGCCGAATAGCCGAATGAAACCCGTCGCGTCGGTCGGGTTGTATTCGGCTCCCATCTTGAAGCTGGCCAGATCCGCCCGATACAGACTCTTGGGGCTTGTAACGCCCGCCGGGGTGCAACGACCCTTGAACAGCTTCATCCGTACCGTGCCGTTAACAAATCGCTGGGTCGCGTTGATGAAAGCGTCCAGCGCCGTCCGCAGGGGACTGAACCACTGGCCGTAATATACCATCTCCGCGTATTTGAGCGCAATTTGCTGTTTGAAGTGCATCGTTTCACGCTCCAGCGTCAAGCTCTCCAGAAGTTTGTGGCCCGTCGTCAGGATTGTGCCGCCGGGAGTTTCGTACACCCCGCGAGATTTGATCCCCACCAGCCGGTTTTCCACCAGATCGGATTGCCCTACGCCGTGCTTGCCGCCGATGGCGTTGAGGGTCTCGATCAATCGTACGCCGTCGATGGCCTTGCCATTAAGTTTGACCGGTACGCCCTGCTCAAATCCAACCTCAACATACTCGGCTTTGTTCGGCGTTTTGGAAACGGGTTTGGAGATGACGAACAAGTCGTCTTTTGGCTCGTTCCATGGATCTTCCAGATCCGCGCCCTCATGGCTGATATGCCACAGATTACGATCCCGCGAGTAAATCTTCTTGACGCTTTGGCTGATCGGGATCTTTCGCTCTCGGGCGTATTCCACCGCCGCCTCGCGGCTGGTCAATTTGAAGCTCGGGTCTTTCCACGGCGCGATGATTCGCAGGGTCGGATCCAGTGCCATATAGGTCAGCTCGAATCGAACCTGGTCGTTGCCCTTGCCCGTCGCCCCGTGCGAGACCGCCGTCGCCCCCTCGGCATGCGCGACCGCCACCTGCTTTTCCGCGATCAGCGGACGGGCGATGCTGGTACCCAGCAGGTAGTCATATTCGTATGTCGCACCGGACTTGAGCATCGGCCACAAGTACTCTTCCACGAACTCCCGCCGAAGATCCATCACCACGCACTTGACGGCCCCCGTGGCCAGGGCCTTCTTCTGAATTCCCGACAGTTCGTCGCCCTGCCCCAGTTCCGCGGCGAACGCCACGACCTGATATCCGTAGGTTTCCTTCAGCCACGGCAGAATGACGCTGGTGTCCAGTCCGCCGCTGTAGGCCAAGACCACTTTTTCCGCTTTGGATTTTGCCATGAAATCAATCCTGTATGGATAAGTCCAGTAATCGTTTATCGATTCGGTATTGCCTTGTTCTTGTCCGTCGCCGAACCGCCCGTCGTCGGATTTGGAATAACCAGTTTCATTCCCGGCTTGATCTTCGTCGGATCCTTTAGAATCGACGAGTTGGCCTGCAGAATTTTCTGCCACTGACCGCTGGTGCCGTAATATCGCAGCGAGATCCTCGACAGCGTCTCATCCTGCGCGACCACATGGATCATCTCGGCCGGCTTGGGCTTGTCCGTCTCGGTCGTAACGCCGGGTTCGCTCTTCATGCCCGTCTCGACGGGTTTGGGCTTGGTTTCGCCGGCAAAAGGCCGAATGATGGGCTCGCTTATTTCGCCCGGTTTTCGTTCCGGAATCACAAGGTTTCCCGGCCTGGCGTCGATGGGCTTTGGCGGTTCGTAACCGGAAGGTGAACCGCCCTCGATCATGTTTCGGCGGATCCGTTCTTCCACCGACGCGCCCGGCCACATCGACAACGCCACCGTCGCGCAAATCACCACACCGACTCCGATCAGCATTCCGATCTTTAAATCCCGTCGCATGACCGTTTCCGGCGGCCGCTTTTCGCCCGGCCGTTAGCGTTTCAGTTCCGCCTTGCGTTGCCCGATTAGCAGCAATGGCGATGCAATCGCGATCGACGAATAGGTTCCAATGATGATTCCGATGAACATAATGAAATTGAAGCCGCGAAGACCCACGCCGCCCCACAGGTACATCACCAGGATCACCGTTAGTGTCGTCACGCCCGTTAACAATGTTCGCGACAGCGTTTGGTTAATGCTGTCGTTGAGCATAAACGGCGTCACCGAGCTCAGGCGTCCGCGGTTTTCGCGAATCCGGTCGAACACGACGATCTTGTCGTTCAGCGAATAACCGAGCACCGTCAGAAACGCCGCGATTGCCTGCAGGTTGATCTTGAAGTCCTGGACCAGCAGCGCCCGTCCCAAAACCGTGTTGGCCAGGTACACGCAGGATACCAGCGCGCCCAGCGTAAACAATACATCGTGGATCATCGCGATCACCGACGCGGCGCCGAACATCGCCGTTCCGAACCGCACCCAGATGTAGAACAGAATGGCGATCAGCATCAGCACGATGGCCACCCATGCCCGCATCACCGACTCGCGCCCGATTGACGGGTCGATCTGCGTGATCCGAGCCAAGCTGGTCTCAAGTTGCGCCGATCGATTCAGCCGGGCCTGTTCGTTTTCCACAAATCGCATCCAGTCACTCTCGGAAATCTCGCGATATCCCGCCTCCGGCAGCGAACTGACGAAGATAAATTCCTTCACCGAATCGGTCGGGGCCAGCGGTGTCAGGTCGCTCTTGAACAGCGTAAACGGATACCAGGCGATATGCTGGGTGTCCTGTTTCAGTCGGATATCCTTGATCCGGCGGTCGATCTCGGCGCCGGTCGAGGCCTTGTCCAGCGTGCATGCGATCTTAACCCCGCCGATATAATCGGCCAGTTCGACTTCCTGATCTCCGATCTTGACGGGGGCGGCCATCGTCAGGCCGATGTCCTCTCGCTGAGCCAGGTCGTCCTTGAAGGCCTGTCGGATGGCGTTGGTCACGATGGGATCGACGACCGGCTCGGAAACCACCGCCGGTTCGACGATCTTGGTGACCTGCTGGCCGAAGGTCTTTTCAAGAACCTGTTTGAGCAGAGCGTCGGATCCCGGATTGACCGATACGACAAAGTTCGGATTGCTGCCCGTGACCTGCAAACCATCCAATTGTTCTTTCTGTTCCTTGTCGGTTTCCAGCGCCTTGGTGATGGTCTCCTCGATGCTGGCATGAGTATGATTGCCGCCGTCGGTCAGGGTCAGCGTGGCCATGGGACGACCGAATGCCGCAACCAGCACTCGCTTAAGCATCGCTTCATTGACCTGCCCGGTCGAGATCATAAAGGTCTTGTTGTCCGTGGACTCAATCTGCAGGCCGTACAAACGATCCGCGGTATCCGCCGTGGCTGTTTCAATCGCCGATCGAATACTCTCCAGGGTCTGCGGGGGGGCCGACGCCGGGAAGGTGATCGTGGCGCTGGTCCGGTTGGTGGCCGTCGTCGTGATTTCATACTGCAAACCCGTATCGCCGATTTGATACACGCTTACCGATGCCAATGCCTTGTTTCCCATCTTTTCCCCGATGGTCTGGATCGCCGTTTCAACCTTGGCCCGGTCGTATGCGGTACCGGGTTTCAAGTCGATCTGAACGCTGGTACCGCCGGTAAATTCGATGTCGTATTTGTTATTCTTGGTGTCGTCACGAAGAATAAACACCGTTATCCCGGCGATGATACAAGCCGCCGAAAAAAGAAAGAACGCCGGACGCATTGCCATCCAGTTGATCGTCGGCTTGCTGAACGCCTTGAACATCCTCAGATGGCTGCGAAGTATACGAGTATCCAGCAGGACATCGAGAATGACTCGCGTGACAAACAGGGCTGTAAACATGCTCCAGGCCAAACCGATCATCAACACGATGGCAAAACCCTTCAGCTCTTCGGAGGCGACCATGTACAGGATCAAACCCGAGAAGAAGGTCGTCAGGTTCGAGTCGAAGATCGTCCAGAATGCCCGGCTGTATCCGTTGGCGATGGCCATGCGAACGGTCGATCCGCGTTCCTGTTCTTCGCGAATGCGTTCGAAGATCAGCACATTGGCGTCCACGCTCATGCCCACCGTCAGCAGCAAACCCGCGATACCCGAGAGTGTAAAAGTGGATCGTGACATGGCCATCGTTGACAGAATGAACAGGAAGTTCAGCGCCAGGGCGATCACCGCGATGATCCCGCCGAGCTGATAGTAAAAGATCATGAACACGGCCGTGCAAGTCAGTCCGATGATCCCAGCCAGGATACTGCGGTCGCGGTTGTCGGCGCCGATCGTGGCGCCGATGGTCTTTTCGGAAATCGGCATGTCCGACAGCCGTGCCGGAAACGAGCCGGCGTTGAGCTTGTTGACCATGTCCTTGACTTCCGTGTCCGTGAACTCTCCGCGGATGATACCGCTGGAACCGATCGCCTCTTCGATGTTCGGGGCCGAAAGGACCAGTCCATCCAGCAGGATCGCCAGGGGTCGGCCTCGATTGTTCTTTGTGAGGTCGTAAAACAGGTTGGCCGCGATCGGGTCAAATGAAAAAGCAATGGCGCGGCGGCCCATGTCGTCCGTCGAAGGTCGCGAACCGGTCAGCTTCCAGGGTTTGTTGTGGCTGCGAAGCATCGTCTCGCCGGATTTGTTGCTGCACAAGACATAGAACTTGCTTCCGAACTGGCCGACGATACAGCCGGGGACCTGTTTGAATTCATTAATATTCTCGATTTCGCACCAGGCATAACCGCCGACCGAGGCGGCCTTGGGGCCCTTGGATTTCAAAGCGTCCAAATATCCCGCGATTTCCGTTTGATTGGTCTTGCCGGTACTGTCGCCTTCGGTCGGAAGGATTCGGAATTCCAGAACGCCGGCGCCTTTGAGCATCCGCTTGAGGTCTTCCGGGTCGTCCAATCGGCCTCCGACGGACTTGTACGAGGCGTAGGCCTTCTCGGCCGCCTCGATTTTGTCCTTACGGTCGGCGAATCTTTCCTTGATTTTAGCCAGCGCTTCACGGCGATCGACGCTGCGGACCGGCATATCCAGAATCGCCGTCACCTGTTCGACGCTGAGGTTCAATTCGCCCAGTTTTGCTACGGCCGCTTCCCACTGATCGTCCCGTCCGGTTACCGGCTTTGTGATCTCATTGACCGCATCCGCCCAGGATTTATAACTCTGCAGATACTGCCCGATCAGATCGACGCCCTTTTGAATGGCCTCTTCCAGCTTAGCGGCGTCGGCCGAAAGTTCCTGATCTTCCTTGCAGATTCGCTCGACATGTTTGCGGAGTTCCTCGGCCTTTTTGGCGTCGTCGTAATTCGACCAGGCCGAAGCCATTGCCTTGACATAGCTGCCTTGGAGTTTGGCTGCGTCCAGCGCCGTGACCAGTTCGGCCATCTTCGCAGTTGCGGCGTTTCGCTGGGTTTGTTTTTCGCGGCGAGCGTCGTAGGTCCTGGCCAATTCGTCCAGGATCGCTTTTCGCTCGGTCGAACCTCCGGCGACCTGCGCGAAAAACTCCTCGCGTTTTGCCGGTTCGTCTCCCAGGGCGCGTTTGATTCGGAGCAGGTTGATATTGAATACTTCCAGTTCGCCCAGGGCCTCCTCATAGGCCTTTCGCCGTTTAAGCGTATCGGCGCTGGCCAGTGGAAGCTGGATCTCGATCCGGCGGTCGCCCTGCGGTCGCATCATCACATTGGCCACATTGCCCGGGTCGATTCGCTTCATCAGGATCGGAATCATGTTCGTAGCCAGACCCTTGACCTCGACGGGTTTCAGGTCCGCGGTGTCGATTTCGTAGATCAAACTGGTGCCGCCGGCGATGTCCAGACCGGGCTTGATGTTCAGCTTGATCGACTTGCTTTCGGGATCCCAGTGAGGCCGAAGCTGAACAATCGACCAGACGATAATAAACGCGATCAACGCGATCTTCCACACATGTTTCTTCATGAGTCCATCCTATTCTAAGTCAGTCGCAGACCGGCATACCGAATTCATCGTTGCCGTTTTAATTCTTGTCTTCCGAGGCCAGCTTGCTGATTGCCCCGGGAACCACGCGGATCTTGGTATTGGTGGATTCGTCCACTTTCAGAACGATCTCGTTTTCGCGGACCTCGACCACCGTGCCGAGAATCCCGCCGACCGTTCGAACCCGGTCGTTCTTCTGGAGGGCCTTGATCATCTTTTCCTGTTGCTTCTGGCGGCGACGAGGACTGAACAACAACAGATACATCGCCATGAAGATCAGGATCCACATGGACCACTGGAGCCACGGCGGCGGGGGGGCCGGTTTGTTTGCCGGATCCGCCGTTCCGGGTTTGGAATCGGTCACCGTCGTTTGTCCGGTCTCGGCCGGGTCACTGGTGATAACGGTGCCTTGCTGTTCATCGCCGGCCGCCGATAACCCGGCTGCTATCCACAAATCAAAATTCATTCAACTATCCCTTTGCATTAAGGTTTATCCATTCATTCGTGCCGGGGCGTTTGCGTCTCCGGTTCATTCGAATCGGAGATCGTCCATGATTTCCACAGCCGAATCTGTCCTTCTGCCCAGGCCGTAAAACTGGCGTCCTCGATCCTTCGGCGAATCTCGGCCATCAATCGCTGATAATACGCGATATTATGCAGCGATAACAAGATCGGTCCGAGCATCTCGCCGACCTGAAAAAAATGACGGATCGCTCCGCGGCTGAATCGTCGGCACGCCACGCAGGAGCAACCCTCTTCGAGCGGTCCGGAATCGGAACCATGCGCCGCATTCCGCAACCGAAGCGGTCCGGTCGTCGTAAATGCGTACGCGTTACGCCCATTCCGGGTCGGCAGGACGCAATCGAACATGTCGATCCCGGCCCGCACGGCCGCCACGATATCCGCCGGCATTCCGACGCCCATCAGGTACCGCGGCCGATCCTTCGGCAAATAATCAACCGTGCTTTCCACGGTTTGCATCATCTTATCATGTCCCTCTCCGACACTCAAGCCGCCAATCGCATATCCCGGAAAATCCATGGTCACCAATGACTCGGCGCATCTCCGCCGCAAATCGGAATCCACCCCCCCCTGTACGATCGCAAAGAGCTTCTGCCGGGAGTTGGAATGGACTTCCTGACATCTCTTCGCCCAGCGGATCGTCCGTTCCACGGCCCGTTCCAGTCGCTCCGATTCGCATGGATACGGAGGGCACTCGTCAAAACACATGATGATGTCGGCGCCGAGACGATTCTGAACCTTCGTGGCGATCTCGGCATCGAGAACCACCCTTGCCCCGTCGATGTGGCTGGCAAACTCGACGCCATCATCACCGATCCGGGTGAGCTGACTCAGGGAAAACACCTGGAAACCCCCGCTGTCGGTCAGAATGGGCCCATTCCAACCCATCAGGGCGTGCAGACCGCCAAGCCGCTCGACCACCTCGACCCCCGGCCGAAGCAGAAGGTGATAGGTGTTGCCGAGAATGATCTGCGTGCCGGTCTGCTCGACTTGTTCGGGGGTCAGACCCTTGATCGAACCGCGGGTTCCTACCGGCATGAATGCCGGGGTATCCACCGTGCCGTGAGCCGTCGCAAGGAGACCTCGACGGGCGCCGTTATTGGGATTGTGGACCAGAATGTCAAATCCGTGTGTCATCGCATTCAATTCAGTACAACTTGCGTAACCGCGATCCCGGAAAGTAGAATTGGAGAATCGATTCGCAGGAAAAGCCCTCTCGGGCCATCCCTTCGGCTCCGTATTGGCACAGGCCCACCCCGTGTCCAAATCCTTTGCCCTGATCGAAAACAAACGCGTTCTTCTCCCGGCGAATGACAAAACACGCGCTCTTGATTTTCCTGCCCGACGGATCGATCGCCAGCCGCAAATCTTCGGCCCGAAGGGTGTCGGTCTTGCCATTGACGCCGATCAGGCGAACCTGTGTCACGCGTTGTAATCCGTCGTACTCGCTGATGCGAATGGGCTCGATCGAGGCGATCCCCTGCAATTCCGATAGCGAAGGATACCGCTCTGTGAGTCGCTGAGTCACCAGTTCGACCGGGACACTCACTTTCGGCCAGGACAGAAAGCTACGGCGACTGACGGTGGCACAGTACGAGCAGGCCACGCCTTCCAGCGCCGTCGAACGGTCGCCGAAAACGCCTTGACTGTTTTCCGTATGTCCCGCGCAAGTTGAGGAAAAATAGGCCGCTAACAGATCCTCGCCCCCGGCGGAATTCGGGACGACCAAAACTTTGCCTTGCGTGGCCCGAATGGATTCCCAGATGGTCGCGGTTTCCGCGGACAATCCTCGGTACATCTGATTGGCCTGCGTTTTTCGAACATCCCATGCGCGTTCGGATCCGAATCGCCTCTTGATATACAAACTGTAAGTCCGCGATACGATCGTCTGAGCGGCCAGCGCTTCGGTTTCCCAGTAACTGGGCATCTCGGCCCCGATCACGCCCGCCAGATACGGTTCCAGAGGTAGGGTGTTGATGACATCCAGCCCGGTGCCGTCCGACGAAACCAGAACCGTCAGGTTTCCGCGATATCCCTGACCATTGATCTGCAAAATAAAGGGTTCGCGGGGTCGGATTTCAACGCGGCGTCCCAGGACACTGCCACCGGCGCGAATCCGACCGTCAAAAAATTCGATCCGGACTTCGGAACTGGCCGGTCCAAAAGTCGCGTCGGTTCCGACATCGGCTGCTTGGGCGGAAAACCCGCTTGGCGACGACACGATACACTCGTTAATCTTGTCAAAGAGCAATACACGAATCTGAAACGACTCGGCGATATCCATCTGAGGAGTCGGTTCCACGACGATACGCGGTCGGCACCCCCCCGGGAAAACCGCCACGACCAAAAACACCCACCCCCACAGGGAATCCTTCATCCTGTTGGTCTTCCGGATCGGGAGTGGAGGCCGCGATTTTCGCACGCGACAACGATCCCGTCCGTTCGCTCAATCGAGACGACGCAGACTCAGGCCGAAACGCCCCAGGCGTTCCTTGACCTCGTTGAGACTGGTCACGCCGAAATTCTTGCAACCCAGCAACTCGGCTTCGGTTTTGGCGATCAGTTCGCCGATGGTCTTGAGATTCAGCCGGACCATCGCCCGCCGCGACCGGACCGAAAGATCCAGATCTTCGACCGGTTTGGCCAGAATTTCCGGATTGGCCCCCTCGGCGGCCGGAACCGTCGCGGAGAAGGCGCCGTCTTTATCCTCGATGGCCATACCCAGATGAAGATTCTTGGTATCCAGGATCCGCTTGATTTCCATCAGCGAAGTCTCGCCGAAATTCTTGTACGATAAAAGTTCGGCCTCCGTGATCCGAAGCAGATCGCCCAGGGTATTGATGTTCATCTTCTTGAGACAATTGCGGCTGCGGACCGACAACTCAAAATCGGTGATCGGAATTTCCAGGATCTTGTTGCGACGGTCGCGGCTCCGCTCTTTTTCCTCGTCGTAGATCATCGTCCGGGAATAGTCGATATCCTTCTGGAACATCTGCGCCCGCTTGTGATTGGGATGGCTGGCCAGAACCGTGTCCACGCATTGCTCGGCCCGATCGTAGTCACATTCGTCCTCATACAATACCGCCAGATTCAGCAGGGCATTGACATGGCTCGGCCGGACGCGGATCGTTTCGCGATAATAATGAATCGCTTCGTCCTCGTCGCCGCGCAGATCATACGCGTACGCCAGGCGGAATAAGGCCTCGGCGTGATCGGGCGCCAGGTCGATGGCGTGGGTGTATTCATCCATTGCGATCTCGTAGTCGCCGCGAGCGTCGGACAGTTTGCCTCGCTGCAAGTGATATTCGGCATTGACACCCTGGAAGTTGGCGCCTTTTTTCAATTCGGTTTCGGCGTCGTCGAGTCGTCCGGCGTGTCGCAGCACGGCCGTCTTTTCCAGCGTCACCGCCAGCGCGTCCAGGCCGTGTTTGCCCGCTTCGTCAAGTGCCACCAAGGCCTTATCATATTCCCCAACGGCGTCCAGGCCATAGGCCTGGTAGAGAAACTTGGCTGTACAGGCCGGCGCTTTCTTCAGCAAGTCAATAGCTTCGCGCGACCGGCCCAACATGACCAGGCCGATTCCCGCGGCCAGCGAATTTCCCAGATGCTTCTCCAGTTCCTCTGAAAAAGCATTGCGGTTGATTTCGCTGCTATGGATCGCTTCACATAACCGCTTAAGGTCCTCCGGCGACGGAATCGCGGATCCGAACAAATCCACTCCCGCTTCTGTATATGACGCCATCTCGATCATCTCCAAAAGTTTCCGATATTCCAACGGAATTATGTCATCTTCCCCGCCGGCCGATCCACCCGGGACCGGCATTCCCGCGGAGAGAAAAACCAAAGAAACACAATAGTATAAAGGGATTCAAAAAAATTGCAAGCGCCAATCAATAAAGGATTTCCGAGGATTGTTCGCTTGTGGAATTCGCATCCAAATTCCGCCGAAACGGGCTTGACTGAAAGAGGAAAACCAATAGGATGGCGTCATAACACATGGAAAGGAAACAACTTATGGAACAAAAGCAGGACGAGGCGATTTCCGAAGGTGATGGGGCATCGGTTAAGCAGCGATTATTCACGCTGAAAATCCTGTTTTTTTCGATTCAGGCCGGATTGTGGACAGCGTTTGCTGTTTTACTGTTTATGCGGATGACCTCGTCGGTTTCGAAATCGTTGGATCCGGAAGTTGGGCGAATCTTATGGGCGGTCGGAGTTTCCATAACTTGTTTTTCTGTCATGACTTGCGTGATAATACGGAGGTTGTCTGGACGCATGATGGCCGCATGCGACGATTTTGGTGGTGCACTGGCCAAGTTTTTTCCAGCCATGATGGCCGGGCTGGCGATTTGTGAAATGGCCGGGCTTTTCCAGGCGATTTCTTTGCTTTTCAGCGAAGAGATCGCGATTCCGATCGTTCTGTTTCTCATCAATGCGATTTTTATGTGGTGGTTATTTCCGGGTGGGAGAAAATTGCGACGAATTCATTTGCATTATCGAGGAAAATAGACAAAAAATTCTACTTTTAATTCGCAAAATGGTTAAAGAAAAACGCGAAGCGTCCTTGATTGTCCGCTCAAGCGGTCATATCATACAGGGACCATGAGATATCAACGATGAATGTACCCATGGAATCTCTGGGCAAGGGACACTCATCCCAGAAAGGACGAGGATGAAACAGACTCGTGGTTTTACGCTGATCGAATTGCTGGTCGTGATCGCGATCATCGCGATCTTGTTGTCGATTCTGGTACCGGGCCTTGGCAAGGCCAAGGCGCTGGTTCAGCGATCGATCTGCAAGAACAATGTTCGCCAACAATGTTTGGGTACCATCCTGTATTCCGAGCAGAATGAGGGCTGGGTGCCAAACAGCACGGCCGGATACTGGTTCTGGGATATGAGTTTCTGGTCCACCAACGAAATCTCTCGTGCGTCCGGCGTGGATTATAAATGTTTCTTTTGTCCCGTTAACCGAATCAAAAATCCGGACGATGCCCGATACTGGCAATATTGGTGGGTGACCGAATATCCGCAAGCGGGCGACGATCTTCGTTCGCCGATGCAGCACCGCGACGAGTCGAAATTAACAATCCAGCAACAGCGAGACTTTTACCGCGTATTGCCCTATGTCTATATGTTCGACAGGGTGAATTCCGCGGGCAAGTCGATCCTTCCGACTCATCTTCTAACGGGAGAAAAGGCAATTTGGATATCCAAAATATCGAGCTTGAGGAACGCTTCCTCGTCCATCATGATCATGGATGCGGTAATCAGCGCGTCGAACTCATCGACCAATTTTGTCAGGATTATGGAAGGCGGAGCTCCGGGTTTTTTTGGCATTCCGGATTCCACCAATCACCTGACCAAACGAGCGATTGTCGGAGGTTCGCCGATCGAATATGAGCCGGAAGGGGCCAGTGTCGGACATGCCGACGGCCATGTCGAGTGGCGTCAGTTCGATCAAATGAAGCATCGGCTGACCCTGGGCCCCTGGTTCTGGTGGTAATGCCATTCCGACGGCGGGTTCTCGGCGGAGGGGGCATCCGAGGGCACGAAGGATAATTTCTGATCCGCAGGGATCGGAGGAAGTTTGAGTCAACGGGTCCACCTGACTGTATTCAACGGGAAGGGTGGATTTCGAAAGAGCAGGAGAGAGACGCAGGTAAAGCGAAGGGTATTTATGAAGGCCTTGGGAGAGGTGATGAAGTGTTTGAGGCAGGGAGCAACAATCCGATATGTCACGGAGGAGAGGCCAATCCGTCGATTGGTTCATTGCATTCCGCTATTCAATCCGAATCACGCCGTTATTCACTTTTCGGAGATGGGACATGGACGACAAAGAGAGGATGGAATCGAATCTCCTTCTTTCGTATGTGACCGTGGGCGTCACGGACTCATTTGATTGCGAATAAACGAATATTGATTACAAGGAGTGAAGACCATGAAAAGAACGATGTTGTTACTGATGGGAATTTGCCTGGCTGGATTGGCGCCGGCGGCAAGTATCCGCTTTCAAACGGAAGCTCCCACGGTCGGCGCCAGCGATGTGGCGTTTCTGGGTGAATCCACGACGGATGCCACGAATGTGGAAGGTATTGCAGGCGATTTCTATACCAGTGATACGGCGACCTATATTGCGCATGACAGGCCGGGTATGGGACAGACCTTTACGACCGGTTCCGATCCCGACGGGTATTACATGCAGGGTTTTTGGTTCAAGCATGTCAGCTATATGGCCGGAGAAGTCTCCTGGTCGAATACCACCACCGCAAACGCTCCGCTGATTATCCGGGTTACGGATCCTGCGAAAGCGGGTACGGCCGGATTTGAAGTCAGAGTGGAAACCTATACCACGACGGGGACTGAGCCGGGCGTATTTTCTCAATTGTCGGGAACCGGCACCGGAACCTGGGTCTATTTCCAGTTGGATACGCCGGTTCATTTGTCGCCGGATACGATGTATGGTTTTGATGTGACGGTGACCAATGGAATCGCCTGGTTCTTCGAGACCGCCGGTCTCGATGGGGCCGCTTCCTATCTGGGCGGAAACGCCTACCAGACGACAGGCGGCAGTGCCGGGACAAACAGCTTAAGCATGAACACCGTCTGGGACGGCGACCATACTTTTATTGCGGATATGATTGACGGTATTTTGTATGTGGCTCCAACGGACGGCGCAACGGGCGTACTGGCCAATCAGGATCTGTCGTGGACCATTCTCAGTAGCCGGATTGCGAGCGTCGATGTGTATTTCGGTACGGAAGGCGATCCCAACCTGACTTCTAAGCCGGCATACAAGAAACTATCGAAGGTGCCGGCAACGACGACTTCCTATGATCCCGGTACCCTGAATTTCAGCACAACCTATTATTGGCGGGTGGACGGGTATGAACCCAACAGTCTGGGGGGACCGGATCTGTTGATTCCAGGTCCGGTATGGAGCTTTACGACTGTGCCGGCGTCGCCCATTTTCACTGTGAACCCCGCTCTTTCGGCCGTATTTCCTGCCGAAGACGCCGTCTTTACGGCCACGTGCAGTAGTTTGTCGGACTTGTCCGGTTCGATTCAATGGTTTAAGGTCGGCACGCCGGATGTGGAAATGACCGCAGCCGATCCCGAAGTGGCGATTGTGGAAAGCACCGCTGGAACGCTGACGACTTCAACTTTGACGATTCACAATGCTTCCGCCGCACGAGAGGGATCCTATTACGCTAAAGCGACCAATGCGGGCGGAACCACCAATTCAACCAACGGCAGCATGATTATTAAGAAACTGCTTGCTTATTATCCATTTAATGGAGACGCCGCCGACGCATCGGGCAATGGTCTGGATGGAACGCCCGCGACGCTGGGTACGGCTCCCAACAATGTGTTGCCCGGCTATGTCGATGGGAAGGTGGGTCAAGCGGTCAATTTGTCCAACACCTATCTCAATTACATTGATTTGCCCGATGGTTTCGCGGACTTCCGGGCCGGCATCACCCTGACTTTCTGGGCCTATCCGACGGCGGCCGGAAGCTGGGCGAACTTCATTCAGTTTTCCAATGGCGCCCCCAGCGACAATATCTTCCTCTGCCGTAACGGAACCTCGACGACCCTGCAGTTCCGGACCGCCAATGGCGGGACTCAGAATACCGCGCTGAACGCCCAGGTTGCGATTGAACTGAATAAATGGCAAATGTTTACTGCGACCCTGGATTCCTCAGGCGTTGCGAAATTGTACAAGAACGGATTGCGGTGTTTCTACTACAACAATGATGGATCGATCAATACGCCTCAGGTTACGATACCCATTCCGAATGTCATCGCCCGAGTCAATAACTATATCGGCAAAAGTGCCTGGGGCGATGCTTATTTCACCGGAATGATGGACGAGGTCCGTATCTACAATTACTCACTGACGGACGATGAAATCGCCGATCGGTATGTGACGGATTCCGGAACCCCGTTATGTCGGAAAAAACCGATCTATGATTTCACGGGTGACTGCAAAGAAAATCTGGCTGATTTTGCGATGTTTGCGGCGAAGTGGCTTGATTGCGGTCTGTATCCGCAAGAATCCTGTAAGTAAAGCAACCGGCGTGAAAAGGCGCTAATCCACTCCGACGGATCGTCCGTCGGAGTGGATAGATTGTATCCAGTTATGCAAGAAAATTCATGTGGAGGTGCAAAAGATGAAGAGAGTGATGATCGCAATCATGGGTTTGTGTGTCATGGGCACGGCAAATGCCGTTCTGTCGATTACCAACGGGACATTTGAGATCAATGCGCCGCCCGTGAATGGTGACAGCGCTGATGTGGAAGGTTGGTATGACTATGACGGCGGGGGGTTTTGGGAAAACGCCTGGTGCATTAATCGGGTAGTCCCCAATGGTACCGCGAATTTGGCCTTGTCGGCCTGGGCGGCGAACGACTCCGTGGACGGTGCGGGACAAAATGGGTATGTTTACCAGAGCATCGGCACGGCCGGCGGCGCCAGCTCGTTGATGCTGGCTTTTGAGTGTGGTTCTTTTCTGGATGCGGATGGCCCGAAGGACCTCGGGATTACTTTCAGCATCCTGGAATCCGACGGATCGTTCGTCCCCGCCGCCAACACGGACATTCTGAGCTCAATCGGTTCCGGCGTAACGCTGATTGATCAGATCTCCAAGATGCAAATCGATGTCGCCATTGGCCAGACGATCAATGAGGTGTGGACCTTTAATCTGTCCAGCGCGGGGTCCGGCGAACTGTTCCTCCGGATCAACAACTATGACTCCCCGAATCAGGATGAGGCCTGGATGTTCGTTGACAATATCCAGATCGTTCCCGAACCGACGACGCTGGGTCTGCTGGGCATCGGAGCTCTTGCCCTGCGGCGAAGGAAGTAGAATATCCAGCCGTACAATCCGGATTGTACCGCCTTACCTGAACAAACCATTTGTTCCTCTATTCGTAGTGGAACCCGAGGGCCAGGCCCTCGGGTTTCTATTTCATTCCGAGGGGGGGATGTTTCGTTTCTCCTCGAAGGGTGACGAAGGGGTCGATTGTGCTTGTATCGGATCCTTCCAGGCTACCATGTTTGATCCTTGCCCTTCGAGAGGAACCGATAGGTCGTGTTTGGAATCTATGGGGGATGTGGGAAGGAACCAAAGGCGGATTTACGATCCCTCGCATCGGCTATCGTTGTCTCGCTGGTCGTTGAGAACGCCATGAGCGCGGTCGAGGATGCCTCGAGCGAAGCGTTCGGCCTCCGAAGGACTTTGTTCCCGGGCGAGCGTGACAATGTTTTTGACGACGCAGTGAAGGAGCTTATTCACGACGCCGCGAACGGAGGCCTCCATCTGATCACGGCAGGAGGCGTCTCGCCGCGGGCCGCTAAAGAATTTCTGCAGTTCGGCGTTGCGGATGCGGTCGAAGGCCTCCTGGATTTCGCCCAGAAGAGGGCCGACGCTACGGACCTCGAACCAGTTCATGAATTCGCCCACATGACGGCAGAGAATTTCCACGGCCTGTTCGAGATCGCCTTCCCGAAAGCGGACATTGTCTTCGATGACCTTGCCGAGGTCGTCGATGCCGTACAAATAAAGGTTATCCAGATCGTGAATAGCCGGATCGAAGCTGCGCGGGACGGCCAGATCCAGGATCAGCAAGAGTTTATTTCGCCGTTTGGGCATGATTCGTCTGAAGTCGTCCTTTGAGAACAGGTAACCCTCTTGCGCGGTAGCGGCGCCGACGACGATTCCGCTTTCGATCATCTGGTTTTCGAGTTGTTCCCACGGCACCGAACGGATCGCTTGTTGCTCGGCGAGTTGGCAGGCCCGCTGGCGACTGCGATTGACCACCGTCAGGTCCGTGCATTTGAGGTGGCGGAAATGTTCGATCAGCAACTCGCCCATTTGACCGGCGCCAATAACGGTGATCGGGACATTCCGAATGTCGGAGAACAACTGGCCGGCCAGATCGACGGCCACACCGGCGACGCTGACGCGACGATTCGCGATCGAAGTGACGCTGAAGATTTCCTTGGAGACATGGAAAGCGACATGGAACAGGTGATTGAGAATCTTGCCGGTTGTGCCGCATTCGCAGGCGCGCTTGTAGCCGTCCTTGACCTGGGCGAGGATCTGGCTTTCGCCGATGACCATGCTGTCCAGACTGGAGGCGACGGTGAACAGGTGCCGTACGGCGTCCTCCCGGAGCTTGACATATAGGAACGGGCGGATCGCCTCACACTCGACATTCCGGAGTTGCGCAAGCCGCTCCACCAGAGTATCCGGCTCCGGATCGGCGTCCACGGGGACAGCGGCATAGCACTCCACCCGGTTGCAGGTGGACAGCAGGACAAATTCGGCGGACGGAAATTCGCTCTTGAGGGTGTGGAGGGCTTCGATCGAAGATTGTGCATCGAATGCGAGTCGTTCGCGAATCGCGACCCCTGCGGTTTTGTGGTTGATTCCGACCAGAAGGATCCGCATGGCATTCAGGCCTCCTCAGGGGTCAGAATGGGCGGACCTTGAAAATCGTGGCCCGATTTGCAGAGGAGGGTACTGCCGATGAACGCAAAGACGAGAAAGAAACAGACAATCAGGGTCATCCGGGCCAGGGCTTTTCCGCGTACGCCCAGCCCATACTTCAACAGAAGCGTCAGGAGCATGATCAACCAGGCCAGCAGGGTCATTACGATTTTGGAATCGGTGATCCAGTCATGGATGGTCATATTCAATGAACTCGACTTGACGATCGCAAGAACGATTCCGGTGAACAGACCGATGGACAGGGCGACGAAGCTGAACTGCAGGCCAAGGAGATTGAGAGCTTCCAGTTTGTCCAGACTCGGCATTTTTCCGAACAGGGCGGAGATGCGTTTATCCTTGAGACGCCGTGAACTGTACAACCATAATACGGCTATCACCGCCGAAAAAACGATCAGGACTCCCGCGATGATCATGGACAGGGCATGGATGGCGATCCAGGGAGTTTGGGCTTCCTTCTGGAGTGTGGAAGCGGGTCCGGCGACCGTTGCGGCCAGCACGACCAAGACCAATAATCCCCACGCCATGCCGGAGGCGAACCATGCGTGATGAAGGAACAGGGAAGACCATATAAAGGTAATTCCGAGCAAGATTAGGAGAAATATCATGGATTCGAAGATCCCGGTCAGGGGGAAACCGCGGATCGCAGCGGCTCGAAAGACCAGCAGAATCCCCGCAAGCCCACTCATCCAAGCTACGACGATCCTCAGAGAACGACGAATCCGGACATCCTCCCGGACCCGAAGGAGATATCCCAGAACCGCCGCAGCGAAAGCCGCAACCAAGATTCCCAAAAACAGAATTCTTTCCGGTACGGGTAATTGAACCATCGACCAAACCTTTGACGAATCAAAAATGTCGTTTCTGTCACTCCGGCCGTATCGTAATACTGTCAAAAATCCGGGATCGAATCAAGGATCATTTCGAGCGGATTTTTTGTTGTTCTCTGAAGGGGACAGAATATCCGGATGTCTGGTAGATAGGCAACGGTTTTTATAGGGAATATGCCGGAGAAGATAGATTCCGGGAAAAGAACCATAGCCGGATTTGGGGATGGACGATAGGAAATTGGGGGGGTGGGAGTTGATTTTAGGCCCGATAATCATTATACTGGTTTAAGGGTAAATGAGTTTTGACAACATCATGGTTTTAGGATCCGCTTATGAAACAAGGGACGGGTGGCATTATCATTTTGTGGGGATTTCTGGCCCTTGCATCTACGGGGTATTCCGGCCTTGTCCATCGATACACATTTGATGGCAATTCCAATGATTCTATCGGTTCGGCAAATGGAATTCTCATCAACAATACCGGGGCGGCGGTCTATGCTGAGGGAAAGCTGGATCTCCAGAATCCCGCTACGCCCAATTCAGCCGCATCCAATATCAATTATATCGATCTTCCCAATGGAATCATTTCCGCACTCGGCAGGAATGCCACGATTGAGGCCTGGATAACCTGGAAGGGCCCGATTAACAGTTGGCAGAGGGTTTTTGATTTCGGTACCGGAGATTCCGGCGAGGGATATTCCAATGGAGGAACCAATTCGACCTATTTCTTTATGACTCCGTACAGCGGAAGCGGAACCTATCGGGTTGGATATCGTCGAGGTTCCGAACTGGGGGCGGTAGAGGAGCGCGTGATCGACGGGACGGGTGCGCTCTCGACGGGGACGGAACTTCATGTCGCATTTGTCTGGGACGGGAACAATCAGCAGACGCGGTTGTATCTCAATGGACAAAAGCTCAGTACGGGACAACCGCATTTCAATCTTTCGGATCTGCCGGATGTGAATAACTGGCTGGGACGGTCGCAGTGGGGGGATCCTGTTTTCAACGGCGTGTACAATGAATTCCGGATCTATGATCTGGCTCTGGATGATACCCAGATTCAGCTATCGTATGCGGCCGGACCCGATTCGCCCCTGACGGATTTGATCGATCTTCCGACGAATCCGACGCCGGTCAATGGGGCCGTGGATGTAATGCCCGACGCGAATCTATCCTGGGTATCGTCGGATTCACCCTTGATCACCGGGCATCAGGTGTATCTTGGCACGGATAAAACAGCCGTAGAGAATGCCACGGTCACATCGACGGGTATCTATCGCGGAACGGTGGGACCGGCGATAGGAAGTTTCGATCCCGGAACGCTCCAGATGCGGACCGTATATTACTGGAAGATCGTCGAGACAACCAGTGGCGGTAACTCCGTTTCGAGTGCGGTGTGGAGTTTTCAGACGATCGATCTTGTTCCGGTGAATATCTCCCCGATTGATCGGGCGGGAAATGTTTCGGATACCCTTCCCGTGACCCTGGAATGGAGCACCCCCAGCGCGGCGGGCGGTTACAATGTCTATTTCGGAACGAATCCTCAGCAACTGCAGCCCCTGGCCATGTTTCTTCAGGTTCCGGCGTTTGTCGTTTCAACCCTTCAACCCCAGACGACTTATTACTGGCGAGTCGAATCGATCGTTCCGCAATCCTCGGGGGTGATCGCCGGACCGGTTTGGTCGTTTATGACCATTGAAAAATCGATCGCCTGCTTGCCCGGAGATCTGGACGGAAACTGTGGGGTGGATCTGGAAGACCTGTTTCTCTTAACTCAAAAATGGCTTTCCGGGATCGATTGCATCGGTTTTAACTGTCCCGACCTCAATCAAGACGGACGCGTGAATCTTCCGGATTTCGCGGCTGCGGCAGCCAACTGGAATTCGACTCGGGATCCGTTGGTGATCATCAATGAGATTCATTATCACCCCGATACAAACACCGAACGGGTGGAATTCATCGAAGTGTACAACGCCGGGGGCGGGGCGGTGGACCTGTCGGGATGGAAAATCCAGGACGGAGTGGACTTTGCGTTTCCCGAAGGGACGACCCTTGTCGGCGGTGGTTTTTATGTCATTGCCCAGGATGCGACGGCGTTTCATACGAAGTTCGGATTTTCTCCGGCCGGAGTTTTCACGGGGACCCTGCGGAATGAAGGCGAAACCATCACCCTTCGGAATTCGTTGGGGGACAAGATCGACGAGGTCAATTACGACCATGAGTTTCCGTGGCCCATCGCTGCCGATGGCGAAGGGGCGTCGCTGGAGCTGATTCATCCCTTGCTGGATAATGATCTGGCCGGGAGTTGGCGGCCGTCGGGGTATCGGACGGGAGTGGACCCTGAGGCGGCATTCGGGATTCCGACCCCAGGCAAGGAAAACAGTTGTCGCAATGTCCAGGTCCCGCCGCAGATTCGGCAGGTGGTTCACGAGGCGGTCGGTGCGCCGGCGGCCCAGGATAAGCACCAGCCGACCTCGGAGCAGGAGATTCGAATTTCCGCCAAAGTAACCGATCCGGACGGCGTTCAGGGTGTCACCCTGTTGTACCAGATTGTTGCCCCGGGGAACTTTATTCCCGCGCAGCTTCCGCTGACAACGGTGGAATTGATGGCCAATCCGTTCCAGCCGAGGCCGAAAAATCCGGCGTTTGAGAATACCGCCAATTGGACCAGCGTGTCGATGAGAGACGATGGCGTGGCTCCGGATGTCACGGCCAATGACGGCGTGTACACGGCGTTGATTGCCAAGCAGGACAATCGAACCCTGTTGCGGTATCGGATCACGGCGCAGGATTCCCCCGGCAATTCGATCCGCGTACCCTATGCGGACGATCCTTCGCTGAACTTTGCCTGTTACATCTACGATGGCGTGCCGGATTATGTGGCTTCAAAGGATTCCGTGCATGCCGACGGTCCCGGTCATGTGTACCCCGCTTCGGTCCTGACGACCTTACCGGTCTATACGCTGATCACGCGGGACAGCGACATCACCGAGTGCATGGCGTACGCCGGCCAGTATCAGATTCCGCATGACGGGGGCTTCTACAATGAATCCGCCCGACGCGCCGAAAACTGGGAAGGCGCTTTCGTCTATGAAGGCAAGGTCTATGACCACATGCGATATCGGTTGCGGGGAGGCAACGGGCGATATTACGCCGGGAAACGGGCGATGACCCTCCAATTCAATCGGGGAAATTATCTGGAGGCCCGTGACTTGTTCGGCGACAAATTCCCGCGGAAGTGGGAAACGCTGGTGGTCGGAAAGATGCGCGGCAATCACCAGGTTGGACGGTACGGCCTCAACGAAGTCTTGAACATGCGACTTTGGAATCTCAACGGCGTTCCCGCCCCGGAATTCTACTGGTTCCACTTCCGCGTTGTGGACGGAGTGGAGGAAGCTCCCGCCACGACCAATGGCCAGTATGAAGGCGATTTCTGGGGGATGTTCATCGCCCTGGAAGATTACGACGGTGCGTTCATTGAGCACCAGGAACTGGCCAAGGGCAATCTCTATAAACTGTCCTCGCGGACATGGGACGGTTGGCGAATGCTTCGTTATCAGGGACCGGATGCGTTGAAAGTGATCGACAATGTGCCCCCGGCCGATTTCGAGAATATCCGCTGGAATCTGAACACCGGCGCGACCGCTGATTTCATTACAAAATATCTGGATTCTCAGGAATGGTCACGATACCACGCCGTGGTCGAAGCGATCCGTCATTACGATGTCTTTTCCGGCGGCGATCGCGGTTCCGAAAATCTCAAGAATATGTCGTGGTATTTCCAGCCCCCGTATTCGACGGCCAATCCGTATGGAAAGCTCTGGTTCATGCCGTTTGATACCGACGATACCTGGGGCCCGTACTGGAATTACGGCGTGGACCACGCCAAGGCCGCGGTGTTTGAGGTCAATCATTACAATCAACAAGTCGTCAATCCGCTCAGCGGGGCTAAGCTCCCCCTGCGAATCGAGTATCGCAATGCCCTGCGGGAATTTCGCGATTTGCACTGGCAGCCCGAGGTGATCGATGGAATGATCGACGAGCTGGCCAAAGGGATCGAAGGATTTCTCCCGGCCGAACGAGACCGCTGGCGGTTGGATTCCAACACCGCCGCCCGGCACGACGACGGGACGCTCGAAGCGTGCGTGGCGGATATGAAACGGTTCGCCTGGCAGGGGGGGAGTGACTGGCCGGGCAACGGCGTGAACTACTGGCCGGGATCCGGGACCAATCTGGATAACCTCAGCGGGGCCGAAGGCGATTCGACAAGCATTCCCAATACCCCGACAATTCAATACTCCGGAACGGCCGGCTTCCCGAGTAACCAGTTAAAATTCACGACCAGCGGCTTCAGCGATCCTCAGGGAAGCGGCACTTTTGGCGCGATCGAATGGCGGATCGGAGAATATGAGCCGTATGTTCCGCCCGGAGAAGATCCGCAGCCGACAGAAGTCGTCTGGATCGACAAGGGACAGACCTGGCGATATTTCAAGGGAACTCAGGAACCCTCCAGTCAGACGGGGTACTGGCGGAAACCGGATTTCAACGACGATCCGGAAGAGACGGATTGGCTCGAAGGTCCGGCGCCCATTGGATATGATCGGGATATTACGATGGCCACTCGATTAACCGGGAAATATTGTACATTATATTTTCGCATGAAGTTTGAGGTCTCGGCTGCGGAACTTGCCGCCATCGATTCACTGCGATTTGAGACCTTCTACGATGATGGCTTTAAGGTCTGGATCAACGAAAAACTCGTCGTACGAGACCACGCCCCCGGGGAAGAGATCCCCTACAACGGAGATCTGAGGAATTATTCCGGTTATTCCTATCGGGAAGACAATAGTTACCAGATCAACGAAGTTGCAAACGCGCAGAATTTCCTGACGGTCGGGACCAATATCATCGCCGTGCAAATCGTCAATTACGATTACACCAGCAGCAGCGACCTGTTCCTCGATCTTAAGCTAACGGGCGTGTCGGATCAGACTCTGCCGGTTTCCACATACAAGATCAAGAAACGCAAGTTCGAAATCGAGCCCGTCTGGGAAAGCGGCGAGCTGACCGCTTTCAACGATACGGTCCAGATCCCGCCGTATGCCCTTCGGTCCGGGCGAACCTATCGGGCCCGATGTCGAATGAAGGATACGACGGGGCGATGGTCTCACTGGTCGGCGCCGCTGGAGTTCACGACCGCCGATCCGATCGCGACCGGGGTTTTGGAAGATCTGCGATTAACGGAGTTGATGTACAATCCCACCCGGCCGGCGGGTAGTTCCTTCGATGAAGACGATTTCGAATTTGTTGAATTCAAGAACATCGGCGAAGAGACGCTGGATCTTTCCACCGTTCAGATCACCGACGGCGTCACCTTCGATTTTGGATCGACGACCAGCAGGATCAAAGTCTTGGCACCCGGCGAATTCGTCCTGGTCGTTCGGAATGAAAAGGCCTTCGAAAGCCGATATGGAACGGCGTTGTTGTCCCGTGTAGCCGGCCAATACGCCGGGGGGTTGAACAACAACAGCGAGTTGATCCGTGTTACAGACGACTGGTATGGAACGGTCGTGTCGTGTACCTTCTCCGATGGCTGGGGCTGGCCCAAGGCGGCCGACGGCAGCGGTCATTCGCTGGTTCCCCTGACGATTTCGTACGGCCGCCAGTACCTGGGTTCGCTGAATTATGGAGCCATGTGGCGGGCCAGCGCCTTGTTCAACGGATCGCCGGGACAGGATGATCCTGAGCCGACCCCATCCGTCGTCATCAATGAGGTCCGTGCGCATACCGATTTCAGCGATTCCCAATATCCCGGTTACGATTCCAATGACTGGATCGAATTGTTCAATCCGACCGGCAGCGCCGTGACTTTCACGAACTGGTATCTCAGCGACGATGTCTCCAATCTGAAAAAGTGGCACATCGGTAACCGGACCCTGAATCCGGGTGGACGGATCAGCGTTGACGAGATTCACGACTTTCATTCCCCGCTGACTTCGGGTTTCGGCCTCGATAAGGCCGGCGAGCAGGTTGTGCTTTCATATCTCCCCGGAAACGGTCAGGACCGCGTGGTCGATTGTATCCGTTTCAAAGGCCAGGAGAATGAGACCGTCAGAGGTAGCGGTGACGAGGTCTCATTGGGCCGTTATCCCGATGGAGGATCTGCTTGGTTTCCGATGATCGCAAGCCGGGATTCATCTAATGGAATCCCCCTCAATCATGTGATGATCCGCGAGATTCATTACCACCCGAAGGATGTCAACGATAAGGAGTTTATCGAGCTCTACAATCCGCTCGATCAATCCGTTTCACTGACTGCCGAGGGCGGACCGTGGCGCCTGGACGGTCAGGTTGATTACACTTTCCCGCAGGATGTGACGCTGCAGGCTCGCCAGCGGATTCTCGTCGTCGGCTTCGATCCCGGGGTGCCGGGCGATCGGGAACTTTTCCAGACTCGCTATGCCACCGGAACTCTTACTCCGGGCGTCAATATCTTCGGCCCGTGGGTGGGCGATCTGGCCAACGACACCGGCCGAATCGCGGTTGAAAAACCGTTGGCCCCCGACTTGCCCGATACGGACATCCCCTGGGTCGTGATCGATGAGGTCCTGTACTACGACGATATCCCGTGGCCGAGCGATGCGGATGGACTGGGGAAAGCCCTCCGACGGATTACCCTCGATCCGGCGGTATCGTCCAGCGATCCGGCCGCCTGGCTGGCTGTAGTCCCGTTACATTAACCTCCAAGTCATTCGTCAATCCGCCAGCGGGCGCACCCAGATATTGCGGAATCGGACCGGGTTGGAATGATCCTGCAACTGGATCGGCATTTTGTCCGGATGCGGCCGGAAGTCAGAAATCGCGTGCGGCCCGTTCCATTGGGTTCCGCCGGTCAGCTCGACATGGTCCTGAACAAGAACGCCGTTGTGAATGACGGTAAAGGTGGGTTTGCGGACCACTTCTTTTCCCTTGAAGATCGGCCGGTGGAAGATGATGTCGTAACTCTGCCACTCTCCGGGCTTACGGCAGGCGTTGACCAGGGGGACCGATCGGCCGTATAGCGCGGCGCACTGACCGTCGGGATAGGTCTTGTTCTCATAGGAATCCAGGACCTGTACTTCGTAGTCCATCAGGAATACGCCGCTGTTGCCGCGACCCTGGCTGCTACCGGAGACTGTCGAGGGTGTGGCGAATTCGACATGCAACTGGCAGGAACCGAAAGACTCTTTGGATTGGAGCATTCCCGCTCCCTTGACCGTCTCCATGTAGCCATCGCCGAGAGTCCACTTGGCGGGCTGGCCGTTTGCGTGAGTCCAGTGGCTCAGGTCCTTGCCGTCAAACAAGACAATCGCGTCGGAAGGGGCCGTACCGACTTCGGTCTGGGTACTGCAGGTTCCGGGCGTGATCACCTTCGGCGCGGGCCGGTTTTCGTCGTGGATCATCCACCGGCCGGTCGGCGTATCGACATACTGAATAATCTGGCCGTCGGCGGTCTTGGTGGGCTCGGCCTTCTTGGTTTCCGAGGCCGTTGAGGCCCCGCCGACTTTTTGAGTTTCCTTTTTTGCATGCGAGGCACAACCGACAGTAACCATCATTCCACAGATCAACAGCCAGGACAAAATCGCTTTCATTGTGATCAACCTTTCATCTGAAATGTGCGGACTGTTTTAACTCCACAATACGATTGGGAAATGATTGTATCGTGACTCTTCGAATCGTGCAAGGTTTTCCACTTAATCCGAAATCCGACCTGGCCGGATCTCGATAGAGAGAAGGCGAGGATGGATTTACACGGAATAAATTTCCAATTCGGATTTCTCAACGGACCGACGCCCTAACCGGGGACTATCGACCTGACGGATCGTATGGCCCCGGATCAGCAAGGATGCATTTCGCCGGTTGTTTCCACGGATGGATGGAAAAGTTGAACCACCAGCATACCCGCCAGCATCAGCGTACACCCGATGAGGTTCCGAGCGCTGAGTTGTTCTCCCAACACAATCCAGCCAGCCAAGGCCGCAAAGACGGTTTCCATGCTCATAATGATCGCAGCCGGGGCGGCGGGGCAGGTTCGCTGGCCGAAAATCTGGATGGAGAAAGCCACGCCCGCCGACAAAATGCCACCGTAGAGAATGGGGATGACCGCGGCGGCGATTCCGGATAGCGTGAGGGTCTCCCACCCGAATGCGCAAACAAAACTGCACGCCGAGCAGACGAACAACTGGATCATCGCCAGCGAAAAGGTTTCGACCCGCCGGGCGAAGTGACCCACCAGCAGGACATGGATCGCCCAGAACAAGGTCCCGATCAGAACGAATCCATCTCCGCGTTCAATCTTGATTTCGTCGGTGATGCACAGAAAATACAGGCCTGCCACGGCCAGGGCCGCCCCGATCCAGATGCTCAGGGAGATTCGGTGTCCGAGGAACAGGCCGATGATCGGAATCAGGACGACATACAAACCGGTGATGAAACCCCCTTTGCCGGCAGTCGTTGTGACCAGGCCCATCTGCTGGAATGTGGCCCCGGCAAACAGGGCCAACCCGACCCAGAGACCCGCGACAACCAGGTTTTTACGAGCGGTACCGTCCCGGTTGGGGGGGCGATTACGGTTTCTGAGGATCTGAAAGGCCAGCAGGGACAGACCTCCAAGGCCGAAGCGACATCCGTTGTAGGTGAAGGGTCCGAGGTGGTCCATTCCGGTTCGCTGGGCGACGAAGGTCGTGCCCCAGATAAAGGCGGCCAACAACAGGAGCAATTCGCTGGTCAGGGTTCGAGTTCGAATCTTGATCACTCCGGATTATCCAGGATCAACGAAGGGTGAACGAGTCGATCCGCACAGTCAGGTCCGCCCGGTCGCAGGGGTCCAGCCGAAACGAGGTGATCTTGCCTTTCCAGCGGGGATGGGCGGCAAGGTCCAGTTGTACGATATGCCATTGGCCATCAACCGGAACCGCCGAATGAATACTGGTCGCCTCGGAAATTGCCGAAGCGTTCTGCGACCAGAATAATTGCAACCCGGTCGAAGAGGCCGACCCCGGCGAAACCGGCGACAGGCGAATTCGAATCTCAGCGGACCGGAAATCCGACGCGCGAATATCCCTCAGCGAGACGATCAGGGCTGGATCGGGAGAGGTTGTGCGGAAGGCCATCATGCCGTCCTTGCAGTCAATATCGGAGATTCCCATCATCGCCTGCCATCCGCCAGAGTCTTCATCGAATGTCCATTGACTGATCCGAGGTAACCGCGGGTAGTCATACGGTCCTCGCCCGACATCCGAGGGGGCCACATTCTGCGGCCAGCTCGAGGGCGAGCCCTGGGCAAAGACGCGGCGCACGGATTCGAGCATTCCGAAACCAAACTCCGTGCAGGGTTCAATATAGCTGCCCTCGCCCCATTCGTTAACCGGGCCCAAAATCACGAACGGTTTTTTGTGTTCAGCAGCGAACGACTTTGCCTGGCGCAACAAGGTTTCGAATCGCTCCGGTGTTCGTCCTTCAATCGCCATGGCCTTGTCGCCATGCCACGGCCGGCTGTCCCAGCCCGTATCGACCAGCGGATAATAATTCAGCGATCCGGCGGCTTTCTCCTTATCTTGCCACGCGGCCGGACTTTCCGTTACGACCGTTTCGTATGAATTTCGTCCGCCCGGTCTTCCGTCGATCGTGCGTCCCCATTCGTGGTAGGTCGTGATGCCGACGAATCCTTCCTCTTTCGCCGCCGCGATGTT
>JAAYVQ010000288.1 GCA_012517095.1 Phycisphaerae bacterium | reverse complement strand
CATCAGCGACAGTATGATCCTGATCCAGGGTGAAACCGGGACCGGAAAAGAGCTTCTGGCCCGTGCTATTCACGGGATGAGTAACCGCAAAGAAAAACCTTTTGTAGCAATCAATTGTGGGGCGATCCCCGACACACTGTTGGAGTCCGAACTCTTTGGCTATAAGAAAGGGGCTTTCACTGGGGCCGATTCCGACAAACCCGGACGACTGCAATCGGCCGAAGGAGGCACGATATTCCTGGATGAGATCGGGGAAGTAAGCACCGCTTTTCAAGTGCGGTTGCTTCGAGTTCTTCAGGAAAAAACCTATGAACCGCTTGGGAGGGCACGGTCAATCAAAGCCAATGTTCGGTTTATCGCCGCCACGAATCGTGACCTTGCGGCCCAAGTTAAGAAGGGGACATTTCGTGAGGATTTATTTTATCGCGTGAATGTCGTCAGGATAGATGTACCCCCGCTTCGACAACGCCGGGAAGATATTCCCCTTCTTGTAGATCATTTCATCGCCCGTTTTAATCGGATTCAGGGCAAAACGATTGTCGGAGTTGATCCCGGCGTTCTGTCGTTTCTCATGGCCCATGATTTTCCCGGTAATGTCCGTGAGCTGGAAAATATCCTTGAACATGCCTTTGTGTTGTGTCTGGGAGGCGTCATCAAAACCCACCATCTTCCGGAGGAGTTTTTGGCGCGGATCCCCATTGCGACGGGTAAAGGCGACATGCAATCGTCTATGCGAGCCGTAGAATCCCAGCTCATTCTGGAAACCCTTCGCCGGAACCGTTTCAATCGCCTCGCCGCGGCACGGGAACTGAAGATGCACAAAAGTACGCTTTTCCGCAAGATCAAGAATCTGCGTCTTTCGATTCCCCCGAAAGACAGAAAGAAACAGGATCGTTGACACGAGTAGCAAAGATACGACTTCTCTGGCAGAATCAAGTCGCAATTGTGCGACTTTATGGATTAACTCACCGATCCCGCATGTTTTCATAACTTTCAGTTGGGTAATCCTTTAAGTATATTTCTCCCAGAAATCTGATTGTGGCATATTCTTTGCAAATCATTCCCTCGAATGGAGAATTGATTTGAAAATGGCCGTGTCAACTTGGAATGGGCGAATCTCGCCGGTATTTGATGTTTCTCGCCGTATGGTGGTCCTGGAAATCGATCAAGGGACCATTCAGCGAAAACAGGAAGAATCCCTTGATGAGGATCCGGGACGGAAGATCGAACAGATTTCCAGAGACGGAATCCAAGTTCTGATCTGCGGGGCTATCTCTCAATCGATAGCTGACCTGTTGGTGGTTCGCGGCGTTCGGATCATTCCTTTCATAACGGGGGCTGTAGAGGAAGTCATCCAGGCATACCTGTCGGATCAATTGCACCGTCCCCGTTTTGTTATGGCTGGTTGCTGCGGACACCACCGCCGTCGAAGATCGAAACGGTGCGGTAACACAAGACTTCGATGATCGAAGAACGAACTTTTTCGAAAGGAACACATTATGCCACGAGGAAATGGAACCGGACCCATGGGAATGGGTCCCATGACCGGACACGCGGCCGGATACTGTGCAGGTTTTGGAATGCCGGGATATGCCAATCTTGGTCGAGGATTTGGAGTGGGTTTTGGAAGAGGTCGAGGGTGGAGAAATCGTTTTTACGCCACAGGACTGCCTGGGTGGATGCGATTTGGCGGAAATGTTATGCCGTATTCATTTCCCAAACCCGATCCGGAAATGGAAAAGCTGGCGCTGAAAAACCACGCCGAGGCGCTCCAAACGGAACTCGGATTGATCCAACAACGATTGAATGAAATGGAAAAAACCGTCTCAACGGAACAATCCTAAGACATAATTGAGACTTGTTCAACTGTGTCCGGGCAGATGGATCGATCCAACCCTACAGGATAAGGAGAACTCAAGATGGAATCACAAACGCGAATGCCATTGATCGGCGAAAAGGCCCCGTCTTTCAAAGCGGAAACCACGCAGGGCCCCATCACCTTTCCGGATGACTTCAAGGGCCAGTGGGTCATTTTCTTCTCGCATCCGGCGGATTTTACGCCGGTCTGTACGACCGAGTTTATGACCTTTGCCTCAATGCAGCCGGAATTCGAAAAGCTCAACTGCAAACTTCTGGGTTTATCGATTGACAGCGGATACAGCCATATCGCCTGGCTGCGAACCATCAAAGAGAAGATCGAGTTCAAAGGCATGAAGGGTGTCGAGGTAACCTTCCCGGTGATCAGTGACCTGACGATGGAGGTGTCCAGGGCATTTGGCATGCTGCAACCGGCGGCCAGTACGACACAGGCGGTTCGGGCGGTATTTATCATGGATCCGAATGCCATCGTCCGAGCGATTCTGTATTATCCCCTCAGCAACGGCCGAAACATGGAGGAAGTCAAACGGTTGCTGATGGCCATGCAGGTTTCAGATAAACACCAGATCGCCACGCCCGCCAACTGGCAACCCGGCGATGATGTCATCGTACCGCCGCCTGGATCATGCGGTACGGCCAAACAGCGTGTGGAAACGCCCGCCTCCGATACGAAGGTCCTCGACTGGTTTATGGTGCTCAAAAAATGTCCAAAATAACGAAAATTGGAATTCTCATCTGCGACCGTTATCGAAGCTGCGGTGGGGGGAAATGCTTCCGGGCATTGCGCGAACGGCACGGCGCGTTTTCAATCTATCCGGCGGAAGATTCCGTGGAGATCGTCGGTTATTCCAGTTGTGGCGGTTGCCCCGGAGGCAATATCGAATATGTTCCGGCCGAGATGAAGAAAAACGGAGCCGAGGTGGTTCATTTTGCCACCGGTCTTGTGGTAGGATATCCTCCGTGCCCGAATATCCGGCGATTCAAGACCTTCCTCGAAACGGTTTATGGGTTGCGAGTCGTTGTCGGGACGCACCCCATTCCGCAAAAATACATGGATGCCCATGAACAACTTCCGTTCTGGAAAGAGTCCGGCATGATGGAGATCGCAGGCGAGTTGATGAAGGAATCAAGAGAAATCAAGACGGCGTTCAATTGAATGAGATGGGAACCATGAAAATCGCTTTTACGACATCCGGAAACGATCTCGATGCTCCATTGGACAGTCGTTTCGGGCGGGCTCCAAAATTTTTGATCTATGATCTGGATTCGGATACATTCGAAGTGGTGGATAATCGGCAGAATCTGAACGCCGCGCAAGGTGCGGGTATCCAGTCGGCGCAAAGCGTCGCCGGTTCGGGGGCCACAGCCATCGTGATCGGCCATTGCGGTCCCAAGGCATTCCGTGTGTTGTCCGCTGCAGGGATTAAGGTCTTCAACACTGACGCGGCAACCGTTGCCGATGCCTTGGATCAATACCGCTCCGGTAAACTGACGCAGTCCGGAGCAGCCGATGTCGAAGGACATTGGATATGAGTGATTCCACAATCGTATATCGACCCATTGGGGTGATCCACAGTGAACATGTCATGGCGGAGAAAACGCCCATTCAGTCCGCCTATGCCAAAGGATGCAAAGGGTGGGTGGAGCTCTTTCCGGAGTTTGCCGAAGGGTTGCTCGATGTGAAGGGATTCTCGCACATCTACCTGATCTATCACTTCCACCAAGCAGGACCGGGAAAACTGAAGGTTAAACCCTTCCTTCAGGATATCGATCGAGGCGTATTTGCGACTCGATCTCCTCACCGCCCAAATCCAATCGGATTAAGCGTTGTCGAGTTGATCGGCTGTGAAGGAAATGTACTCCATCTCGATTGCGTGGATATCCTGGACGGGACTCCTCTTCTTGACATAAAACCTTATACGGCAAAGTTCGACCGTATCGATGCCACACGCAACGGATGGCAGGACGACATTGACGATGAAACGGCCCGGCAACGAGGTCGTCGAAACTACACGGGTGGAGATGCCCTATGATTGTCGCTGTTGCATCCGGGAAAGGCGGAACCGGCAAGACCACCGTCGCGGTTAATTTGGCCGGTTCGGTAGGAACGGATATCCAACTCCTGGACTGTGATGTGGAGGAGCCAAATTGCCACCTGTTTATCAAAGGGACAGTACGGCACGAGAACACGGTTGGTATTCCGGTACCGCGGGTGGATGAATCCCTTTGTGATGGATGCGGCGAGTGCGGCCGGTTTTGTCAATACCATGCCATCGCCTCCATTGGAACCAAACCTCTGATCTTTCCGGAGATGTGCCATGGCTGCGGGGGTTGCGCCAAGGTTTGCCCGAAGAAGGCCATCGCCGATGTCAATCATCGGATCGGAACGATCCGAATTATTGAGGCCGGTCCGATTACGCTGACGGAAGGCAAAATCGATGTCGGGGTGGCTATGGCCCCCCCGATGATTCGGGAAGTCAAACTGAAGATGCGAAAGAACATCGACGCGATCCTGGATGCGCCCCCCGGAACATCCTGCCCTGTCATTGCCGCCGTTCGCGGGTCGGATTTTGTGGTCATGGTGACCGAGCCGACTCCGTTCGGTCTCCACGATCTTCAGATTGCCGTGGATACCATCCGACAGTTAACGATACCTTTCGGAGTCGTGGTCAATCGTATGGGTATCGGCGATGACCGGATTCATCAATTCTGCCGGGAACAACAGATCCCGATCCTTGTAGAATTTCCGGATGATCGCCGGATTGCGGAAGAATATTCCAAGGGAAACCTGATCATCGAATCCTTGCCGCAATACCGTTCGATCTTTGAATCGTTGTGGGAGCGGGTCTGGAATTCAGTTCATCCATAATCAGAAGATGGGAAAAACCGTTTGACTCGGCTTTTTATAAACGAGAATCCATGAAAGAACTGGTGATTGTCAGCGGTAAGGGCGGGACGGGCAAGACCAGCGTGGCCGCGTCCCTGGCCATGTTGGCGAATCGATCGGTTATCGCCGATTGTGATGTCGATGCGGCGGATTTGCATCTGGTCCTGTCTCCGCAGGTCAAGGAGCGGTATGATTTTTATGCCGGGCACAAAGCCGTCATCCGACCCGAAGATTGTATTGAGTGCGGCGCTTGTCTGGCCAATTGTAGATTCGGAGCTGTTTTACACGATCACAGCCCGGGAGGAGCAGGATTTTCGGGTTCAAAGTCGGAATGCGAAAATTGCGATCATTGCGAGCGATCCTGTTCCATCCGAAACCATGCCCTGATCCGACAGATGCAGGAGGAGATGGGATTGGCCGGACCCACCTTGTTTCGAATCGACCCCCTTGCTTGCGAAGGATGTGGAGTCTGCGTCCGATTCTGCCCGGTCAAGGCCATCGACTTTCCGGAATCCCTATGCGGCGAATGGATGGTTTCCGATACCCGTTGCGGTCCGATGGTCCATGCTCGCCTGGGAATTGCAGCCGAAAACTCCGGCAAGCTCGTTTCGCTGGTTCGAACCAAGGCCCGTCAAATCGCGGAAAATCAGAAACGACCTTTGGTGATTATCGATGGACCTCCGGGGATCGGATGTCCGGTCATCGCCTCCGTTACCGGTTGTTCTCAGGCGTTAATCGTAACGGAGCCCACCGTATCCGGAATTCATGACTTGGAGCGAGTAATATCCCTGACAAATCATTTTGCCATTCGAGCTGCGGTGTGCGTCAACAGATGGGATCTGAATCCGGAAATGACCGGCCAAATCGAACACAAAGCCAGCCAGTTGGGTGCACGGATTGTCGGCCGTATCCGGTATGATCGTGCCGTAACCCAAGCCCAGATGCAGGCGCGAGCGGTTGTGGAAACCGACGCACCCAGCGCCGAAGATATTCGAAACATCTGGAATCATCTAACTCGATCGGAGTGCTAATCCAACATGGATTGTCAAAATCATCAAAACTTATCATTAACGGCAAAAGACCATGCTCAAAATCCCCGTAACTATGGACCTCTGGATTCCTTCCATGGTCACGCGCGAATAACCGGTCCTTGCGGCGATACGATGGAATTCTGGCTGGTTGTTCACGATGGAAAAATAGATGCCGCCACTTTTATCACCGATGGATGCGGTCCTTCTCTTGCCAGCGGAAGTATGGCTACCACTCTGGCCTATGGCAGACAGATTGAAGATGTCCTGACCTTGGGACAACAAGATATCTTGAAAGCGTTGGAAGGATTGCCGAAGGAATTCGAACATTGTGCTCTTCTGGCGGCCGATACCCTGCATGCGGCCTGTGCGGATTACCAAAGTCATCCTCAACAGGTATATTCCGATTTCGAACCTGTTTCTCATCCTTCCCATGGTTCCGGCCAAGACTCAAAATGCGCTACTACAAGAGGTCAAAACGGTTCGGCTTCAAACGATCCCCATGACCATCGAAAACTCCGGTCGCGCCTCAGCCACATTCGGCATTCGGTCGTCGTTCTATCGGGCAAAGGCGGGGTTGGCAAAAGTACCGTGGCCGTCAATCTTGCAGCAGCCCTGGCGCTGTCCGGCAAACGGGTCGGACTGTTGGATGTGGACATCCATGGCCCCAGCATTCCAACGCTGTTGGGTCTTGAAGGAGAACGAATTCATTCCGACGATGAGGGAATACAACCTGTTGAAGTCGGTTTGTTGAAGGTGATGTCCCTTGGATTCCTGTTGCAGAATCCGGATGATGCGGTGATCTGGCGAGGACCCATGAAAATGGGCATGATTCAGCAATTCCTCGAGGAGGTTGCCTGGGGAGATCTGGATTTTCTGATTATCGACTCTCCGCCCGGAACCGGAGACGAGCCCTTGTCAGTTTGTCAGTTGATCGAAAAACTGGATGGTGCGGTCATCGTGACCACGCCTCAGAAAGTGGCGGCGGTTGATGTTCGAAAATCCATCACTTTTTGCCGTCAACTCCATGTGCCGGTCCTGGGAGTGGTGGAAAACATGTGCGGATTTGTATGCCCCAAGTGCGGACATCGGACGCAAATCCTGCCTTCCGGTGCGGGCAGTCAAATCGCCAAGGACATGAATGTTCCCTATCTGGGTTCGATCCCCATGGATCCGTCGATTGCCGAGGCCTGTGATGGGGGGCGCGTGTTTATTCATCATTACTCTTCGTCGCCGACAGCCGGGATCTTGCGGGACATCATCGGGCCGATCCTGGCTCTGGATCAAACGGATTTACCCAAACCCTCCATTGAAACCCTCGAAACAATAAAGGAGAAAACCATGAGAATCGCAATACCTCTGGCCGATGGAAAACTGGCGATGCATTTCGGACACTGTGAACGATTTGCCCTGGTCGATGCGGATCCATCCAGCAAAACAATCCTCAAGCGAGAGGATCTTCAGGCGCCCCCACACGAGCCGGGGCTTCTGCCGACATGGCTGGGAGAACGAGGGGCCACCGTAATCATTGCCGGGGGGATGGGGCAGCGGGCTCAAGCGTTGTTCGAGCAACGGGGAATTCAAGTCGTTGTTGGCGCCTCATCCGATACACCGGAAAATCTTGTTCACGCATTCCTGGCCAAGACGCTTCAGACCGGCGCCAATATCTGTGATCACTGAT
>JAAYVQ010000287.1 GCA_012517095.1 Phycisphaerae bacterium | reverse complement strand
TTCATCGCCTTGTCCTTGGCCGCGTGGCTGGTTTATCGCCGGCGCAGTCGAAAAGGCGTCTTTCTATTGATGCTCTTTTCGCTGGCATACTTTGGCTTTTGGCGCAACGGTTGTGTCTGCCCCATCGGTTCCATCGGCAATATCGTCATGTCCGTCTTCGATCCGACCTATACCGTCCCGATCGTCGTCATTCTCTTTTTCGCTTTGCCCCTCCTGGCTGCTTTGCTCTTCGGCCGCGTTTTCTGTGCCGCCGTTTGCCCGCTCGGCGCCATCCAGGACCTGGTCGTCTATCGCCCGCTGGAAGTGTCCCGTCCCGTTGAACACTTCTTGCGTCTGTTCGCCTGGCTGTATCTGGGGCTGGCGGTTCTCTTTGCCGCCACGGGTGCGGGGCTGTTGATCTGTCGTTACGATCCCTTCATCGGGTTCTTCCGTCTTGGCGACCACTTTTCCAACCTGATCCTTGGCGCCAGTTTTCTGATCATCGGCCTGTTCATCGCCCGTCCCTATTGCCGTTTTGTCTGTCCCTATGGCCTGATCCTTCGCCAGCTTGGCCGCCTGTCTCGCCGATTTGTCAGCATCACTCCCGCCGAGTGCGTCAACTGCCGCCTCTGTGAGGAGGTCTGCCCCTTCAACGCCATCGACAAACCTACCGCGCCCTGGCCGCAGGATCAGCTTATTTCCGACAGGCGTCGGCTGGTTTTGTTGATCCTGCTTCTGCCGATCCTCGTTGCCGTCTTGGCTTTCGCGGGAACCCGTATCGATGGGGCATTATCCCGCTGTCACGATACCGTCCGCCTCGCCCAACAGGTCGCCCTCGAACAATCCGGCGTCACCTCTGATATCACGCCCAACGAAATCCTCGCTTTCAAGAAGTCCGGCCAGACGACCGACGCCCTCTACGCCCGGGCCCTTGCGATCCGTCGTCAATTCCGCCTCGGTGGCGGTATCCTTGGCGGTTTTCTCGGGCTGGTCATCGGTCTCAAGCTCATCATGCTTAGTGTCCGTTGGCGCCGGGACGAATATCAGGCCCACCGCGCTGCCTGTCTGGCCTGTGCTCGATGTTTTGAATTTTGTCCCGTCCAGAAAAAGTAAAATCAGACACTAAATAGAAATAGAATAGGTTACAGGAGATACCATGTCATCCAGATCTTCGTTCCTTGTCTGCGATGTATTCGGAATTCTCTGTTCAAGCGTTTTGTCTTTCGCCGCTTATGCCCAGTCTGATTGGCCGGGTTTCCGAGGCCCAACCGGCCAGGGGACAAGCGATGCCGGTGGCTTACAGGTATCATGGAGTGCATCCGACAATGTCGCATGGAAGACCGCGTTGCCCGGTCCTGGCGCCTCCAGCCCGATTGTCTGGGGTGACCATATCTACCTGACTTGTTATACTGGTTTCTTTGTTCCCGGCGATTCTTCCGGGAGCATGGACAAACTTCAGCGCCACCTGATCGCCATTCGGCCCGATGATGGCGAGATCCTCTGGAATCAGGCCGTCCCCGCTCGGCTCCCCGAAGAAAAACGGATTCGCGATCACGGATTTGCCGCCAACACACCTGTCGCAGATGCCGAGCGCGTTTATGTCTTCTTTGGTAAATCCGGAGTCTTGACCTTCAACCACGAAGGCAAGCAACTCTGGCAGGCCGATGTCGGTGAAAAGACCAACGGCTGGGGGACCGCCGCCTCGCCGATTCTGTACAAGGATCTGGTCATCGTCAATGCATGCGTTGAAAGCGAATCCCTTATAGCTCTGGATCGCGGCACCGGCCAGGTCAAATGGCGGGCCGGCGGAATTCGCGAATCCTGGAATACGCCGTTGGTCGTTACAGCTCAGTCCGGCCGTCAGGAGCTTGTCGTGGCCATTGCCGGTAAGATCCTGGCCTTCGATCCGGATTCCGGTAAACCCCTCTGGTCCTGCAATACCGACATCAAGTGGTACATGGTCCCCAGCATCGTCGCCGCCGAAGGAGTGGTCTATTGTCTCGGCGGTCGGTCCGGTGTCGCCTCTCTGGCGGTCCGAACTGGCGGCAACGGAGATGTCACCGCAACCCATCGCCTCTGGACCAGCGAAAAGGGCTCCAATGTTTCCTCGCCCGTCATCCAGGATGGCTATCTCTATTGGGTTCACGAATCGCGAGGGATCGCCTTCTGCGCCAAAGCCGCCATCGGAGAAATTGTGTACGAACAGCGTCTCCCCGATGCCGGCCAGTTCTACGCTTCCGCGTTTCTGGCGGATAAACGGTTGTATTATCTGACCCGCGAGGGGAAAATGTTCGTCCTGTCCGCCAAACCTCAATTTGAACAACTGGCCGTTAACGAGCTCAACGATGGCAGCATATTCAACGGGAGTCCTGCGGTAGTGGGCAATCGTTTGCTTCTGCGGTCCGATAAATACCTTTTCTGCATTGGGAAATAGGCCCGTAGAAGTGCCCTGAATATTTTCCAAATTTTCCCCCATTGGGGTTGATCTATATGTCCGATTTGTCTACAATGTCCATAGACATGATAGATAAGGTTGATCCTGGATGAAGCTGACGACCAAAAGCGAATACACGATTCTGGCCTTGTTGCACATGGCCCGAAAGGGACAGGGGGGCTACACCAAGATCGAGGAGATCTGCAAAACCTGTGATATCCCTAAAAAATATCTGGAATTATTGTTTTCGTCATTGCGGCAAAATCGCTATATCCAGACCCGTCGCGGCACGCAGGGGGGATACAAACTCGCCCGGCCGTCCGACAAGATCACCATCGCCGAGATTATTCGCCTGATGGACGGG
>JAAYVQ010000286.1 GCA_012517095.1 Phycisphaerae bacterium | reverse complement strand
TGAAATTTGGGCTTTGAGCAACGACCCGGCACGGTTACAGCAACTGGGGATCACCGCGGTTTACGGCAATGTAGTCTATCGAAAACTCCGGCCGGGTTTAATCTATGTCTTTAAGATCAGTAACACCGGTCAGTTATACCCCGAGACGGTACCGGCATTGTAAGGTTATCGGACGAAAATCCTGCTGTGGGAACCTTTTACCCTCATGGATGGTCAAAAAATTATCGAAATATATAGAAGGCCGTTGGTTTTGACGATAGGGCGAAATTCGAACCGGAAACGCCCCAATGGACAGCCTGGATGCCAAGGCACATAAGTATATACATATCAAACACTTATGCCGGGAGAGCGGATATGGAAAACCGAATGATCAAGGTTGGATTTCTGGTTATCATCCTGATCACGGGGGTGATTATCGCCCAGCGGGAGTCTATCCCGATTTTGGTGAAACCGACGAATTTCCGTTTGGAAGTCCAAGCCAGTCGGACGGATTATTTTGACCGAGATGTAATCCGGATCACGGTTACGGCCCTTAATGACGGCGATCAGCCGCTCCAAATTGTGCCGGACCTTCCGGATGTAACCGAGCCGGTGGATCTGGATGCCGGGAAGATCATCCGCGGGGAAATGGACGGGGCGGTGGTCAATGCCATTATCCTGCCGGAAGAAAAACCATTGGTGATTGGCGTCGTACGGCTGATCCCCCTGCGGCGACCGTGGATGAAAACACAGACCCCGGACGACACAATGCCCGTCGTACAGCGGGAGTACAAGTTGCCCCTTTTTGGATCAGCGGTTGTGCCGCCGCACAGCACGCGAATCATCTCCACGATCCGGGTCCTGCTGACGGCGCCGGTCGATATCGAGCCGCAACCGACAACCGATGCGGCTGGGACGGCTGAGGATGTGGATGTGGCGGGCCGGTGGATTATCCCGTGGGCCGGCGAGTATCTGCTGGATTGTACGATCGATAAGATCGCAGGCGTTCCGGCAGCGCAGGCGCAAACAATCGTACGGGTTGCGTTTCATAAATCCGTGCCGCAGGTATCGGTGATTGGAATGGAGGACCAGAAGAAGGTTCTCGACGAGCACAAGAACATCCTCAACCAGATTCGCGAGCAACTCCAGAAGGCCGACGGAAAGCAGAACAGCTTACTGGCGTATGCTCGCCTTCACAGTAAATACCTGCATACAATGCTGCGGATTCTGCTGGGAGGAAAGACCGATCAGCCGGCCGATCCCGGAGTATTCACAACGCCGGCGTCAACCCTCGATACGGCAACAAGAGAAGCAACCCCTCGAAATTAAGTCTCGCAGAAATTTCCCGGCGAATTTCCACCGTCGATTGTCAAGCAGTCGGCGGTTCTTTTGTACCGGGAGAACTTAATCCGATCGTTCGGGTCTCAATGAATCGAATCAATTCATAGAGGATCCGACTCACAGGAGTGTTCGTCCTTTGCTTATCAGCGAGTTTCAACACGGCGCCGGTGAGGGCGTCGATCTCGGTTCGTTTGCCGGCG
>JAAYVQ010000036.1 GCA_012517095.1 Phycisphaerae bacterium | reverse complement strand
TGTGGCCGTCATCCTGGAACAGCCGCGCCTTGCCGCCCCAGAGGGCGAACTTGCCCAGCTTGCTCTTGACATCGTTGATGATCCGGTAGCTGACCGGGATCCCGACATTCTTGTTGTCGAGCTTTTCCGGATCCCACGGCAAACTGGCCGCATCCCACTTCCAGACCTTCTTGACGGGAACTTCTGGTGCCTGCAGGAACAACAACTGCTTGGTCTCTTCGTGGGCGATGCCCTGCTCGAAGGCGTCGCCGTAATCCAGCAGCACGCGGGCCTTCTCGAAATCCTCGCCCGAGAAATTCCGCAGGATCAGATAGCTCTTCAGATCGACCTTGGTCTCGGCCTTATCGGCGACGGCCTTGTAGGTGATCAGCCGGTCGATAAAGCTCAGCAGGTAACTGATCCGTACCGTCTCGGCATAGTCGCCGTCGCTGGCGATCTCCCACACCAGCGCCGCTTCGTTGGGAGGATAGCTGACATTGAGCAACTGGACCTTGTCCGGGTGATCCAGAACCGTCAGGCGGATGGAATCGGAATCGATCGAGACCGATTTCCACGAAAAGTCCACTTTGTTGAGCCCTTTCTGCAGGGTCAGCACGCGCTCTTCCTCGATCAGCGTGGCCGAGGGGTTGTCAAGACGGATCACCGTCGCCGCCCGTTCGGGCAGGGCGACCAATTTGATCCGTGCCTGGGCCGCGGTCGTCATCATCAGCGCCGCTAAAATTGTCCACATCAGTTTGCTTCTGGAATTCATAGTATGCTCCTTTCGTATCGGTTCTGGAATTATTTCTGTTCTCGTTTGAAATCTTCTCTGCGGGTTCCCTGATAGTCGGTCAACACATACTGAAATTCTTTTTTCGACCGGGGTTCCAGCGTCAAGACATATTTGAGCGTGGTGGCATCTTCCTTTTCGTAATCGCCGAACTCGCCGCTGTTTACAAGAGTCCAATAGGTTGATGGCGACTGCCGGTAGATCTCGACCTTGATCGGGATGTCACGGGTGTTATTCACGGTTACTTTCCAGGTCTGGATCTCGTCCCAGCCGGCGATGTTGCCTTTGTTGTTGAATCGATAATTGTCGGTCTTGGTGTCCATCAGTTTGGGTTCGACCTTGACATACCGAGCGGCCCCGAGGTTCAGTTCGATCTTTTCATTGACGGGGACATACTTGACCGAAGTCCTGCCGACAAACGACAAGCGGCCTTTGTCGCCGGTATCGCGAAAGATTCGGAAGGTCCCATCCGGCAGCGGTGTTTGGCCCAGCTTGTGGTCTTTGTCGTTGGCGAAATACAGGAATCCGATCGTCTGAGCCCGCCAGCGTTTTTCGTCGTACTTATACAGACTCTCGACGGGAATCTCCGCCGCCTCAAATGACGGCAGCCGCTTGGCCCATTGATTTTCAATGGTCTCGGTGCCCTCAATCGTGTAGAGGAAATATTCGCTGAGGCCTTCCTTGACAATCTCCTTTTTTCCGAGCCGATTCGCGGCTCCGTAGAAGTCACGCCCATCGGTCATGACCTGACCGAGAACGGGAGCATCCATTGGTTTGCCGGAAACAACCGCGGACAAATCTTCGGCGACGGCCAATGGAAGCGGCGAACCGTAAGGGTATTGCCGCCGAGCCAGCTCGGCGATCTGATCCAAGAGATGGACCTTGCCGACGATCAATCGCGTCTGGGCGTTTTCGTAATCTTCGCCGGAAGTGTTCATCACCCGGACATAACCGGTCAAATGCAATTTAGTCTCATCGGGCGACAGTGTGCCCATGTAAAACGCCCGCCATGACAGGCCGCTGGTCAGGTAGGTGATCTCCACGGGAACCAGGCCATCGAGTGCGCTTTGGATCGACCACAGGCCGAGATTGCGGACCCGAGGGGGAAACTGAAGGTCGAGGATCTCGATCTTGTCGGCCGAGGCCTTGGGGAGCATCTGTAAACTCGTCGGATCGATCAGGGTGTTTTCCCAGGCGAATTGCAGAGAGTTGCCTTCCTTTTTGACGGTGAGGTTGCGAATCTCACGGACCAGCGTCAAGTCCGCAGAATTGTAGATCGTCAACTGCACCGAATCCCGACGGGGCAGCGTAACCAGATCGACCTTCGCAACGGCTGCGGTTGTGATCACAGACAACAGAATCAAGATCCATCTTGTTTTTGTGTTCATGGCTTCCAATCCTCCTGTCGGGTCCCTTGGAAGAGCGTTAGCACATATTGAAACTCTACCTTGGAGCGGGACCCGATCGACAGGGTGTACTTGGCCGTATCCATGTCTTCTTTTTCATATTGACCGAAATCGCCGCTGTTGGCAATCGTCCAATAGCTCGTCGGGAAATTAGCGTAAAACTCGACCTTGATGGGAATCTCGCGGGTGTTGTTGGCCGTAACCTTCCAAGTCTGAAGGTCATCCCAGCCGACGATATTACCGTCGCGATTGAAACGGTAATTGTCCGTCTTGGTGTCCATCAGCTTCGGTTCGATCTTGACATACTGCGCCGGCCCCAGTTCCAGCTCGATCTTCTCGTTGACGGGGATGTACTTGGTCGCGGTGCTGCCGACAAAGGCCAGATGCTGCTTGTCTCCGGTATCGCGGAAGATTCGGAAGGTCCCGTCGGGCAGCGGTGTGTCGCCGAGTTTGTGGTCGGCGTCATTGGCGAATCGCAGGAATCCGATCGTCTGGCCCCCCCACCGTGACGGATCGTATTTGTACAAGCTCTCGACCGGGATATCGGCGGCACCGAAGGAGGGCAACTGCTTGGCCCAGGTGTTTTCAATCGTCTCAGTGCCTTCGATGGTATAGAGGAAATATTCGCTCAGGCCTTCTTTGATGATTTCTTTGGGCCGTTCGGCGGCGGCAGCGAAAAACAACTGGACCTGACCTTCCGCATCGCCCAATTGCCGCGCCAACTTTTCCTCCTGGACACCATCGGCCAGAATTTCAGATCGCATTGATGAACTCCTCGGTACCGGCACGGGCGATCCATAGGGATATTGCCGCTTGGCCAGCAGGTCGATCCGGTCCAGCAGATGAACCTGGCCGACAATCAACCGCGTCTGAGCGTTTTCGTAATCCTCGCCGGAATTGTTTTGAACGCGGACATAGCCGGAGAGT
>JAAYVQ010000285.1 GCA_012517095.1 Phycisphaerae bacterium | reverse complement strand
GGGCCGCCATGTAATCGCGACCCTGCCTGTGGGAGATGAACCGCACGGTATCCTGACAGATGCAGAGGGGAAAAATCTTTATATCTTGAACACATCCTCTGACAGCATCAGCGTTTTCAACACCGTCTCTCTCAAGGAGGTCAAACGGCTCTCGGCCGGCCGGAGTCCCTGGTCGCTGGCTTTGTCGCCCGATCACTCGACGATCTGTGTGACCAACAATCTGGCCCAGCTCGCGGAGTTCCGCACCGAACCGAAATCCGAGATCACCCTGATCGACACAAAAACCGCTACTGTTTTCGATCGCCGACCGGCCGTCGGAACCAATTTGTTGCAGGGCGTCGCCTGGCACCCCTCCGGCGAATTTGCGATCTTCACCCACAATCGTACCAAGAACCTGGTCCCAATGACTCGACTCATGCAGGGTTGGACGATCACCAACGGGATCGGCCTGCTCTGGAAGGACGGCCGCATCGATCAGGTCTTGCTGGATCAGCCGGACTTGTCCTTCCCCGATGCAGCGGATGTGGCCATCACTCCGGATGGAAACCTCGCTTTGGTTACCAGTTCCAGTTCCGATCGCGTCGCCGTGGTCGATATCACGAAGTTGTTGTCGCTGCTTCAATCGGCATCGGCCTATGAGCGGGAGCATGTTATTCCGAATCACCTTGGCAAAAGTGCCGACTTCATTCTCAAGCACATTACCACCCGAACGAATCCACGGGGTATTCTGATCACGCCCGATGGCAAGCGGGCATTTGTCGCCACGACGCTCGACGATTCGTTGACCGTTATTGATCTTGCTTCGCTGGAGGCCGTCGATCGAATCGATCTGGACGGTCCGAAGGAAATCACCCAGGTCCGCTACGGCGAACGGCTCTTCAATAATGCCGCGATTACATTTCGTCGTCAGTTCGCGTGCCACTCTTGTCACCCGGACGGCCACATCGACGGGGTGACCTACGACATCGAGGCCGACGGCATCGGCCTTAGCCCGGTGGACAATCGTACTCTTCGGGGCATCCTTGACACTGCGCCGTTTAAGTGGGAAGGAACCAATCCCAGCTTGAGCCGGCAATGCGGGGCGCGATTGTCGGTGTTCTTCACGCGGTTGGCCCCGTTCAATCCAGAACAGCTTGCCGCAGTAGATCGTTACATTTGTACGATTCCCCGCCCAGCCAACCGATATCGACCGCTCGGAGCTTCGCTGACTGAGGCCCAGCGCCGCGGCCGAGAAATTTTCCAGCGAACATCGACTAATGACGGCCGCATGATCCCGGTCGAAAACCGATGTGCGACCTGTCATTTCCCACCCCTCTACACGGATCGACGCACGCACGATATCGGCAGTCAGCACAAGACCGACCGCCAGGGAAAATTTGATACTCCTCACTTGAACAATATCTACGATTCGGCCCCCTATCTTCATAATGGAATGGCCAACACCCTGGAAGAGATCTGGACCCGATTCAACCCGTATGATACACACGGGGTAACCAACGACATGACCAAGGATCAGCTCAACGACCTGGTCGAATATCTGAAAACCCTGTAGGAAACGGAATGAGGAGTATGGATCGATGAAACGATGGACATGGATATCTCTTTGGACAATGATCGGGGGGACCGCCTTGTTCGCCGCAGACGCTGAACTCCCGTATGTATATACCGAATGGAAACAATTCACGGTCGATAATGGCCTGCCCAACGATCATATCTTCTCCGTCAAGGCCGACGGACCGCGGGTCTGGGTCGGTTCCGAGGACGGCTTGGCCTGCATTGACAAAAAGACCGGCAAGGTAACCCAATCCTGGCAAATGAAGGACGGCCTGCCGTGGCAGGCGGTGACGGCCATTGAAGTCCACAAAAAGACCGGTGATTTGTGGCTGGGCCTGTTCGGTGGAGGTCTGGCGCGTTTCAGCGGCGGCCGTTTTGACCATTTTCATCAGCTCAACAGCGGCCTGGTTAACGATGTCGTCTATGCCGTCACGATCGAAAACGACAATATCTGGGCCGCCACGACTGCCGGCTCCAGCCGTTACAATGTCGTCTCCGGCGAGTGGACCATCTTCACCGAAAAGAACGCCCCGATGGAGGAGATCTGGAACTACGGAGCTCACTACAATGATGGCAAAGTCTATCTGGCCATCTGGGGCTCCGGCGTATTGGAGTTCGATGTCGCTACGGAAACATGGAAAACCTACCTCGATCCCGACGGTGAAATGGAGATTGATCTATACCGCGACGATGGCGTCGTCCATGTCATTACTACCGGCGTCACCTACATTGACGGAATCCTCTGGGTGTCCTCCTACTTCGGGGAATCCCGCTACGACGGCCGGCACTGGCGCGGGTACTATGCGCACGAGACCGGCCTGCCCAACGATTTTACCAACAATGTCAAAGGCCGCAGCGCAAATGAGGCCTGGTTCTGTACGGACAAGGGAGTCGGCGTGGTCACGGATTTTGAAACCGACACCTGGGTCACCTACACCATGGACCCCAAGACCCATCATGGTAAAGCGGTCGTCTCACGGAATAAAAAAGTTCTCGAAGAAGTCATCACACCCGTTGGTATTCCACACAATTTCATCATCTGTGCCGATATCGACGGCGACGATGTCTGGATTGGAACCAGTAAAGGGCTTGCCTGGGGCATTGGTAAGGGTTACTATCCCCGTTTGCGTCCGCGCCCATCGTTATCCAATTCGAAATGAACAATCGAACGATCCATGCAAAACACAGCACGGAAAGTTGAGGTGAGTAGATGACTCGTTACGGCTTACAGTTTCTCGGCATCCTCCTTGGGTTGGCGGCTTGGGCCGGCTGTTCAAATCCAACGGACTCGGTTTCTTCATCCTCGGTGGTCTCCGTCGAACCCCGCGTTGAGATTCCGCCCGAAATCGCCGCCGCTCTGAAAAAAATCGACGAAGCCGGGGCCTACGCGCCGCCCGATATTCCCGTCCGGGTCGATACTAATTACGCTTATACTCCGTCGGATGTCAGGCCCTTTGGTTATGTCGAGCCGTTCAAGAGGCATTTTTTGCAGCAACTTGAGTACACCGGTCCCGGCCGGGCAATTCCTGAACCCGATCATGTTGATACGGTCAAGATCGGTTTCATCGGACCCATCGAGTCTACCGTCTCGGTCGCCACCGGGGGCAAGAGCCACGAAGAACCGCTGGGCACCAAAATGCTCAAGGGTTGCCAACTGGCCATCGAACAGGCCAATGCCAAGGGTGGCTACTTCAAACGCGGCATTCCTTTCGAACTGGTCGTCAAAAACGATAATGGTCTCTGGGGTGCCTCCGGTAACGAGATCATCGATCTGGCATATCGGCAGAAAGTCTGGGCAATCCTGGGAACTATTGACGGCGCCAACAGCCATATTGCCATCCGCGTCGGCCTGAAAATTGAAATCCCGATGATCAATACGGGAGATACCGACCCCACCTTCATTGAGACCAACATCCCCTGGGTCATCCGTACCATCGGCGATGATCGTCAGCAATCCTATCTTCTGGTAGATTATTTGATTCGTAAGCTGGGTTTCAAACGCGTGGGAATTATTCGAGCCAGCAATCGGTACGGCCGCTTCGGTGTCCGCGAAATCAACGACAGCAGTCGTCGCCTCGGATGCCCCATCGTCATCGAAATGGCCTACCCCGTCGGTTCGGAAGATTTTTCTCTGCAATTGGAGCGGCTAAAAAAGGAAAATCTCGACGCCGTCATTCACTGGGGCAATGATGTTGAAGGAGCCAAAATCCTCAACGAGATGCGGACCCTGGGAATGGCCCAGCCGTACTTCGCCTGTGATCGTTGCGTCTCCGACAACTTCCTCAAAATCGCCGGGAAAAACGCCGAAGGCGTAATATGCTCGTACCCCTGGAATCCCAAAAACGACAGTCCCCAATTGGCCGAATTTCGCAAGGCCTTCAAAGCCCGATTCAACGAAGAACCGGAAACCTACGCCGCCCATGCATACGATGGCATGAACATGATCCTCTGGGCCATTCAAACTGCGGGCCTGAACCGCGCCAGAATCCGCGACATGTTCGCTTATCGCACAACCCCATGGAAAGGCGCCACGGGAGATATTCAGTTGTCGGCCGCTTTGGATGATGTTGGCGAGGTCTTTCTCGCCAAATGTGAAAACGACGACTGGCATTACTATTCTCGCAAAGATCTGAACATCCCCAGCGGACCATTGCCGGAAAATCCGCGCCCCACCGCTTCGCTGCCACAATAGAGGACCCGATGTCTCCCTCCGGAGGATTTCGACAAGGGTGGGTGATCCGTTGGCTGATTCTACTATCTGTGGGGATCGCTTTGGGATGCAGTCCCGTTAAGCGGATTGACTCCTCATCGGGTGAGATCCAAATCGCCTACTTCGGTCCTGATGACCCAAATCATCCTGTCGCAGGTGAAATGTGGCAAGCCGCCTGCATGGCTCTCGACAAAGCAAATCAAATCGACGGATTCAACGGCCGCCGACTTCGATTAATTCCCTGCTGGGCCGAGGATCCGTGGAGTGGGGGCGTCAACGCAGTCACTCGTGCGGTGTTTAACGAGCAGGTCTGCGCCGTCATCGGCGGCATTGACGGTCCCACGACCCATCTGGCCGAACAAGTCGTGGTCAAGGCACATCTGGCCATGATCAATCCGGCCGCCACCGATAAGACCGTCAATCTGGCCTTTGTCCCATGGATGTTTTCCTGTCTTCCGGATGATCAATCCCAGAGCCGTATTCTCGCCGAAGCAATCGATCGACATCTGGGCCTATCGGGTAATTTTGTGGTCCTGTCGGCCAACGATCACGATTCACAATTGTTCACCGTCGAACTACTCAGGGCCCTGGGTCATCTTCGCCGCAATCCCCTCCGGCATATCCAGTTTGATTCCCAACGACCAGACCCGGCATCGTTCGATCAAATGGGAACCCATGCGGATGTCCTCTTGCTGATTGCCGAACCTCGGATTTCAGCGAATCTCTTGATTAATCTGCGGGAAAAAGGATTCACCGGCCCCGTCTTCGGTGGACCCTGGATGGCCCGGAATCTCTTTCGTCGAACCGCCGGTCCTGCGGCGGAAGGAGTCGTCTTCCCCCTGTTGTGGTCGCCCTCCACGATTGCCGATCGCTTCATCGCCGATTTTCGGGCTCGGACCGGAAAAAATCCTGATTACCTCGCCGCTCAGACCTACGATGCAGTCCTCCTCTTGGCCGAAGCGATTCGCAAATCCGGCCCCGATCGCCTGGACCTCATTGATTCAATCCGAAACCGATCCCCTTGGCAAGGTATTGCAGGAATGATTCAGTGGGACCCCCTTGGTCGCAACCAGCGTCCTGTCATCCTCGGCACAATCCGAAACGGCCAAAATTATCTCTACTCCGAATAAACCCTGTCATCTCTGAAAGCGTGCGAGCTGTCAATCCTGATTTTTTCAGTTCGTATTTTTGCCCTTCATGGTTTCTGTGCTCCGCGGATTCGCGATGCGGAGCCATCGAGCGCGGAGCGAGCGAATCCGCGACCCCAAGCCCTTG
>JAAYVQ010000284.1 GCA_012517095.1 Phycisphaerae bacterium | reverse complement strand
CTGGCCGTTCAACGGCACGCGCGTTGAGGTATTGGGCACGAAGGGCTTTATGATTTTCGGCCGACACGGCGACGGCTGGCAGGCGTGGGACTCCAACGGCAAGGCCGTCGAGTCGCATCCGGGCAAACAGGGCGACCGCGAGCACATCGAGAATTTCCTGCAGTGCGTCCGCACGCGGAATAAACCCATCGCCGATGTCGAGAACGGTCACCAGTCGGCCTTGTTGTGCCACTTGGCCAATATCTCCTATCGTGTAGGCAATAAGAAACTGGAATTCGACGCCAAGACCGAGACCATTACTAATCTCCCCGAGGCCAACCAATACCTCAAGCGAACCTATCGACAGCCGTGGATCATTCCGGATACTGTGTAAATCAATAATGATGGAGAAAACCATGAATCTGAATCCTCGTTCGATCGGGAAAGTCGCGTTTGCCTGTGTCCTTCTTTGGGGTGTTGCGGGTCTTTGTCTTGCGGCCGATGCCCCGCAGGCGAAGGTCATCCGGCTGGGGATGATCGGGCTGGACACCTCGCATGTCCCCGCGTTTACGCAGTACATCAACGATCCGTCCAAGGCAACTGGATGCAAGGTCGTGGCCGGATTTTCGGGCGGCTCGCCCGATATCCCCTCGTCGGCCAACCGCGTCAAGGGTTATACCGACGAACTGCGAACCAAGTATGGCGTGGAGATCGTCGGCTCGATCGAGGAACTCTGCACAAAGGTCGATGGCGTTCTGCTGGAAAGTGTGGATGGCCGTCCCCATCTGGCCCAGGCGAAGATCGTCATCGCCGCGGGCAAGCCGTTGTTTATCGATAAGCCCATGGGCGGCAATCTGGCCGATGTGCTGGAGATCTTCCGGCTGGCCAAGGAAAAGGGCGTGCCCTGCTGGTCGAGCAGCTCGCTGCGGTTTTCGCCGTGGATGGACAAAATCCGTACGCACGAGGAAACCGGCGACATCCTCGGCTGCTGCGCCTACAGTCCCTGCTCGCTGGAAGAGCATCACCCGGATCTGTACTGGTACGGGGTGCATGGCGTCGAGATGCTCTTTGCGGTGATGGGGACCGGCTGCCAGAGCGTCTGCCGGACGCAGACGGATACCGCCGAACTGGTTGTCGGCGTCTGGAAGGATGGCCGCGTGGGGACCTTCCGCGGGATCAAAAAGGGCAAGAGTGACTATGGCGTGCTGGTCTTCGGTTCCAAGGCCATCCTGCCCGGCGGCAGCTATGCCGGATATGGGCCCTTGTGCGACAAGGTCGTCGAGTTCTTCAAGACCGGCAAGATCCCCGTCCCGCAGGATGAGACCGTCGAGATCTTCGCCTTCATGTCCGCGGCCGACCAATCCAAGAAAGAAGGCGGCAAGCCCGTTCTTCTGGAAACCGTCCTCCAAGAGGCCAAAGCGAAGAACCGATCATCTTCCACGAAGTGAGGTACCTGAGGAATCCAACGAGATCGTTCTATTCGAGAGACCTTATCGATCCATCAGTTCGCCGATCACAAATACGGCCAGCATTAGACCGCCGAGCAAAAAGTAAGTCACTCGGTTCATCCGAATTACGGTCTTCTTGATTCGTTGTGGTTCAACTTTCCGGAAGAAATATCGAATCAGAGGATACTCGATTACGACGGTCATATAGTAATAGGGGATGAGAAGAAAAATCGTCGCAAACATTTCCACATGTCCGGGAGTTCGAGAAGGAACAGATTGACCGAACATTAAACTCAACAACAAACTTGTATTGTTCTCGAGTCCAGGAAAGAACTTGTCAAGAATGACACTAACAGAATAGAGGGATGGAATCGATATAAAGAAACTGAGAATCCAAGTGACCGGAATGCCGACGAATGTTGAAACCAGATTGGCCACGGTACAAGAACCGAATGCCCTGATTGTAGAACCCTGAGTGGCCTTCTTGATAAATATCATTTCAATGAGGATGACGATCCAGACCAGGGGGACCATGAAAAAAAGATGCCCAAATAGGGAGGTTACGGTGTTGGCCAGAAGGCATTGATTCATCTTGTCTATCCTCCTTTATCCCTTTTCGACATCCCCCAAAACTTGTGACTACTTTCCAACTCCCACCGCATACAGTGTCTTGTTGGTCGCGATAAAAAGCGTCTTGTTGGCCGCGATGACGGTGGCCGAGATAGGCGCGTCAAGATCGACGGCTGCCAGTTGTTTCTTTTCGCGGCTGGCGGCAAAGACCCACAGTTCGCCGCGGCGCGTACCCAGATAGACCTTGCCGTCGGCGACCATCGGCGAGGCCCAGATCTCCGCGCCCAGGTCGTGCGTCCAGACGGCCTTGCCGGTGGCGGCGTCGATGCAGTGGAGCCAGCCCTGTGCATCGGCCGCAAAGACCAGGCCGTCAATGATCGCCGGCGTCGAGCAACTGTGCCGGTTGAGGTCATACGACCAGACCAGAGCCGACGAGGTGATGTCGCCGGTGCCTTCGGCCTTGAAGCACTTGAGCCACGCCTGATTCTTGCCCCACCAGATATCCCCGCCAACGGCCACAAACATTCGTCCCGCGTTAAAGACGGCCATGCCTTTGATATTGCTGGGGCTGACCTCCCGGTTGGTGAGGAACTGACTGACATTTTCCTTGGGGCCTGTCGGATCCGGATCAAATTTCCAGATGCATTTGAGGGTTTCGACGGTTCCTGTCACCGGGGGGGTCTTGAGCGGCTCGAAGGCGTAACAGACTCCATCCCCGCCGGCAAAATACACAAACCGCCGATCGCCAATGACGCCAATGCCCGGAGACGACCATGTCGAGTGGAAGATTCGCGGGCCGATGCCCTCGTTGTCGCGGGCGAGCAATCGGCCGCTTACCTTGTCCAGCACGATCAAACTGGGGCCGTCCGGCTTTCGTATCTTGCGGTGGGTGTTATCGACGCCGTTGGAGGTATTGAGATACAGAAACGGTCCGTCGATCAGGATCGACGCATGGGCTGCATCGTGCGGATAAGTCCCCGCCTGCGAGGGGATATCGAAGGCCCACAGGATGTCCGCGTCGAGATCGCACAGCGGGTCGGGGTCTTTGTCAGCGGGCGACGCGAAGCGGGCCTCATCCTTGAATGGCCCATCGTTACCGTTGGCCAGGCCGTCGATATCCAGACAAACCACCTTGTTGCTGCTGGTCAGGGTATAGACTCGGTTTCCCTCGACGGTCGCCGGACAGGAGTTACCCGCCCGCGGCCAGTCGAGATAGACATCCTTGACCCCGATCTTCTCCGAGACGAGCTGCCAGCACAGCGAGCCGTCGGATTCCTTGAAACACATCGTAACCCCCCGATCACCGATGTGATGCGGATCGCGCGGGCGGTGGTTGTTGGTGCCGATGAAGACCTTACCCCCGGCCACGACCGGCGTTGAATAGGTCTCGGTACCCAGATCGGCCTTCCATCGCAGGTTGGTGCCGGTCGCCGGATCGAAGCTATCGGGCAACCCGGTTTCTGTCGAGACCTGGTTACGATCCCACGCCCTGCCCCACTGCGGCTGGTCGGCGCAGAAGGCAGAAGAGATGCACACAAATGAACCGAGGATACACAATGGGACAGACGAAGATATTCTCATTGGCCCGCACCTGCGACTGAAAATTCATTTTCGACGACTCTCAAACCACCCTGAACGGCAAGCCAATAACATACCAGAATGGCGAGAATACCTCAAGGTCAAAGAATCCATTCTGGATTATGGACGGGTATTGAGGGTGGATTTG
>JAAYVQ010000035.1 GCA_012517095.1 Phycisphaerae bacterium | reverse complement strand
CCGTCAATTCGAAGAAGCCGAGAAAATGGCCAGAATGTCGATTCAGTATCACGAATTGGCCGGCAATTCCGTTCCATGGGATTCGTATTATCATTTGGGGATGGCCTTGGAAGGGCTCCAGAAAAAAGCGGAGGCATTGGCTTCGTACCAAAAGGCCCTGGAAGCCGGCGGCGACACCGTTCCGGCATCCGACAAAGAACAGATCGATGCGGCAGTTAAACGAATGTCCCTGTAACCGCCGCAGTGATACCTGAATGCAGAATGATGACTTTCAATTGAGGAGATAACCGAAAATGACCGGACAGATTCAACCCCGTTCAGCAATGCCCATGGCCCGACCCGGCATGCCCACAGCTTCTTTAGCCACCGCGCAGCCCACAATGACGCCTCGGGAAATATGGGTTGTCTTTCGGCAACGATGGAAATTGATCGGCCTGTTTGTCGTTTTCGGCATTATGACTGGTACAATCTGGTATGTGATTCAAAACCGATACAGCCCTCGGTTTACAACTTTGGCCCTCATTCCAGTCTTGCCCCAAGAGGAAAAGGATCCCATGGAAATAGGGGATTCGTCCATCAATAAAGATACCCAATACCAATTCCGGAATACCTTGGCCAGTCAACTTAGAAGCCGAATATGGCTGAATGATTTCATTCGAAACCTTAATAATTCAAATCAATCAGATCCGGCTTTCCCTGCTGTCTGGTACAATGAATTAAAGAAAAAAAAGTGGTATGCACCCGAAGACATAATTGTCCGAGCTGATCGTTATCTTAAAAAACATCTTTCGGTCACCCCAGATCGTGAAGCCAACATCATTACATTAAGTCTTAAATGTTGGGGTTCAAATCAGAAAGAAGATGGTTCTAAAATCCTTAGAATGATCTGTGCCATCTTTCAACAGAAACTGGAAACCGACGTACAATTAAAATGGAATGAATACAATAAGAATCTCATCAACAAACAAAGGGAAATCCAGCTTTCCCTTGACACCGGTCCCCTTGCGAAACTGAAGGACCTTCGAACGGCCTATTCCTTTGGCAATCTTAGCGGAATTAATTTTCGCGACTATATTGAAGAGAAAATGACCAACCTTGAGGAACAACAGTCCGCTCTCCAAAGCGAAATCGCACGGCTGAAAAGCGATGTGGAATTTATGAAAAACCGGGCTGAAAGCGATTATGACGCCGTTGTGCGTGAACAAATCGAACGCGATCCTGTCGCCTCTCAGATGCGACAGCGATTGACGGAATGGGAAGTCGCGTTAGCGACCCAGTTGGCCAGTTTTGGGGAAAATCACCGACGCGTCAAGGAAATCCGGGACGCTCGTGACCAGGCTCGAAAAGACCTCGAAGACCGCCAAAAGCAGATCGGCGACATCGTTCGTCAATCTGAATATATCCTGAACCGGGAGAACCTTGATTCAAGAACCGCCGAATTGAATGCGCGGAAAGAGCAGTTGGAGGCAGCGCAAAAATCCCACACGGAACTGCGGAATGCCCGTGCTGAATATGAGGAGGCCGAAACCAAGCGAGACGAACTCCAGAAACAATTTGAATCCTTCGATACGCTGATCAAAAAAGTCAACACTCTCGTTACCAGCCCAGATCGAACCAAAATCCAGTATGAATCGATTTTGATACGAAATCCTCTCGAAAAAGACTGGCCTCGTTGGTATATTCATGTTCCAGCAGGATTTGTTCTCGGTTTGATGTTAGGTTTAGGAATCGCGTTTCTTCTCGAATTGTCCAATAACCTCCTTCGCACACCGCGGGATGTCATGCGGCATGTTACGGCCCCTCTGCTCGGAATGATCTGCGATCAACAGGCCGACGACGAGACCGATGGAGTGGATTTATTACAGGTGGTTCGTCAGGCCCCTTACTCGTTTATGAGCGATAACTATCGACAATTCCGAACGAACCTTCGCTTGTCGGAGTCGGCCTCCAATAAGAAAATCCTCCTGGTCACCAGCCCCACATCCGGCGACGGAAAAACCACAATTGTCCTGAACCTGACCGCAACTTTTATCGCCGAAGGAAAGAAGGTTCTGGTGATCGATACCAATTTTCGCCGTCCCGGCTTGTCCGGAAACCTTCCGCGCCCACCCCAGGGACAGGATCAAGGCCATGCCGACTTCGGCCTGAGCAACTATCTGCTTGGACAATGTTCCGATCCTCGCGATATCATTCGTCAAAGCGGAACCGAGGGCCTGGATGTTATTGACTGCGGTCCGATTCCCCCCAATCCGGCCGAGGTTCTTGGAAGCGTCACCATGAAAAAGCTGCTCGATTCCGTACGCGAATCGTACGATTATATTTTCCTCGACGGGCCCGCCCTGCTCGTCAGCGACGCCAAAGCCCTCGCTTCTCTGGTGGATGGAACCCTGGTCGTCTTCAACGCCAAGCGTACGCGTCGCGGCGAGGCCCAGCGAACCCTCCGGGAACTGCGGGAAATTCAGGCCACGGTCGTCGGAACCGTTCTGTTGTGTGTCGAAAACCTCAAGGGCGGTTATTTCGAGAAACTGTATAAAGCGTACAAGAAATATCAGGAAATTCCACAGAAAGCGTAATGGCCCGGCCCTTCTATAAGGATTTGTCTATGATGCGTTGTCTGGTGACCGGCGGCGCCGGTTTTATTGGTTCCAACCTGTGTCGTCGATTGGTTAAAGAGGGAGCGTTTGTCCGTGTTCTCGATAACTTTCTGACCGGAAAACGGAGCAACCTGGCCGATCTGTCCGACCGGATCGAACTGATCGAAGCTGATATGGGTAACCCAAAGTTCGCCCGTGCCGCCATGAAGGACATCGAGGTCGTCTTTCACCAGGGCGCTGTCCCTTCAGTACCAAGAAGCGTCGCTGATCCTCTCTGTACCCATGTCAACTGCGTGGATGCGACTTTCACCCTCTTGGTGGCCGCTCGCGACGCCGGCGTCCGTCGTTTCGTCTATGCAGCCAGTTCCTCGGCCTACGGCGACAGTCCCACCTTACCGAAAATCGAAACCTTGCCCGTCGATCCAAAGTCGCCTTACGCCGTCAGCAAGCTCGTCGGAGAATATTACGCAAAGGTTTTTTTCGAGGTCTATGGCCTCCAGACGATCTCGTTGCGATATTTCAATGTCTTCGGGCCATATCAGGATCCAACCAGTCAGTACGCCGCCGCGATTCCCGCCTTCGTTACATCTATTCTTCGCGGTCAAGCTCCCTTGGTCTATGGAGACGGTGAACAGAGCCGTGATTTTACCTTTGTCGATAATGTCGTCGAAGCCAATCTTTGCGCCGCCCGTGCTCCTCAGACCTCGGGACAATCTGTGAATATCGCCTGCGGAGAACGAATTACGGTCAACAATATCATTCGACAGATCAACAAGGTTCTGGGGAAATCCGTCGCCCCCCGCTATGTTCCCGCTCGAGCGGGCGATGTCAAGCATTCTCTGGCGGATATTCGTTTGGCTGAAAAAACCATCGGATACCGGCCAGTCGTATCATTCCATCAGGGGTTGGAAATCGCTATTAACTGGTATCAAACTCACCTGTTGTGACACAATCCGGAAATACGCCGGGATCCACATTCGATTCTATATGCGGTTTTCCGTTTTGGGTTGATAGCGGATCAGAATGGCAGCCAATTCGTCCAGGACGATGGGTTTAGATAGATAGTCGTCGCATCCCGCCTGTCGGCATTTCTCCTCGTCTCCGACCATTGCGTTTGCCGTGACCGCCACAATCGGAGTTCGAATTCCCTGCCGACGAAGGGTTCGAGTTGCATCATACCCGTTCATATTTGGCATTTGCATATCCATCAGAATCAGGTCATAGGCATTCTCGTGCACTCGCCGGACCGCTTCTGCTCCGTCGGCGGCGGTATCGGTTTGCCATCCCATCTTTCGCAAAATCAGCTCCGACAGGATTTGATTGGACGGATTATCCTCTACAATCAGGGCAAGCCCTATCGTTTCGTGGCCTGTTGGCTTGGATGTTGTCTCGATCTCCCCCACCCAAGCGTATCGGTCCGTCGTTTCAGAATTCGGTCCCATTGGAATCAGCGGAAGTCGAAGTGTGAATACAGACCCTTGACCGGGCTGGCTGATCACCGTCAATGTCCCTCCCAGAAGCTCCGCCAGTCGTCGGGTAATCGTCAACCCCAATCCGGTTCCTCCATATTTCCGCGTCGTGGTCGAATCCGCTTGAGTAAACGCCTCAAAAATCCGATCCACTTGCTCCGGCGCGATCCCGATCCCGGTGTCCTCGATATCAAACCGAATCTGATCGGTTTGTTTTTCATCCATTTCCAGCGATACATTGAGATATACATGCCCCTGGGAAGTGAACTTGATCGCGTTACTGACCAGATTGATCAGGCACTGCTTGAGCCGAATCGGATCCGTCCGCAGTCGTCGGGGAAGATGATCACACTGCAGAATTCGAAAGACGATCCCTTTGTCGCTGGCCGCAGGCCCGAACAGGGATTGGACGCTTTCCAGAATCTGCGACAGATCGCATTCAATCATCTCCAGGTTCAGTTTACCCGCTTCGATTTTCGAAAAATCGAGGATATCATTGATAAGACACAACAGATTGTTTCCGGAATCCTGAATCGCCCGGACAAAACGGGCCTGTTCGTCGGAAAGGGGTTCCTGCGACAGCAATTCGGCAAATCCCAGAACTGCGTTCATCGGGGTTCGAATCTCGTGACTCATATTCGCCAGAAATTCGCTCTTGGTCTGGCTGGCCGAAATCGCCTCACGGGCCAGAACATCCGCCTTCTCCTTGGCAACCGTAAGTTGTTTATTGACACTCTCGGCATTGTCATTGGCTTGCTGCAACAGTCCCGCCGTTCGTTTATGCCGCTCGATTTCCCGCATCAGATCCGCATTGGTTTCCTCATATTCCTGCGTTCGTTCGTTGACCAGATCCTCCAGCCGTTGATACACGCTGTTGAGCTTACCGATCAGGATATTGAATCCTTCCGCCAGATCTTGTATCTCGTCCTCCGATTGCGCCGGAATTTCCGGAATCGGATACGATTCTTCCTGTCGGGTCACGCGATGGAAGTGACTCTGGATCAGCCGCAGCTTGCGCGTCACCTGGAAGTGAAATCCCCATGCAATGGCCCCAAGCAAAATCGCCACCCCGATTCCCAATCGAAATCCCTCCGTCCGGATCAGACTGTTCAATTCCGCTCGAAACGGCTGGACGGGAATCGCCACCATGTCCATCGCCATTACTTCACCGAGCGGGCGGTGAAACCCGGCTTCCCGACCGTATCGTTCCAACAAGCTCTGGGGGGCGTCCTTCGGATCCCCGTGACATTGCAAACAACTGGCTTCCATGCGTCGCGCTTTGAAATGTGCAAAATAGGTTCGCCCTTCGATCTCGATCCGGCCCGCCCATTCCTGTTGATCAGGACGATCGTTGAAATACCGAAGAATCTCGGCCTCTGCTTGGGTGGCTTGATTGACCGGATTGCGGGGATGAGCCGATGAAAACTTAATAATCGACTCCGGGAATCTTTTCAAGACCTGTTCGAAAATCGATCGTGCCACGAATGAAGTAGACATGACCTCCGGCACAAATTCTCCCCCATCGCTATGGGATTGAGCAAAGGGCCGTACAACCTTGCCGACATAGTCTCGAATCGCCAGATCAAACTCCAGAGCCAAACCCGCATGGTCCTTCAAGACCGACTCCAGTTGTGCGTTTCCCGTTACCCAGGTCCGATAAAGAATCCCGGTCGAAAATACGGCGATAAACAACCCCGTCAAAACCAAAAAACGCATACGGATCGTTTTGATCATCATTTCACTGCCTTGCTGAAATTCATGCCGATCCTCGACAATTCCGTGTTCCCCCCACTCGTTCCGCTCCCTATATCGACCGTATAACCCACCTTCCAAAGGAAATTTCCCGATGCGATAATCTTCCAATTTCTCATCCATTAGCGGACTTTCGAATTGCGTCTTTAAACTCATTCTTGTCGAATTATCTCGAATATCATAATTACCGTCCTTTCCGATTTGGTCGATATATCCAGCGTTTCGTAAGGTTTATCAGGAGTTGGAAGTATATCCTGATGATAGGAACCCTATGAGTAAGACTTGGACAATGTGGGCTATCGTATTTGTTGCTGCCGGCTTGAGCGGTCTTGGCCTGGTCTCCTGGAATCTTTACCAGGAAGACAAGGAGCTTCGACCCTATCGGAATCAGTACAACCAGAACGACGACGAATACCTGCAGCTCTATGAGGAATGGAATCGCCTGACGCCGGAACAGAAGACCGAAAATCCCTGGGGCCATGGTCATTACGGCGGATCCAAGACCAATGAACAGCTTCGCAGTGAACAACCCGCCCGACTGAAGGCGGATATTGTCGATCTGGCCATCGGCGCCAAGGAACCCCATGTCCTGGCGGATCTCCTCTATGGATCCGACTGGCAGCAGCAAGTGGACCAGTATCGTCGCAAAAAGGAGATTCGCGATGCCGTTATTTTCGGTTCCATTGTCACTCTTCTGGCCGGAACCCTGATCCTCCTGGCCAGTATTGCAAAAGGGTTAACTGGGGCTCTCCGGAAAAAGAAGTCATCCGAATTCTCTATCCCCGCAGTTCCGAATTCCCCTGTCGATTCTCCTTCCGTAAAACCCTCGACGGAATTACCGGGGAATCGATTGACGGCCGTCGCCGAAAGTCCGTCGGGTCAAAATACAGCCGTTTCCCACCGCCGATGTTCCGATGGACCCGGAATGTTTGATTCCTCCAAGTGGAAACCTTCGGACCTTGAGCCCATTCACGAACCGGTATCATGGAAAAATGAAGACGCGACTGGACGGCAGGAATCCACTGAACTGGATCCCATTACTGCCGTTGTCGCAGGGGTTCCCGTTTCGGAATTCCCCGATTCGGTCTCGATCCAGAATCTGATGTCCACAACGCCGGTCGTCTCCAACCTCGCCGAACTCACCCAGCAGGTTTCCGCCATTCGTGAATTCGCGGCTCAGCAACAGGATCGCGTCCGACAGCTTCAGGAGGGGTACGACTGGAATATCATTAAGCGTTTTTGTCTGCGAATTATCCACTGTATCGATAATCTTGAAACGCGGATCCTGCACGCATCCGAACAAAGTCACGACACGGACCTGTTGCGCGATGTACGGGATGAACTGGTATTCGCCTTGGAATCCAGCGGGGTCGAACAATTCCAAGTGCAGCCGGACTCCGAATACAAGGGTCTGGAAAAACGCGCCGAGGCCGTTAAGGAACGAGTGCCAGCGCCCAACCCTCGTCTCCGCGGTAAAATCGCCGAAATCGTTCGTCCCGGTTACGAATATGTGCTCAACGACCAGGAGGCCCGCGTGGTTCGTTGTGCGCAAGTCAAGTTGTATAGCTGATCCAAGATCCATGAAAGAAGGACTGAAACCATGACCGTACTGGCTGGAATTGACCTGGGAACAACCTTTTCTTCGTTGGCCGTGCTCAATAGCATCGGAAAACCGGAGATCGTCCCCAACGCCGAAGGCGAAAGGATCACTCCGTCGATCGTGTATTTCGACGAGGAAGACAGCAAGATCATTCGCGTCGGCATTGAGGCCCTAAACTCCCGTCACTTGAATCCTGACCGTTCCGTTCGCTGGATCAAGCGGCACATGGGGGACCGGACATTCCAAAAAAATATCGACGGGAAATCCTGGACGCCGGAGGAAATCTGCAGTTTAATCCTCAAAAAACTCAAGCAGGATAGTTCCCGCGAAAACAGCAATATCTGCGATGTCGTCATCTCCGTTCCCGCCCACTTCGATGAGGTTCGCCGTAAGGCCACGATGGACGCCGGAAAGCTTGCCGGTCTCAATGTCATCGGCATCGTCAACGAACCCGTCGCCGCCGCTCTATACTATGCCACCACCTGCGAGGTCTCCGGAAAAATCATGGTCTATGACCTCGGCGGAGGAACATTCGATGTCACCATCCTCGAAGTCAACGGCCATGACATCCGTATCATTTGCTCGCAGGGTGATCACGCTCTCGGCGGTATTGACTTCGACAAGAAAATCATCGAACTCTTCCAACAGCAATACCGTGAAAAGTTCAATACCGAGTTGATCAACGGACCCGAAGATCAGGCCAAATATGAGGACGAGGCCGAAGATGTCAAAAAGACACTGTCCCGCCGTCCTTCCGCTAAAAAAATTCTCTATGGTACGGCCGGAAGCCTTCGCGTTGAGATAACCCGCGAACAGTTCGAACAGGCCATCGCACCTCTGATTTCCCGGGCCGATATCCTCGTCGAGGTCATCCTCGAAGAGGCCAAGTGCAAACCTTCCGACATTCATAAAGTGCTCCTGACCGGCGGCAGCACCAGAATCCCACTGGTTCATCAGCATATTCAGGCCAAATTCGGATTTCCTCCCGAAAACAGCGTCAATGTGGACGAATGCGTCGCCCTCGGCGCCGCGATTCAAGCTGGTCTGGTCCAGCTTCGCGAAAATCCCGATCAAGTCAGTCAGGGTATCGCCGGCGGCCTGAAAGATGTCAAACTTCGCGATGTCTGCAATCATAGCTACGGTACGATTTGCGCCCCGCGCGATCCGGAAACGGGACAATATATTATTGAAAACTCGATTATCCTCAAGAAGAATACGCCCTTGCCCTGTCAATCCACCCAGCGATTCTTCACCATGGTGGCGGGACAAACTCAACTCCAGGTCACCATCACCCAAGGCGAAGATAAAGACCCTGACTATGTCAATAAGATTGCGACCGAAGTCTTCGAGTTGCCCCCCAATCGGCCTGCCAACCGTCCGATCAAAGTGACCTACAGCTACGACCTTAACCAGCGAATGCATTGCTCGTTCGAAGACGAAGAATCCGGCCGCAAATTGGATGTCGAATTCTGTGCCGGCAATAACGGCGAATTGAACGAAACCAATGTGGAACACCGAGCCACTGAATTACAGAATTTCAAGGTGGAATGATCTGGCTTCAACACCATCTCCCGCAATTGTTGTTTGTTCTCCTGGTCATCGCGACCGGGATCGTCTGGCTCCGTATGGCCTATGGAGGGCGAACCAACGCGTCGTCGCGGGGATTATTCGGAGGTCGTAGGGATCCGGATCGTTTCGCTTGCCGTGTGGACCTCCTTCAGGAAACGGAAAACAACCAATCCCGTACCTTCTTCTCCGTCCGCATGAAAGGGCGTATTCGCGTCCCTTACGGTCAGTTCGAAACCGACATCCGGCTCCGAATCCACGATGTCACCAAAGGTGTCCGTAATCCCTTACCCGTCCATGTCACCATGGATTCATGGCGAAGCTCTTCGGACAATTCCGAATTCGCCTTCCGAAGCTACAATGGACGCATTCCCGATCCCGACTCGATCCTGTCTCATTGGGTCCAGATCGTAAAAATTCCCGCCGACGCTCTTGAGTTGTCGCATCCGGGTGATCGCAAGCTTCAGTTTTCCATCGCCCTGCTCCCCCGTGGCGAAGAGTCCCCCCTCCAGACGGCCTCGGCAACGATTCCCTGGCGGGCTCCATCCTCCGGATCCTCTGGTTCCTCGGGACTTGTGGATCTTTCCTGTGTTTCTTCGGATACGGAAAGACCAGACCCCTCGGACGATTTGGATCAATTCGTCGAAGGCGTCTGCCTGAAGATCGCCGTCGCCGCCGGTTCGTTGACGGGTTCACTCTCCAATGATGCGCGAAAAATTCTTCAGGACTGGATCCAACACAAAATTCGAAACACCCCCCAACCCGACCGGAAAGCCCGATTGGCCGAGATCCTACCGACATCCTTGGAGGCCATGTTGGGGGAACCGATTGAAACCTCCGACCAGGAAATTGTCTCCGCCTGTAAGGATATCGCATCCGATCTGTCCATGGCCGAACGTTACCAAATGATCCGCTTGTGCCTTCTGATCGCCGCCTCCAATGATCGGATCACCCAAACCGAAACCGCCCTCCTCGATCAAATCGCTTCCGCCCTGGCTATAGATCCCGCCAAATTCAGGGCCATGGCCCAGAAACTTCTCCCTGTGGATTCTCAGAACCAGGACAATCTCGAATTCATCCTCGGAATTCGCCCCGATATGACGCCCGAACAAGCCCGGCTTCGGCTCAATGAAGAATATCAGAAATGGAATGCCCGTGTCACCCATCCCGACCCGCATATTCAGGCCCAGGCCGAACAGATGCTTCGGCTTATTGGTCAGGCCCGAAATGAATATGTCGCCGCAACCGGATAATCCATCCCTCTTCTCGGTTGCTCCCAGCTTAACTTTCGTTTTTATCCGCCTTTCTTTGCCCCTTTTCACTCGTAAAATTCCCTTGTTTTATACAAAATTGTGATTGCATTCGTGTTTTTGATCCGATATAGTGAAGGGTGTGCACCTGAGCCACGGGATGCGGTCCGATGGAACCTGATCGAGGGACTATCTGGAATCCGCGAATGGAAAGCGAGGATTCGGGCAAGGGCTGGGAGACTGATGTAATGCAGAATGAATATACACATAAAAATTGGCGCCATCGAATTGATCTGTTTGTCTTTCGCTTCCTGTTCGAATATCGACGCTCGAACCTGCGTTTCCATATCCTCACCCGGAATTCATAGAGGACCCAATCGCCATGCCCACCCGGATCCTCCTTGTTGATGACCATGAAATCATGCGGGAAGGAATGTGCGCCCTCCTCAAGCGTCTCCCGGACATTGATATCGTTGGTCAGGCCTCTGATGGTCGTTCCGCAATCAGTATGGCAAAGGAGTTTTCTCCGGATATCGTCATTATGGACATCGGCATGCCCAATCTCAACGGTATCGAAGCCACTCGCCAACTTTTGATTGATAATCCCCGCCTGAAGGTGATGGCTTTATCCACGCACAGCGATGGTACAATCGTCGCGAAAATGCTCAAAGCCGGAGCCAGCGGTTACATGCTGAAGGAATCCGCCTTTTCCGAGCTGATGGAAGGCATTGCCGCCATGATGGAGGGCAAAACCTACTTGTGTTCCAGAATATCCAAGGTGGTTTTCTCGGATTATGTCACCATGCTTTCCAGTCCTCAATGGTCCGGCGGAGACACACTAACCAGCCGTGAAAATGAAGTTCTCCAACTGGTCGCCGAAGGGAAAACCTCCAAGGAAATATCCCAAGTCCTTAATGTCAGCGTTAAAACCATTGATTCACACCGAGAACACATTATGGAAAAACTCAGTATCCATAATGTCGCTGGCCTGACAAAGTATGCCGTCCGGGAAGGAATTACCTCGCCCTGGTAGGGCTTTGTTTTAAGCTTTCGAGCAATTTTCTTACCCACGCATAGGTATTTTCCCTGACTCAAATTAGGTATTATTCCCCCTGCATGATATCTGTAAATAATCCGATACAGAAATATCGCTCTTAATCTAAGCTCCTTCACTACCGACAGCGTTGCCTGTCAACGCGAATCCCGACCTGATACACCCACTCCAGGCCGGGATTTTTTCTGCGAAAGCGCTTTGGCAATCGTCGTGATTCCAAACAACACATTGAATTGCCGGAATTTCAATATTCCGATTTTGGTTATCCTATTGTGATAAACAGAGGATACTTCGTGTTGTACATTATTTCTTAGCCGCTTCCAGCGCCTGATCGATCCATACGAATCCACCCGGCCATTCACTGGTCGATGTGACTTGATTGGCCTTGGACACAGTCATGAACCGGTCATAGACTGCCTGTGGGTCCGTTTCAAAAGGCCACTCAACCTTAATCTCTTCAGATCGCTTGCGATACGCCTTCCAGTCCCGCAACAGCGAATATAATACCGGCAATTGCGCCATCCGAACGCGATTGGCGATCAACTCTTGTCCTTCAGCCGCCTTTTCCGCCGCCTTCAGATACTTCCACCCCTCGACCAAAACCTCGACCGGCAAAAACGAGGGTGCCGGATCATTCCCCGTCAAACAACCAAGATAGTATCCGCTCTTGTCCACCGAATCATGAATCACAGTCAGATAGGCCTCAATTGAATCCGCCGCCGGCCCGTAATACCCCTCCAGGAATTCCCGCATCAGCTTGCGATCGTCCTGGTTTGGATTCCACAGCAGCTTGGCCAGCATCCACGCCCGCAATTCGGCCATGTCCGCACCATAGCTGGTATACGCCCCCTGCTCGAAGATCCCCTTGACCCCGTTTTTCACAAAGAACCGGATGTTCGGTCCAATGACCCGAAGGTTGGGATGCGGCCGCAAATAATGGTTAAAATTTGTCGTGTAATCCCAGATATACAGACGATCGCAGATCTTCGACCAGCCCTGGATATCATTGCGGAAACTGGCGTTGCGCTCATGCTCCAGCGGTACGCTGAACGAACACTCAATACTGCATAATCGCACGATGGTATTAGCACCCGGCCGCGTCACCTTCGGCGGTTTTCGCGTATACTGATACGCCAGCGTGTCGATGCTCACCTGCGGTATCTCCCTGCATACCTCCTCCGCAACAGCGTTGACAAACCGCAGCATTACTCCCGAAGGCGATCCCTCCTCTTGGTCGACCGCCGCGCAGGCCGGGCATTGACAGCTTCCGAAACAGTCGTTCTGCGACACCGATGCGATCGTGGCCGCCGGGTTGGCTTTCAATCCCGCTTTGAGATTCTTTATCAGTTCTTCCCGCATCGCCGCGTTCGTCAGGCATAGTTGGGTTTGTTCATACTTGCGTTTGCCGTCAATCATGCTGAACCAGTCTGGATGCTCGGCGAAATATTTGTCCGGCGGGATTAACGGAAAAAAGGTGTGCACAAAACCATGGTACTGGTGTCGTCCTCCGCGTTTTTCGTCCAGCTTGTGTGCCTGCCCGTTGCACTTGTTTCTCGCCGACCAGTCCCCGTCAAAGGCGTCAAACCAAAAAACCTCCCGATACTCCAGCGGCGGCGCATACCGCGTCTGCAAGGGCCCCACTTTCAGCGTCGGTTTTTGCGGAATCGTGCTGGCTTTCGACGACCACCACCGACACCCCACAACTTCCTCCAGAAACGAATACACCGCATACATCGTCCCCCGCGGCGTATCGCCCGTGAGGATCAATTGACCGTTTTTGGTCGCTACCAGAATCCCCTCGGCCCCCAGGTCGTTCGTCTTCAAACCCTCATCCGCCAAACCTGCCGCTTGTTTGCCCACAAACGCGCAGCTCCCTTCCCTCGGCCGATCTGTCCGAATTTCGAATGTCGCTCCCGTTACCTGCTTGAGAATCGCCGCCAGTTCGTCGGCCGCAAATCGTTCCGTTGTTCCTGCCTCCACCCCGACCACGATTGTTGCCTTGGCCTGCCCATTCTCAGCCAGAAGCACCTCTTCATCCGCCCTGACCGACCACCTGCCCGCTCCAGCGAACAGAATTCCGACCGCAAACCACATTATCCATCGTCTCATTGGTGTTCCTCCGATCATGATTGTTTTTCCGATCCGCCAATTAATCCGAAGGAAATTGTACGCCCCCATCCCCATTCCGGCAATCGAATTGTTCTCCGATAAACAAAGAGCTGCAACGAACGGTTGCAGCTCGTCAAGCCGTCTTCATGCGAATCCGGAATTCCGGTTCAGGTACGAAATCGGTCAACCCCGAAGGTTCTCGGTTCTGAGGATCTCTCCCCGCAGGGAGATTGTAATATCGTGATAATCCATCGAGGTCCCGCTCTGTGCAATCGCCTTTTGCACGATCCGCGTCAGGCCGCTGCAACACGGCACTTCCATGTGAACCACCGTTACACTTCTCGGCCGCGCTGTAATCAGAATATCCGCCAGTTTCTGTGCGTAATACTCGCTATCGTCCAGCTTTGGACATCCGACCACCACGCTGCGATCCTTTAAAAACCGTGCATGAAAATCCCCCATGGCAAACGGCACACAGTCAGCTACCAAAAGCAACTCCGCTCCTTGCAGACACTTGGCCACAGGCGAGATCAGCTTTAGCTGTACCGGCCAGTGCGTCAGTTCAGAGGTCGTTCCGGATACCGCTGGCACAACGGCAACTGCATCGCCGACCACCGGTTTTCGCAAGGATTGTTGCCGCATTCCCGGACAGACAAATCCCTCTGCCACCGGCACACCCGCCTTCTGTTGCCGCGCCAAATGATCCTTCACCGCATCCTCGTCAAACTCCGCCGACTCCCGCCGCTCGATCGTGATTGCACCCTGGGGACAATGCCCCAGACACGCCCCCAGACCGTCACAGTAGGTCTCGCTGACCAGCCGTGCCTTGCCGTTGATGATCTGGATTGCACCTTCCGCGCACGCCGTCACACACAACCCACAGCCGTTACACTTACTCTCATCAATCTTGACAATATTTCGTACCGACATCATATATCCTTACCCCGCCTCGCCGGACGCTGAAAAGAAAGCCCCGTAGATCCGGGGCTTAAACTATATATCTATATTCTATATCCTATATTACTTGTAACTTGCCCCCTCGCCTACTTTCCAAGGATGGCCTTCAAATCGTCCTTCGCATTTGAGATCGGCGCAATGTTGAACTTCTCGACCAGCACCTTGAGCACATCGGCGCTGATAAACGCCGGCAGCGACGGCCCGATCCGGATGTTCTGGATCCCCAGATGCAGCAGCGTCAGCAGAATGCACACCGCCTTCTGTTCGTACCAACTCAGGATCATCGACAGCGGCAGGTCGTTGACGCCGCACCCGAACGTCCCCGCCAGCGCCACCGCGATCTGGATCGCCGAATACGCGTCGTTGCACTGACCAATATCCAGCAGCCGCGGAATCCCGCCGATGTCGCCGAATTCGAGCTTGTTAAACCGGTACTTCCCGCACGCCAGCGTCAGGATCACGCAATCCTTCGGAACCGCCTGCGCGAATTCCGTATAATAGTTCCGCCCCGACTTGGCCCCATCGCACCCACCGATCAGGAAAAATCGACGGATTTTCCCCGCCTTGACCGCATCGATTACCGCCGGCGCCACGCTCATCACCGCGTTGTGACCGAATCCGACGGTAATGAATTTCGGCTCAACATCCGCCGCAAATCCCGGCGCGGCCAGCGCCGCCTCGATCACCGGCGCGAAGTTGCCGTCGGGGATGTGTTTGACACCCGGCCAGGCCACCAATCCGCTGGTGAAGATCCGCCCGATATAGTTGTCCCGGGGTTTTTGAATACAATTGGTCGTCATCAGGATCGCGCCTGGAAAAGCGTCGAACTCCTTTTGCTGATCCTGCCACGCCCCGCCATAATTCCCGACCAGATGCTTGTATTTCTTCAGGCCCGGATACGCCAGGCACGGCAGCATTTCTCCATGGGTATAGACATTCACGCCCTTGCCCTCGGTCTGTTTGAGCAGTGTATCCAGGTCCTTGAGATCATGGCCCGATACCAGAATCGCCTTGCCCTTGACCGGCGTAACCCGCACTTTCGTCGGCTCCGGATGCCCGTATGCTCCCGTGTTGGCTGCGTCCAGCAGCCCCATCACCTTCAAATTCACTTCGCCGACCTTCAGTGCCATCGCCACCAGGGCGTTGACATCCTTGGCCTTCTCGCTGGCCAGAAAATCCATCGCCTCGTGGAAAAACGCGAACACGCTGTCATCCTGCTGTCCCAGAATCATCGCGTGATCCGCGTATGCCGCTGTCCCCTTCAGTCCATAGAGAATCAGATCCTGCAATCCTGTAATCGTCGCGCCTTGTCCGGCCGTACGCTTCTCGATTCCGATTTCCAGTGCCTGTGCGACCAGTCCCGCCTGATCCCCGGCGGGTTGCCACTTGGCCGGGCCGTTAAACGATTCGGCCTCGCGTCCCGTCTTCTTACACGCCGATTCGTACAACCCCTTGGCCTGTCCCAGCACCGTCGAACCCTTCCGGATCAGTCCCTCGATCCGCGCCGGATCAAAATTCACGTTCGTCACCGTCGTAAACAACCCCTCGACGACAAAACGGTCGATCGCCGCATCCTTGGCGCCGAGTTGTCGCGCCCGATGCGCGTACCGCGAAATCCCCTCGCACGCATAAATCAACAGATCCTGCAGCGCCGCCGTTTCCGGATCCTTCCCACATACGCCCATCTTCGTACATCCGGTTCCCTTTGCCGTCTGTTCACATTGATAACAATACATGATTCATTCCTTTCCTTTTTCTTTCCCCCGAGTTTTCTCGGTTTTTATTCCTCGGCAATTCTATACTCTCATTCGTTTGAAATCGGAAATTGAAAACTACTTCGCTCTCACCATAATCAGCAACATCTTAAACCTCTCCCGCGCCGTCACCGCGTGCGGGACATTGGCCGGCATAATTACCATTTCCCCCGCCTCCGCCTCCACATCCTCGCCGCCGATCGTCAGGGTCGCCTTGCCATCCAGCACCTCTACCACCGCATCGTATGGGCTGGTATGCTCCGACAGCCGCTGACCCCGATCGAACGCAAACAGCGTCAGATTCCCCACGGGTTTATCGAGGATGGCTTTACTGACAATCGAGTCGGTCGCATATTCGACCAGTGCGGCGGGGTTCTGGGGCGTGGCCACGCAATCTTTCAATACAAAGCTCTTCGGTTCCGCTGTGCTCATGTTCCTCTCCTGTTCTGATGCTTTCGTTTCACCCCGGCCTGCTGTGCCTCCAGTATATCCGCCAGCGTCACCGCTTCAAGACTGTCGTCCAATTGTTTTTGTACCCTTGCCATCGCGCCGGTAATCGGACATCGATCCCGCAATTGACACGGCCTCACCGGCATCAGACACTGATTCAATCGCACCGGTCCCTGTACGGCCCCCACCACGGTTGCCAGTGAAACCTCCCGGGGTGGCCTGGCCAGCGAAAACCCCCCGCACTTTCCCATCGTACTGGTGACGATCCCCGCACCGCGCAGCGTCTGTAGAATCTTGGCCGTGTAATAATACGACACCTTGGCTGATCGGCTGAGTCGCTTGGCCGAGACCTTCTCTCCTGCAAGTCCAAGCTCCACAAGCAGACGCAACGCATAATCCGTATGTTGTCGTATCACATTCATCGAAATCCCGAATCTCATATTCTAAGTATGACTATTTTAGTCTTATATATAAAATATACTCGACGCCCCATCCCCCGTCAATCAGAAAATCAAAAATATCATTTTCCCCGAATACAACCGAGCCGATTGACAATCCACGAATCCACGCTGATTCAAATGGAACTCCAGACCATAAACCCGAACGATTATGAATCTCTCCACCCCATCTGGATTCATTCGAACTGGGCATGATCTTTTGCCCCGTCCAATTTGTATCTCTTTACACATCAAAGGTTTACGGATTATCCTATCCTGGGAAAATAGCGGGATCGTGAAAGCATATTTTGACCAAATTCAACGGCAGGGTTATCATGCAGATCGACCATCCCTCCAGATCGCCTCCTTTCCCGGCTTTTTTCATTTTGGCGCGAGGACGGATCGAAAGTATCGAAATGGAACGAACTTATTCCGATTACGGCAGTATTGATATACAACTCCGGCGGCGGCCGGAAAGAGCAAAAGAAACGGCTTACATGGAAATACACATGAAAATTCATAGAACAATGTGGATGATAAAAGGTATCGCAGGTCTCGTGGCGGTGTTCATTTCGATCAATGGTTGCGGCAAATCCGGATCGGCCGTCGTAAAATCCGAATCAACGCGAACGGCGGAATCCGCCGACGCGGTCAAGACCGAGGAAACGACGACTGTATCGAATTCCACCGCCGTACAAACCACCTGTCCCGTGATGGAAGGCCGTGCGGTCGACAAAAGCATTTTTGTCGAATACAAGGGCGTAAAAGTCTATTTTTGTTGCGAGGGATGCAAACCCGACTTCGAAGCCAACCCGGAAAAATATCTGGCCAAATTACCCCAGTTTAAGAAATAACCGATATCCCATAACAACATAGAATCCATTTGTTCGACCCTCGCAGCGTTCCGCGGGGGTCGTTTTTTGATTTCGCTTGCATACCGGCGTCAGGGACGATAGCTTCAAGACAAAGTGGAATTCTTTTTGGTTATGAAGACGCGGACATCGTTGAGGGCAAACCCAATGGATATCTTTGATTTTGCCATGCAGATGGAGGCCGAGGGCGAACGATATTATCGCGATCTGGCCGAACAATCCCCCAATCCGGGACTCCGGAATATTCTGATTATGCTGGCCGATGAAGAGGCCGGGCATCGACGGGTGCTCCAGAAAAGCAAAGGCAAACCCTCCGAATTAACGGAAAGCGGTTTGCTTTCGGACGCCCGAAATGTCTTCGCCGAAATGAAAGCCGGAGGGGATTCAATCGATCCTGGCGACGGTCAGTCCGCCTTGTATCAAAAAGCCCTCGAAATCGAGCAAAAGAGCGTCGAGTTTTATCGAGCCAAGGCCGATGAAACCCAACAGGGGTATCAAAAACAGCTTTTATTAATCCTTGCGGCCGAAGAGGATAAGCACATCTTCTTGATTGAAAACATCCTCGACTTTATTTCCCGACCGACCGCATGGCTGGAAAACGCCGAGTTCACGCATTTAGACGAATACTGATCCCATTTTCACCATGAATCCGATGAGCGTCGTTTGACGGAAATCACAGGGACTGCATCAGGGTCAGGAGTTTTCGGTCCAGTTTGTGGCCGTGGAAATCCTCGTAGGCGACATCGGCTCGTTCGGAGTCGAGGATACCGAAGGAACCGCGGAAATTCCAGAGGGCAAATCCGATATTGTGACCCTTAAGGATATCGAGCACATCCCCGAACCAGGCCAGAAAGACTCCGTGGGGTGTCTTGTTGAAGGCGCCGCATTCGCCGCAATGGATGCCGACGCCGCGACGAGCTAATTCGGCCCACGGCTTATAGAGTTCCTCCAGCCGGCTACGGTCCCATCCGTGGTTTTTCTTTTCCGGATCCGGCCAGATCGGCTCGGCAAAATGTTCCCCGTTGATCCAACTGGCCTTGTAGTGGCTGATCTCCATGGGCTGATACCCGCGCGTGCTTTGCCCGATACCGAGGTCGGCCAGATCCGGACAGGGTTGGTTACCCCAGCGAACACCATCGATAAGGATCAAACGCTGTGGGTCCGCTTCGCGGATGGCCTTGACCGCGGCGCGGACGACCCGGGCATAATCGTCACTGGTCATCTGCCCGCCGTCGGGAGCGGGCGGTTCGTTGAGAAGATCGAAGCTGAGAGATTTGGAAGCGACGCCTTTGTATCGTTTGGCAAACATAACCCAATGCCAGCAGAAGGCATCCAGTGCTGCCTTGTCCTTCCAGAGATTGAACGGTTCGGTGTCATCCGGATTGACACAGTAGCCGGGGCCGCGATGGAAATTGAAACTGACATGGAGGTTGTACTTACGAGCGAAGTCCAGAACAGTATCGATTTTGGCCAAGGATTCTTCCCTGACCTTGTACACATCCTTTTCGTCGGTCCAAAATTTGTAGGTCGAGGGCAAGCGGATGAAATCAAATCCCCAGTCGCACATCCAGCGAAAATCATCCTCCAGCGGGCTGCGATCGGACCACTGGTTGAAGAAGTAGGTGAAGTTAAAACCCTTCCAACGGGGGAAGACCTTTTGGGCGGGGCCGGTT
>JAAYVQ010000283.1 GCA_012517095.1 Phycisphaerae bacterium | reverse complement strand
TTACTTCTTGCGATCCAGGATTTCCGACACCATCTTGGGGTTGGCCTGACCTTTGGATTTCTGAATGACCTGGCCCATGAGAAATCCGCGGGATTTGGCGCTCTTCTTGCCGCCCTCGCGCCAGTCCGCCACCGCCTGGGGATGATCGGCGATGACCTGATCAACCAGAACTTCGATCTCACCAGCGTCGCTCTTTTGGATCAGATTCCGTTCAGCGGCGATCTGTTCCGGTTCATCAGTGGACTGCGTCATCGTCTCGAAGATCAGAACCGCAGAGGTTGCACTGATTTGTCCATTGTCGGCCATCTTCGCCAGACGGGCAAGCTTGTCGGGGGAAATGCCCAACTCGGCCATCGTGCAACCTCTGTCATTGGACATCTTCAGGCCTGATTGCGTCAGGAGATTACATACCCGCTTGGCCTCGCCGCCGGCCTGTACCGCCGATTCAAAGAGTTCCGCCGTCGCTCGATCGGCCGTCAGGACACCGGCATCGTATTCACTCATTCTATATTGCTGGATATATCGCTTTTCCCGCATCAGCGGCAATTCGCACAAGCGCGAACGAATTGATTCCATCCACTCCGTGGAAACTTCCACCGGGACCAAATCCGGTTCCGGAAAATACCGGTAATCGTGTGCCTCCTCCTTTTCCCGCTGCAGAACCGTACACTGGCTCTCGTCGTCCCAGCCGAAGGTCTTTTTGTTACCCATCTGAAGAGTCTTGCCCGTCTCGATGAATTCATCAAGTTGTCGTTCGATCTCATAGGCCACGCTTCGTTCGATCGAACGGAAACTGTTGAGATTTTTGACCTCCGTAATCGGGGTTTTGAAGACCTGCCCGTTGCGCGTAACATGCAGATTGATGTTCGGCTCGAACCGCATGTGACCCTTTTGCATGTCGGCCTCGGATACGCCCAGATACCGCACAATCCGCTGCAACTCCTGGGCCAGGGCCCTGACTTCGGCGGGGCTGGACAGGTCCGGTTCCGTAACGATTTCCAGCAGGGGCGAACCAGCGCGATTGAGGTCAATGGCGGAAAAATCGCCGAAGGTATGCGTGTTCTTGCCCGCATCCTCTTCCAGATGCGCCCGTCGAATCCGGATTCGTTTGGTCCGGCCTTGTTCGATGGGAATTTCGATAAAACCATCCTGCCCGATCGGCAGGTCGTATTGGCTGATCTGGTAATTCTTCGGCAGGTCGGGATAATAATAGCTCTTACGATCCCACTTGGTGTAAGGCGAGACCCGGCAGTTCAGCGCCATCGCGGTAAGGATCGCAAACTCCACGGCCTGACGATTCATAATCGGCAAAACCCCCGGCATTCCGAGGCATACCGGGCAGACCCGGCTATTGGGAGCTTGACCATACGCCAGTTCGCAACTGCAGAACATCTTGGTCCGTGTGGCCAGATGAACATGAATCTCCAATCCCACAACAACTTGATATTCCAAATCATTCATGCTTCGAACACCCGTCGTTTTGCCACAGAGCAAAATACTGCATTTCTATAATTCACTGTGGCCTTACTTTTTTCCAAAGGTATTTGTTTTTGCCACAGAGGACACAGAGGTCACAGAGAAATCATTTTCTAAATATAAACTCTTTTCCTCTTTTATCCTCTGTGCTTCTCTGTGTCCCTCTGTGGCTTATTTATTAACCTAACACCGCAGGAACTCTCTGCGGCAGATTCGCGGTCTTTTCAAACATCCGGGCAACGCGGAGAAGCTTGTCTTCGGTGAACGGTCCCGACAAGATCTGAAGACCAATCGGCAGGCCGTGATCGTCGAATCCGCAAGGGACGCTGATACCGGGAATCCCGGCCAAGTTCACCGCAATGGTGTAGATATCCGCCAGATACATCTGCAATGGGTCGGCTGTCTTTTCACCCAACCCAAACGCCGTCGAAGGTGCCACCGGCATAAGGATACAATCGGCCTGCTCGAACACGCGCGAGAAATCCTGACGGATCAGGTTCCGAACCTTCAAAGCCTTGAGATAATACGCATCGTAATAGCCACTCGATAACGCGTAGGTCCCAAGCATGATTCGACGCTTGACCTCGGCACCGAATCCTTCGGCCCGTGACAGGTTATACACTTGCGCGAACTCATCCGCTTTTTTCGACCGGTGCCCGTAATGAACACCGTCATAGCGTGAGAGGTTACTCGAGGCCTCGGCCGTAGCGATGACATAATAACAGGCGATGGCATAATCCAGATGGGGCATCCGGACCTCGACGATGTTTGCTCCCAAGGATCGATACAGTTCAACGGCGTTTTGAAACGCCGCCAGCACTTGAGGATCGGCGCCTTCATTCAAGTGCGGAACAAACGCAATTCGTAATCCCTTCAGCGGATCATCGAGATGCGCCGAATAATCCGGGATTGGCGCTATCTCCTCTGACACCGAGGTCGAATCTCGCAAGTCGTGACCGGCGATTACCTGGAGGATCAATGCCGAATCGGCCACATCTCGGGTCAGGGGTCCGATCTGATCCAGACTCGATCCATAGGCCACCAGGCCGTATCGCGAGACCCGGCCGTAAGTGGGTTTGAGGCCCACGACTCCGCAAAAACTCGCCGGTTGGCGAATCGATCCGCCGGTATCCGAACCCAGGGCCGCATAGCACATTCGCGCGGCCACCGCCGCCGCCGAACCGCCGCTGCTGCCGCCGGGAACTCGAGTGGGATCCCATGGATTGACCGTTCGCTTCAGGCCGGAATTTTCCGTACTCGAACCCATCGCAAATTCGTCGAGGTTGGTCTTGCCGAGGATCACGGCATCGGCGGCATGAAGTCGCTCGACGACATGCGCATCATAGGGGCTGTGAAAATTGGCCAGGATTTTTGATCCACAGGTGGTCGCCGCGCCCTGGCGGCAGAGATTATCTTTGATTGCCATTGGCACGCCCGCTAAAGCCCCGACAGAATTGCCGGCGGCAATCTTCTCATCCACCCGCCGCGCCGCCTCCATTGCACCCGTCCGATCCAGCGTCAGATACGCCCCAACCGTCGGTTCGGATTTATCAATCTGTGCAAAAACCGCCTCGACTGCTTCGACGCTGCAGATGTCCCGCCTCACAATCCTGTCCCGTAATTGCCTGGCTGTTAACTCCAGCATGATCGACACTCCATGATCTCACCTGCTCTGCTTGAGCAACCAATCGTACAGTTCAGGGTTATTGTAAGTCTCGGTCCACGAATCATGCTGGGCCTCAGGATAGATCGTCAACTGAGCGTTGCCGCCAAAGGATTTGACCGCATTAACCATCCGCTGTGATTCGCTCAGCGGAACCACCGGATCCTTGGCCCCGTGAAACGCCCAGATCGGAATACTTTTGAGATTGGCCGCCAGATATGGCTGGCCCCCACCGCAGATCGGCACAATGGCCGCGAATCGGTTTGGAAAGGTGCTGGCGATCGACCAGGTTCCATATCCGCCCATGCTCAGGCCGGTCAGGTAAATGCGCTTTGGATCAACACGATACTTCTCCGCTATTTCATCGATCAACGCCATTACCGTCTCGACCCGGTTGGGCCACCACTGTCCCTCCGGACACTGCGGCGAGACAATGATGAATGGAAACTCCTTGCCCTGCTCGACCAGTTTGGCCGGGCCATGCACCTTGACCTTGTTGATATCGCTGCCCCGCTCGCCGGCTCCATGCAGGAACACCATCAGCGGCCAGGACTTGGTGGCATCCTTGTCATAATCCTTCGGCAAGGACAACAGGTACTCCAGCTCCAGCGTCACTTTTCTCTGCATCTTCACGGCCTGCTGCTTTAACGCCTTGGATTCCATGGCTTGGTTCTCCTGCAAACATGAGATGGACATCAGAGCCAATATCGAAATCAACACCATCCCGTTCAGTTTCTTCATGTTCCATGCCTCCGAAAAAGGATTTGAATTCGTGGTTTATGCTCCGGAATTGTCATCGAAGATTGACGGCACCTTGAAGTAATCCTCATACCGATCGGGAGCATTGGCCAGCGTCGCCTCGGCCCCCAGTGATGGCCGGACGATATCGTCCCGCAGGACATTGGTGATCGGCAGGCAATGCGCCAGCGGCTCAACGCCGTCGGTATTCAATTCGTTGAGCTTTTGGATGTACTCCAGAATCGCCGCCAGGTCCCGGCTGAACCGTTTCACCTCTTCGTCCGTCAATTCCAACCGGGCCAGCTTGGCCACCTTGCGGACCTGGGCTTCGTCGATCGTACCTGCCATGTAATCCTCCAATAAAAAAGGCGAGACGGATCCCGTCTCGCCTGTCTTTGGCCCTTCATTCGAAATTTACTCCGCGGCCGCCTCGGCGGGCTTATAGTTCCGCTTGGGGGGCTTAACGACCAATCCCATCCGGATTGCCTTTGTCGAAACCTGAATCCGAACGGGCTTACCGTCGATCATCGCCCGCACCTTCTGGATGTTGGGCTTGAATTTCCGCCGGGTTACGCCGGTAATATTAATACCCACGCCGCCCAACCGTTTGGCCTTACCGCGGCGGGCAATACTGCGACCGGTTTCGGTTCGGCGACCCGTAAAATAGCATACTCTCGACATATTCCTGTCTCCGCTACTGTTGCAGATTGTACTTGAGAAACAAACGCTCTAAAGCTTAGACAGTATATCCACCTCCCCGCGGAAATCAAGCAAAATTTTCCAAAATTTTCAGGCCGTTTATGCTGGTTAAACCAGCTTGGCCTCGATCTGCTTGAGGACCTTCATCGACTCTTCGGCGATGGTTTTGCCGCCGGGTGAAAAATCGAACACTTCCAAGGAGACCCATTCGTCATAGGCGGCATTTTTAAGGTATTGGAAGGCCGCAACATAATCATTGACGGCGTTTCCGGTGCCGAGGTGTTTGCCGTCCATTTCCATGACATGTACATGTTGGATGAATTTGCGGTACTTTTTGAGCAGGGTCACAAAGTCGTCGGTCTCGTCTTTGGTGTTGTGGAAGTCGAACATCGTCTGGATAGCGGGGTGGTTGATCGCTGTAACGATCTCCACCGCTTCGGCCGTCGTGTTGACGACATCGGTCTGGGTCTTGTCCAACGGCTCGATCAGGATCCTGACGCCTCGTTTTTGAGCGTGGTCGGCCACACGGGCCAAGCCATCGGAGAAAATCTTCTTGGCTTCTGGGATGGTGTTGCCCTGCGTGCCCCTCTGCTTGGGTGAACCGAAGATCATCGCCTTGCCGCCCATGTCGCCGCAAAAGTCGATCAAGAGATTTACATAGGCCACCGTCTTTTCCCTCACGGTTACATCCGGCGTGGTAAAGTGCAGATCCTTGGGCGGCGCGACCAGAAGCCAGTGCAGACCGGCACATTCCAGGTGGCAGTCCTTCATCGCACGGACCATCTCCTTGCGCCGCTCGGACGTAAGTTCGCGGATGTCCTCCTGAACCAGCGTAAACGGCGCGATCTCGATCCCGGCATATCCGGCATCTGCGAGGATTGTACATTGTTCGGCCCACGGCAGCGACTGCATACTCTCGTTACACATCGCATAACGGTACCGGACTTTTCCGCCGGCCGTCCGCTGGGATTCCTGACATCCGGCCAGCGACAACCCCGCGGCCGCCGATAATGCCAAACCCGACGATGTACGGAGAAAATCACGCCGTGACAGTTTCATGGTCTCCAATCCTTTCTGACAAAATGGAAAATGAAAATTGGAAAATTCCGCTGCCTATTTCTTTACTACGGTTCCGTTATCCAAGACCTCATAGATTCTCTCATAGCGATCACGAGCCAATCCATCACCGGCGACACATATATCATACTGGATTTTATCTTTGAGGCAACGGGCTATCTCCTCGATTGCGGGCTTGAGGACTTGCAGGGTGGTCAGCCCTTTATCGTTTTTCTTGTCGAGGGGATAGATATGTGTTCCCCAGGTGAAGAGTTGCCAGCTTGTCGGCAGCGTATAGCCAAACGGCAGCACGATTGCTGTGTTGGCCTTGTTCCGCAGAGCGGTCAGGTCGCGGGGGTGGGTCCTGGCGTAATCACTGATCCGCCGCGAGAGGGCGAGCTGCTCGGCATAGGGCACATGGTGATCGTGGTCGGAGGTCCAGAACCACAGGTACTCGGCTCCAAGGTCGTAGGCCAGTTGCATCGACGGATACCGTAGTCCCGGCTCGGCCTGGCCATAGATCGCCATGCCCCACTTGGCATTAAAGGCCCGGGCCGCCCCGCGCATTGAACTATACGACCACAAAAATAGATTTTCCGGCGAGATCGGGATCTCGACTCCGAATTGCTGGTTGATCCGCTGCAGATACAAAAACTCGTCCGGCTCTCCGGTCGGCGTGATTTTCCACCGGCATTCCTGGATGATGCCGACGCGGTTGGCCTGGAGCTGGTACCAGCTTGTCTCGACATAGGTCTCCCAGATCGGGATCTGCGGCTCGACCAGGCCCAATTCTCCCAGCGCGATCCCCTGCTCCTCCAAGCGATTGCGATACCCGCGATCGTCTATTTCCTTTTTGATGTGATCCTGGATCATCGTCACCGCCGTCGAAAGCGGTGATCCCGGCGGATACTTGCCCGCCAGAATGCACGCCGGCTCGTCGATGAACATCGACAACCCCCGAAAATTCGGCCGGTACAGCTCCTCTGGAAATGCGATTGTCTTGCTGGTCCCCTCGTAATACACCGGCCGATGACAGATCCAGTCAGCCTGTTCCTTTTGCACCACGAAGTAATTGATCCCGGCGGCGATCATCTCATCGTACTCCGGCTGCGTAAAGGGCACGAACGCATAGTTGTCCTGCTTGCTCTTGCGCGGCTGGCCATCATCGCGGAAATTCCGGCTGGTCCCGATCAACAGATCGCCGCGGAGTTCCAATCGCTCGACTTTTTCCAGCGGCCGAATATCGCCGATTGCAGAGAATGACCGTCGCACAATCGGCAATCCCAGGTACATCCCCTTCTCAAACAGCGATTCGCCGATCGATTCCTGAGTTCGGGGAATTAACTGGCCGACAAAATCGAACAGTGGGATTATTGCCCGGCCCGTCCGCAAATCCACATACTCAACCGGTTCCCGTCCCGTCTCCTGCAGGATATAATGAGCGATAGCCACGGTCTTCGGCTCGGTGGCAAATGGCAACCGATCGGCCAGAAACCACACGCGATAAATATTCCCATCGACCTTGGTTCCCTCCAGCCGAATCCAGAAACTTTCAGCCCCCTGCGGCTGTACCGCCACTTCCACTTGCCGGACATTTTGTCCGCTCAGCTTCTCCGTTACCGTTGTTTCATACAGAACACTGATATTTTGTGCTCGGGCTGCTATAGACAAGCTAATCACCCCAAGTAAGGCGACATACTTTCTCACTCGAACCTCCGATCTGAATCCAACTTATTCTATGGGCATCCCGGTAGATTTCTTAAGGTAATCGACCTGCGCCTTGGTCAGGGGACGGCTGCAGCCGAGGGGGGTATCCTTGAGGGTTATCGTCCCGATTCGCGTGCGGCGGATCGACAGGACCTTGAAACCCACACGGTGCATCACCAACCGAAGTTCGCTGTGGAGGCCGCCCTGGATCGTAACCTCCAGCATTGTTTCCACATTATTTCGCCGAATCACGCGGACTTCAGCCCGTCCTCCTTTGCCACCCGAAAGCCATGAACCCTGCTTGAATCTCTCGATTGCCACATCGTCCATACTGCCCCGGATCCGAATCTCGTAGGTCCGCGGCAGTTCATACCGTGGGTGGGTCATGCGGTTGACCAGCTCCGAGTCATTGGTCAGGATGATCGCCCCGCTGGTTTCGGTGTCCAGCCGACCCACGCAGACCACGCGGAACGGCGTATCGACCAGGTCGATCGCCCGCTTGCGTCCCTGGGGATCGGAATTGCTGCAGATGACATTCTTTGGCTTGTTGAGGAGGAAATACACCCGCTGCGGCATCCGTACCTTTTGGCCGTTGACCTTGACAGTATCCTTGGCCGGCTCGACAAAGGCTGGCAACGACTCGACGACTTTGCCGTTGACCTCGACCAGGCCCTCAACGATCATTTCCTCGCACTTGCGTCGAGCGGCGATCCCCGCCTCGGCCAGAAATTTCTGGAGCCGGACCTTACCGGTCGGGGGCTTGGTTCCTTTGCTTTGCCGTTTCGACTTGTTGGCGCGGGGTCTTAAGCTCGGATGGATCTTGGACATCGGTTGATGGGATTGCTTGTCCTGAGTATCCATAGATTTTGGGTATCCTTGTATTGATTCGATTGGTTGGTTTACATTTCAGAAAATCAGCATACAATGTTTTCGCCGATTCCGCAACGGCCAATTGTTGTGCCGGTCCGGGATCGCCGGAGCCCGATATGATTACGACTGTTATTTTCGATCTGGACGATACGCTGTACGACGAGATTGACTACTGCCGCAGCGGCTTTCGCGCCGTGGCCAGGTTTCTCGCCCAGGCCGGAGGACTGCCCGCGAATCGTGACGAAGACGACCTCTACAACGCCTTCTGGAAGCATTTCTGTTCGGGGAATCGAACCCAGACTTTCAATGCCGCTCTGAAGGAACTGCAAATCGACTTCAACGACGAGGTCATCGTCAGTCTGGTATCGATTTATCGGCGACATGAACCCGTCCTGAAGTTGCCGGACGACACCCGCAAGACTCTGGACCTGCTGACCGACCGTTACTCGATGGCGGTTCTCACCGATGGATATCTTCCCGCACAGGAACTCAAGCTCAAAGCCCTGCAGATCATGCATTATTTCAAGCATATCCTGTACACCGAGTCCCTCGGCCGCAGCTATTGGAAACCCAATCCGAAGGGTTTTGAAATGCTGATTCGAAAGCTTGCCGTTAAACCCTCCGATTGTGTCTATGTCGGCGATAATCCCACCAAGGATTTTCTGCCCGCCAATCAACTGGGGATGGCCACCATACAGGTCGTGCGTCCCAACCGTCTGCATACCGAAGCCCCCGAAGAAAAACCCGCCGCCCCGGACCAGATCCTCGGTTCCATCAGCCAGTTACCCGCCGCCCTCCAGCGAGTCAAGGACAAGCGGCTGTTCCCGTAATTCCTGAAATATTTTCGTGAATTTGTTGGATTGACGCCGAGCCCTTGTTGTGGTAAGGTATTGTCGGAATGGATTCGATGGGTCGGGATTTGGAAATGACAAGAGCCCCGCAATTCGGTCGTGTGCGAGTTCCCGTTTTCCTTTTCCATCACCGGAGCATGTCGGCCTGTCTGAACCGCACAAGGTAGAACCTTTTTGGAGAAAGAAAATGGGAAAGAAGTTGTATGTGGGAAACCTGCGGCCTGACCAAGCCAGTGAAGAGCTGCAAGGGTGGTTCGCGGAGTACGGGACCGTGCTCAGCGTCAACATCGTCATTGACAAGGCCACCAACACCGGTAAGGGCTACGGATTCGTCGAGATGAGCACGGATGCCGAAGCCGAAGCGGCCAAGACCGGCCTCAACGGAGCGGAACGCGGCGGCGCGGCCCTGAAGGTTGCCGACGCCAATCCGCCCAAGACGGGTGGTGGTCGTCCCGGTGGTCGCGGCGGTTATGGCAGCGGTGGCGGTCGGCCCGGCGGCCGCGGCGGCTACGGCGGAGGCGGTGGTGGCGGCCGGCCGGGCGGTCGTGGCGGCTACGGAGGCGGTGGTGGTGGACGCCGAGAAGGCGGTAGCGGCAGCGGATATGGCGGTGGACGCCGATTCTAATCGGCCGTACAATTCAAATGACAACGGGAGGCCCCCTTTGGCCTCCCGTTTTTTTTATCCATGACATCCAGAAATTCCATCGGCGCAAAAAAGCCGCGGATTGCTCCACGGCTTATTACTTGACCGACCCTATTTACGGGTCGGACATGAGGGGCACTTCGTGGTTCTACTTGCTTTAGATGCTGTTTCTCCGACGCAGCCAGCCGACCAACCCTATACCCATACTGCCCAGAAGCAACGCGCCAGGTGCGGGAACTGTTCCAGTCGTATCAGGGCAGAGAATATGGTTGTTGATCGAACCATTCGACGCAGGATCAAGAGGATCTGCAAGAGCAAAACCAGCATTATAGAGATAGGTTTCTTCTCCGGGTTTTTTCCCATCTACAGCATAGAAATCGCCCCAGACAGGTGCTCGATCACTGATGAATGCGATCGTATAGGATAATAATCCACCCGCTTCTGTCTTGACCCCGTAAAGGGAACTTGGGATTCCAAAATTGCTATCACCTTCATCACCCCATTCGCCCACAGTTCCACTCCCCTTAGACCATGAAAGCAAATTCTGATTGAGAAAAGTCGGCGATGTTTCAATAATGAAATGGCTGATACCTTTGTCTTGAACACTCAAGGTATATTCGTAGGACCAGTTCAATCCACTCGGCTTGACTGTCCAACTCAAGCTTACTCCAGAAGACCAACCGTTAAACCCTAACAATCCGCCACTTGCTGTTGAAAGTGTTCCAGTAAAATCCGCCGAGGCAAGACCGGAAGCAAAACTGATTGTCATTAAGATTAGCATCACCGCTTTCATTTTCTTCCCTTTCCAACATACTGTCGATTGGTTCGTTTAACCTTTCGAACAACCGAAAGGTATTTGTGCCAGCATCTTGAAATCCGGGTCGTCTGCTATACTCTCACTTCAGACAAACCTCTTGCCCATAAGGTCACCAACCGGCCGTGCGCAAAATGGTATGAAAAATGCGGATTTCTCCCCTGCCTCATTATTCATATCCGAAAGGTTTAATGACTATTTTATTATAGGACTATCCCCCACCTCCTGTCAAGTCCTATAATGCTGTCCGCTAAAAAAAAACGGCGTTTTTGAAGTAAAAACAAGGATCCGCCCCAATCCTGTTCGGCACTTGATTTGCATCGTTTTGGTATCCTGAAAAATAATTTTGTAAATTCCCCATTTTCCGCTGGCGCGCTCTTGGATGATTTGATGTAATGGCCTTTATGAGCCACCCGCGTGAAAAAATTCGAGA
>JAAYVQ010000034.1 GCA_012517095.1 Phycisphaerae bacterium | reverse complement strand
GCAGGATCTGGCGGGCGTTCTCGATTACGGCTGGCAGGCGGGCGAATCCCGCTGGGTGCATCCGTTCTCGGAGGTCGGCGACAAAACGGCGATTCTGAATTCGATCGATCAGATGCAGATGGGCGACATGCCGGAATTCGGACCGCCGATGCTGGCGGCGTACAACGCGCTGGTCAAATGCGACGCGTCGCAAAAACATGTCATCATGATCAGCGACAGCGATCCGGGTCTGCCCCCCCTGCCGCTGTTGATGCAGTACAAGGAGGCGGGGATCACCTGTTCGTGCGTGGCGGTGTTTCCACATAACCCCGGCGACTTGCAGAAGATGATGACGATTGCACAGACGACCGGCGGGCGATTTTACAATGTGGCCGATCCGCAACAATTGCCACAGATCTTTATCAAGGAAGCGCAGGTCGTTCGACGCGCGCTGATCTTCGAGGAGACCTTCACGCCGAAGCTGAGCTTCGGTTTGAGCGAAATTGTGCGGGGGGTCGAAGCGACTCCGTCGTTGGATGGATATGTATTGACCGGTCCCAAAGGCGGTTTGGCGCAAACGCTCTTCGTCAGTCATCAGGACGATCCGATCCTGGCGGCCGGACAAGCGGGACTGGGGCGGTGCGTGGCATTCACCAGTTCGATCGACTCGCGCTGGGCATCCAAGTGGCTGGCGTGGGATGGATTCGAGGCGTTGTGGGCACAGATTGTCCGTTGGGTAGGCAAACCCGCGCAGGGCAGCGACTGCGAAATTACGGCTGACATCCAGGGCCAGGAGGTCACGGTCCAGATAGAAACGGCGGAGAATCAGGGCCAGATTCCGACGCTGTCGCAGGTGGAAGCGCAGGTCATCACGCCGGAAGTGGAAAGCCGGGTGCTGGCGTTGACGCAGTCGGGACCGGGACAGTTTCAGGGACGGTTTCAGGCGGACCGCGCGGGCAGCTATGTGGTAAACCTGCGGTATCGCAAGGGATCCGATGGACCGCTGCAACTGATGCAGACCCCGGTGACGGTTCCGTTTGCCCCGGAATTTCGCTACTTGCGCGACAATCGGCCGCTGCTGGAAGAAGTGGCGACGATTTCAGGCGGTCGGATTCTGAACCTCGAAGACCCCCAGATGAATCCCTTCGAGAAGTCGGGGCTGAAGTTTCCGCAGACTCAGTTGCCCATCGCGCCGTGGTTGATGGGGGCGTGGATGGCAGTCTTTTTGCTGGATGTGGCGGTGCGTCGAGTGGCGGTGGATCTTGTCGCAATTCGGCGCAAGGTCGTCGGCTGGCTGCGGCCCAAGGCGCGACGCGCCAAACCGGACGAGATGCTGGATCAACTCAAGCGGACCCACGCCAAGATGCAGGAACAGTTCGAGAGCCGACGGGCGGACACGCGCGGGAGGCGTTACGAGGGAGACTTGAAAAAGGAAGCGGAAATGCCAACGACGCCGACAGTGACGGCGGCGGAAAAACCGGCAACCAAAGCCGAGGAAATCAAGCCGTCCGCACCGAAAACCTCTCCGGCCTCGGCGGCTCATATCGATCAATTGTTGAAGGCCAAGCGAAAGGCCTTCGGAACCGACGAATCCCGAGAGAAGAAACCCTCTGATCCCAGACAGGAGAAACAGACATGAGCGATACAGTTCAGCAAGTTCAAGAACAATGTCGATGGTTCCGCGAAATGTTTCAGTCGCTTCGGCGCGAGGTCGGGACAGTGATCGTGGGGCAGGAGGACATCGTCGATTCAGTATTGATCGGCCTGTTCTGCGGGGGACATATCCTGTTGGAAGGCGTGCCAGGGCTGGGCAAGACGCTGCTGGTTCGGACGCTGGCGTCGGCGCTGTCGCTTTCGTTCCGGCGGATCCAGTTCACGCCGGACCTGATGCCGGCCGATATCATCGGAACCAACATCGTGCTGGAGGATCCGGCGACGGGACGACGGCAGTTCCAGTTCCAGCCGGGACCCATCTTCGGCCAGATCATCCTCGCTGACGAGATTAACCGCGCCACGCCCAAGACGCAATCGGCGATGCTGGAGGCGATGCAGGAACATTCGGTGACCAGCGGCGGGACGATCCACCGGCTGACCGAACCGTTTTTGGTACTGGCGACGCAGAACCCGATCGAGCAGGAAGGGACCTATCCGCTGCCGGAAGCGCAGCTCGACCGGTTCTTCTTTAAGCTTCTAGTGCCGTACAGTACCCGCACGGAACTGAAAACGATCCTGGATCGCACAACGACACAACAGACACCGCAGGCCAAACCCGTGGCCGACGCAGAGCAGATCCTGCGAGCCCAGGAGCTGGTGCGACAGGTGGTCGTGGCCGACCATGTGCAGGATTACGCGATTCGACTGGCGATGGCAACGCACCCCGACGATGATACGGCGCCGGAAGCGGCGAGAAAGTTCATCCGCTACGGATCGTCCCCGCGCGGGGTGCAGACGCTGATCCTGGCGGGCAAGGTGCGGGCGCTGCTGGATGAGCGGTACCATGTCAGCTTCGGGGATATTTCCGAGTCGTATCTGCCGGCGATGCGGCATCGGATTTTGCTGAACTTCGAGGGACAGGCCGAGGGGATCAGCAATGACGATCTGCTCCAGCAGATTCTGGAAGCAACACCGAAAGCGGAAAATTCGAAATCCTAATTTCTAAATTCTAAACAAACCCAGAAATTCAAATATGTAACATCAAAACGAATGAGCGAAACACAGGTCAATACGACGAAACGCAAAGGGTTGGCGGAGTTGCTGAACCCGGGATTTCTGGCTCGGTTGGATACGCTGGATGTGCTGAGCCATCGGATGCTGCGCGGGCGGTTACACGGCCAGCGGCGCAGCAAGCGGCGCGGCCAGAGCGTGGAGTTCGCCGATCATCGGGGATATGTGCCAGGCGACGACCTGCGGTTTGTCGATTGGAACATTTACGGGCGGCTGGAACAACTGGTGATGAAGCTGTTCCTGGAAGAGCAAGACCTGACGGTTCATCTGATGCTGGACACGACCGGATCGATCGCCCTG
>JAAYVQ010000282.1 GCA_012517095.1 Phycisphaerae bacterium | reverse complement strand
GCAACTTCGCCAACGCCGGTTGCAGCGAAGCCATCTGCTCATACGTCATACTCGATCCTTCCCAACAAACTCGTGTTGGGAGAATCATCGGCATTCCGATTCCATTTTCTTGAGCCCCTGTAGCGCTGTCATATTAAATACGATAGTAGTCAGCGGAAGTTTGTGTGCGATTGCCAACTCTATCCAGGATCAAAAGTCTTCACAAGATCCAAACCAACTCATTTACACTCATTGTTGGATCGAGGGCGATCCGTTATTTGCCGATTCGGGTCATTGGGATACTCAGGGGACAAGCTCGACCGAGGACGATGTCTTTATTCCGGGCGATTATCATCTCAAGTCGCAGGCCGGGCGATGGGATCCGAATTCATTAACATGGGTAAAGGATGCGGTAACGAGTCCCTGCATCGACGCGGGCGATCCAGCCAATCCGGGCTGGATGAATGAACTCTGGCCCAACGGCCGACGGATCGACATCGGCGCCTATGGCGGCATGGCCGAGGCGAGCATGTCACCCAATGTGATCGGCCTTGCGGCCGACCTGAACTTCGACGATGCCGTCGATATCGCGGACTTTGCGATTCTCTCCCGGGCCTGGATGAAGAACGAACCGCCACTATCCGCCGACCTGACCCGCGATGGCCGTGTTGACCTCGACGACCTGGCGGCGATGGCCGAGAATTGGATGAAGTAATTGATGGGCTCTTATTTCCATGATAAACGGGATATCGTAAATCGTGAATGAGTTTGTGAGGTCAGCTGGATCGTCGTGGTTAAATCCCTCCGAATCGGAATTCAAAGGATTTCCTGGAGCTAAGGACACCCTATCAGGGATTATGACAATCGCATTATAACGGCGAAAGAAGCCAGGGAATTCGATCGACGCGATACATTCCAGAGGGGGAAGTAACGGTTCGATTGTTTTGCACTTCTTTTTCCGGCAATGGCACAGTTTTGGGTTGATTTTGGGGGGCGAAAATGATATAATCCCATCTCCTGTATCGGAATCTCGGAAGACGGGTGTTTTGGTTTGGAATCGACGAAAGATGAAACTTCATAGGGTTCAGACGGCCATCGGAGTTCTGCTGTGTCTGGTGGCGGTCTGTGCCAGCACTTTCGGCTATTCCGGAGGCAGCGGAACGGCCGAATCTCCGTTTGTTATTTCCTCTTCTGCCGATTGGAAAGAACTAACCCTCACGGCCGCCGATTGGGCCGGGCATTTGATCCTGATTGCGGACATTGATCTGGAGGGGGGAGCCGCGTCGCCGATTGGATCTCAACAAACCCCGTTTACCGGATTCGTTGATGGAAATGGACATGTTATCCGGAATGTCGTGATCAACCAGCCGACGCGAACCGCCGTCGGTCTGTTTGGCTGCCTGGGTAAGGGTAGTATGATTCTCGAGCTCGGAGTTGACAACATCCAGATTCTCGGCCGTCATTATGTGGGAGGGATTGCGGGGGAGAACTCCGGCAGGATCGATTCCTGTTTCGTTTCCGGAACCGTCAAGGGTTCCGGTCTGGATATCGGGGGCCTTGTCGGATCGAATTCCGGCGCGATTGTTTCCTCCTATTCCACCGTTTCCGTAACCGGCTCTGAGCATGTCGGAGGGTTGGCCGGATGGAACGGAGAGGGCTCGATCACTTCCTCGTACGCATCCGGCTCCGTGACCGGATATTATCATATTGGAGGATTGGTGGGCGGCAATATCGGTACGATCTATTCTTCCTTCGCGACCGGCCCGATCAGGGGCAATGCGTATTCGATCGGCGGTTTGGTGGGGGTCAATTCCGGTACAATCCATTCTTGTTATTCCAGTGGGACAATTTTCGGTTCCGGTTCGGGGGTCGGCGGGCTTGTGGGATGGAATTCCGACACGATTCTTTCGTCTTACGCCACCGGGTCGATCGCAGGATCCTATCGGGTCGGAGGCCTGGTCGGGGAATCTTTTCAAGGCACGACCACCCAGAGCTTCTGGGATGTGGAAACCACGGGGCTGGCCATCAGCGAGGGCGGAGAAGGCAAAACGACGGCGGAGATGAAGAAGATCGCCACTTATACTTCGGCCGGATGGGACTTCTTCGGTGGGCCGACTGATGGGCCGCATAAAGAGTGGCGAATGTGCTCGAATGGTTATGCGTATCCGCGATTGGTATGGGAGTTTTCAAGGGGCGGAGATTTTGTCTGCCCGGATGGGGTCGATGTCGAAGACCTGATGCAGCTTGCTGAAAGCTGGCTTGCTGCGGATCCGAATATTGTTGCCGGAAGCGATGCGAACGGGGATCATCAGGTCGGATTGGAGGATCTGGCGATCCTGAGTGGGTCGTGGTTGAATGGCAATTTGGCATTTCCCAGGGGTCGGGTGGCGTATTGGGCGATGGACGATAACGCGGCCGATACGGTGGTGGCGGAGACCGGGGGAGATGGATTCGATGGTTCGGCTCGACGGAACACCGAGACGATGGCGACGGAGGGCAGGATCGGCGGGGCGCTGGAGTTTGATGGGGCCGGAGATTGGATCGACTGCGGGACGGATGTGAAGCTATTTCCGGAGGCGTGGACGGTGTGCGCGTGGGTGAAGTGCATGGACACAGCGACGCCGACGCTGATTTCGTTCGGGGGGAGCTATCCGGCCGTTAAGCTGCAACAGAACGACAAAGGCAGGCCGCTGATCTACCTGGGGCAGTACAATTACCGGTATTTTAACGCGGGTGCATGGACGACACTGAAGGATGGGCAGTGGCATCATGTGGCATTTGTCGTGCCGGGATCGCAAGCTGAGGATATTACTTTGGCAACGATGTATTTGGATGGGCAATCGGTGGCCGCGGGTGCAACGAGGTCCGATGGTCCACAGGCGGCCAAGACACGACTGCTCATCGGAATCAATTCGGCGACGGGTCAGCAACGATTTGCGGGGGCGATGGATGAGGTGATGCTTTTCAATCGGGCTTTGACAGAGGAAGAGGTTCAGACCCTTTTCGGTCTATAGCCCGATGAAGACCCCGTATTACAATGGATAGAGGAATCATTCTGCGCTCGAATCCCGGTCGAAGCTGGAAGCAGATGATTCGGTCGGGGGTAGAGGGGAATTTCGGCTGTAAATGAGCCATCCGAGTGGGGGGATTACCGGAGTGGAAAAGGAGGATATTTTCGTTAAGTCCATCGGTGAATTTACCGTTATTGTCTTCTGTGGCGATCTGGGGGTTGTCCCAAACAGAGGATTTCGCCATAAATCTTTGATATATAAACACTTACAAAAAGAGCCGTCTATGATCGTTCATTGCGATCACTGTGAAAATTCGTTCTATGTTGCACCGGAAAAAACCGGCCAGCCAATTTCCTGCACGCGATGTAATCAGCCGGTGGGTCTTAATCCGGGGACAAAACCGGTCGAAACCAAAAAACCGTCTGCATGTAAGCCGTTGCCAGTAAACAACTTAAGGACTGACTTCTTTGATTTTGCCATCAATCTACCCGAAGGATTCCGGCGTCTTACTTTGGTCTTGTCCTGCCTTTTGGGGCCAGTTGTCTATGGCGTCATCAAGGCCAAAGACCTTTATACGCTCAATGCCCGTTTCAGCGAACCCGTCGATAAATCTTTGCATTTCCTGATCTTATGCGCATTGTGTTTTACCTGTGTCTGGATCGCCTATGCCGGAGCGATCGCGGTCATTCGTTCATTCGGCATCGGGCAAAGCCGTCGCAATCGAAAAAAGATATTCAAGCCATTGTTGACCCTCTGCTTTGTTTCGTTACTAACGCTGAGCCCCGGCGTATTCCAATCCGTCCGTTATATTTCCGGCAGGGAAACCTGGTATTGGGAAGATATTTGGAGATTCTTTTTACCCTGGTCCCTGGCGGGATTTTTGTTTATCTGGTGCGGATTTTTGCTGACAGTCTATATCGGCAACGGTTTTCGTAAAACGTATCTGCATCAGCGATTGGAACACATCGAGCAAATGGAAGCGTTCAAAAACGCCCCGGCGATGCATCCGGCCGGTTCGGGTTGGCGGACCTCTTAAAATCCCAATTCCATTCGGGATTTTCTTCTTCGGGTTTTCCCCAAGTCACAATAGGGTCGTTTCCGGCCGTTCGCGTTCGGGAGCCATTGAAAAATCGTTTGCAATTGAGCATTCCACCGCGTATGCTTTCTCCATCCGTATCGGAAATGGATTTGCGGTTGGGACATGATTCGAGGGATTATGAAAGCGATTGTCCGAAATCTTGCGTGGTCGTTGTCGCTGGTAACGATCGTGCTGTCAAGCGGTTGCATCGAGCGGCGGCTGACCATCAACACCGTTCCGGCGGGCGCATTGGTTTCGCTCAACGACGAGGAAATCGGCGTAACGCCGGTGACGGTCAACTTCAACTGGTACGGGGATTATCGGATCCAGATTATCAAGGAGGGGTACGACATCTTCAACACGCATCGCGAATTAAAGGCGCCGCTGCATGATGTGATGCCGTTTGATTTGTTTTTCGGGGTTTTGTGGCCGGGTAAGATCGTGGATTCGTACGAATGGTCGTTTGAATTGCAGCCCTATGTCGAACCGAATCGGGATGAGCTGATTCAGGATGCATTGAGACTGCAAAAGATGGCCGCGGAGCCGCCGGCTCCATTGCCCGACGAAAAAAATGTAAAGTCCTCTACCCCCTCACCGTAGAAGCGGGATGATGAACCGCCGCGAGTCAATCATGCCAGGTTGGATGTGGGCATTGTTCGTCTGGGGGATGGGACAGGCCGGGGGGGCGACGGGGGTGATGGTTCAGGATTTTGAGAAGGTTACCGTTCCGCCGTCGGTGTGGGTGGTCAATATTCCCAACGAAAACGCATCGGTGCGGATTGCGAACCAAGGAGCCCACGACGGAAAGAGTTGTCTTGCGTTACATTATCGATTTGTGGAGACGGGGGATTTTCAGTATCTCGGCATCCCGAATCAGGTTCGGATCCTGGCGGCGGCCAAAACCTTACGATATTGGATCTGCGGCGATGGCCGACAATGTTCCTACGGGGTACAGGTGACCGACGCCGGCAGCGAGACGCACCAGTACAGCAAGAACACCGGGCAATGCGGGATCATCGACTTTACCGGCTGGAAGGAGGTTGTCATCGACCTGGGCGCCGGGCACGAGACCTGGGGCGGAGACAAGAACGGCAAGCTCGATTATCCGATCACGAGGATTACGCTGACGGTGGGCCAGCCGACGGAACAGGGCAAGAAGACTGCCGCGGTCGGCGAGTTGGCGTTCGATTCGATCTCGATCGATTCGGAAAAAGGCGTTGCCGAGATCTTGGGCGCTTCCATATCGGTGACTTCGCCCGAATACGGTTCCGACATTCGAGGAGATACGCCCATCGCGATTGCGGCGGCGGGATTGACGAGCGTGACGGTGAAATGCTGGAAGGGCGGCGAAGGATTGGGGAACGATTCTACGGTTACGACAATCGCGCTGGACGCCAAGGGGTATGGTTCGTTTGTGTTTCCGGCCGACGCATATCCCCACGGACCGATCACGGTTCGGATCAGCGGCCAGGCCGGTTCGGTTAAGGATAATTGCTATCTGCAACTCTACAACAAAGGCGGCGTGTCCTGGAGGGAAGGGATGCCCGGCGATCCGCCGGCGGCAACGGGCATGAAGCGGATTTTCGCCGACGATTTTACGGGGCCGCTTTCGATTTCCAGCACAGATCCGAAGGCGATCTACTACGATCACAAACCGCCGAACGGCTGGCAGGATTTCAGCGAGCATACCTTTTCCGGTTTCGCGTCGGCCAAGAATCCCTTCTCGCAAGTGGATACCTATCTGCGGATTCGGGCCAGCGATACGCTGCACAGCTCGGGACTGATCTCGTCGATGAAGAACGATGCCAGCGGCATCACGGCCAAAGCGCCGTGCTATTTTGAGTGCCGTTTTCTGGGGCCCAATGCGATCGGAACCTGGCCTGCGTTCTGGATCATGACGGATTACATGACCGATCATGTCAAGGGGATCAAGGTCCCGTGCGACGAGCTGGACATCATTGAAGCGTACGGTGGGGAGGGGCCCAGGACGCCGAACGCCTTCGACACCTATATGATCTGCCCGCACGCGTGGGATCAGGGTGAGGCGGGCAAGGCGATCGAAAAGAAGGCCTACGATGCATTGCATAATCCGATCCGTATGGGCAAGTTCGGAATCCCTTCGGCGTGGTTCGAGGCGTTTCACACTTACGGATGCAAGATCACCGAGACCGACACGATCTATTATTGCGATAACATCGAGGTCGGGCGGCACGCGACGCTGCCGTTGTCGAAGGAGCGGCCGTTTTTCTTTTTGATCAATCTTGCGACAGGCGGCGGCTGGCCGGTGGATTTGTCGCGGTACGACGGTCAGGTCGATATGTATGTCGATTTTGTGCGAGTGTATCAGCAGATGCGGTGATCCATGACCTTTTCCAAGAGGAGTCCGATCATGATGAACACTATTTTCAATCGTTCCATCAAGTTGGTTCTTTGTGTTGTAGCGGGGGGGTCGAGCGTTCTATTTGCCGCGGGATGGGATCCGATGGAGGTCGATTATTCCGGCCGAAAGGGCGCGACGATTTATGTTTCCACATCAGGCGACAATTCCGACGGCAGCAGTTGGGCGAAGGCGTTTCACACGATCCAGGCGGGGCTGTCGGCGGTGCCGGATGACAAGGGTGGACATCGCGTCATCGTTCGGCCGGACCGATATCTGGAGGCCAACCTGGCCCCGGCGCATCCGGGCGCCGCGGGCGCGTACAATGTACTCGTCGGCGACTTCGACGGCGCGCTCGGATCTGGAGGCGCGGGCTGGGTGTTAATCGACAGCGGGGACCCGGAGAAGGGATTCAAGAGTTGGGACTGGTGGGGACCGATCCGCGCGACGGACAAGAACTGGCCGACAGGAAACAAGACCGGCGAGACCTTTTCGGCGATCATCTGTGACCGCTGGATTTTCCGCAATTTGTACACGGCGGGGGGCGACGGCGGATTGTTCTGGGACCTGACCGACAAGAGCGGTCAGGGATTTACCGTGATCGTCGAAGACTGCGTGGGTTCCGGGCGGGCGTTCGGCGGCGGCGTTTGTTATCCGATCGTGCGGCCGGGCGAGCCGAGTGTGTTTCGTCGGTGTTATTTTCTATCGCTGGATTTTGTCGGCGATACGGCGGGGGTGCTGGTCGGCGGATGGGAAAAGACCCTGCCCGACGAGCCGCATGTGGTGTTCGAGGATTGCACGATGGTCAATCCCGACAACGCCGTGGCGATTTCGTATGCGGCCCACTGCACACGGGCCAGGTTCGTGAACTGCCGCTTGATCGCGCTGAACTTCACGCAGCCGGAGATGGGCGGAAAATCGACGGGGATCATTTGCACGCAGGGCCACAGTCCGACGGGCAAGCTCCATGTGGATCTGGAGGATTGTATCCTGGCCGGTTACTCGGTGTTGACGCCGGGTAAAGATGCCGAGGCCGTCAGTTTCACGACGCGCGGCAGGGTTCAGGCGTATGTGCAGTTCAAGCAGTCGATGCCGGAGGGATTTGAGCGGCTGGGGCTGTGGCCGACGGAGCTGTTTGCGCGGATGGCCCCGCCGAAGACGCCGGAGGATCTGAAGGGCAATCTGCACAAGTCGCCGCTGACGAAGATTCCGGTGAACTTCGGGCAGGCAATGGAGAATACGCCGGTGATATATCGCGGAAAGCCGCTTCTGGTGTATAACTTCCGGGATGATTCGAAAAACAAGACCGGCGATCATTTGAAGGATATGGACCTGCGGATTCAGGATCTGTGCACCGGCGAGATCCTCGCGAAGTTCGGCCAGGGACATTCGTTCGCCAACGCGTTCGTCGAAGGCGAGACGATGCATGTCTTCGCCAGCGAAGGCACGGACAAGGACTGGTTCAAGAGCATTTACCACTTCACCTCGACCGATCTGAAAAACTGGACGCGCGAATTGGCGATTCCACTGGAAGGCGATGAGCATTTATTCAACTGTTCCGTGTGCCGCGATGAACAGGGGTATGTCATGGCGTACGAATCGAATCAGCCGGTGCAATTCTGTTTCCGGTTCGCGCGATCAAAAGACCTTTCGGCGTGGGAGAAGATTCCCGGTTTGATCTTCACGGGGGAAAAGAAAGAATACAGCGCCTGTCCGGTTATCCGTTACTTTGTTCCGTATTACTATGTGATGTATCTGCATGCGGCCATTCCGGGGCACAACGGATGGGTAACCTTCCTGGCCCGCTCGAAGGACCTGGCGGCGTGGCAGTTAAGCCCGATGAATCCGATTCTCGAAGCCGGCCAAGGGGAGGGCTGCAACAATTCGGATGTGGATTTGTTCGAGTGGGAAGGCAACACCTATGTGTTCTACGCGACGGGCGATCAGCAAACCTGGGGCAGCGTGCGGGTGGCGATGGTTCCGGGGTCGATGAAGAACTTCTATGAAAGCTGTTTT
>JAAYVQ010000281.1 GCA_012517095.1 Phycisphaerae bacterium | reverse complement strand
CGTTTGGACGGGCGGGAGATTGATTTATCCGAGGGATTCACCGAGTTGCATACGGACAGTTACCGCGAGATTCTGGCCGGACGGGGATTCGGGATCGACGAGGTGATTCCGTCGATCGAGATCGTCTCGCAGATTCGCAACGCCGCGCCGGTCGGCAAAACGGGGGAATATCACCCGATGCTGGATTCGATCCCAGACCCGCAAGGCGGGACGACGATCTGGCTGGGCGGGGGCATGGCCATGAAGGCGGAACTATGAGCAGCGGCCAGCCCGGATATTTCGCGCACGAGACGGCCGTGATCGACACGCCGTGTTCGATCGGCTGCGGGACAAAGATCTGGCATTTCTGTCATGTCTGCACCGGGGCGAAGATCGGAGCGGGTTGTTCGCTGGGTCAGAATGTCTTTGTCGGGGCGGATGTCGTGATCGGCAACCGGGTCAAGATCCAGAACAATGTGTCGGTCTATACGGGCGTGACGATCGAGGACGAGGTGTTTCTGGGGCCCAGTTGCGTGCTGACCAATGTCACCAACCCGCGCTCGCAGGTCAATCGCAAGGGGATCTACGAGACGACGCTGATCCGCCGCGGGGCGACGATCGGGGCCAACGCGACGATCGTCTGCGGCGTGACGATCGGGCGGTATGCGTTTATCGCGGCCGGGGCGGTGGTGAGCAAGGATGTACCGGACTATGCGATGATGGTCGGCGTGCCGGCCAGGTGGAAGGGTTGGATGAGCCGGCACGGGATCATGCTGTCGGGGCCGGATCGCGAAGGGATTCTGCATTGTGCCGAGAGCGGGTACCGGTATCGGGAGGTGTCGCCGGGCGTGATCCGGTGTTTGGACCTTGACGAAGAACAACCCCTCCCGGCCGACAAGGCGGTGGGGACGAGGGCATATGATGCGTTCAAGCAATGATCGGGGTGTTGAGGCAATGGGATTCCATCGCTCGACACCGGGATACAACGGATTGATGGACTATCCTGTTTAGGGAGAGAACGATGCAGGTACCGCTGTTGGATTTGAAGGCCCAGTACGCGACGATCAAGCAGGAGATGTTGGCGCAGATCCATGAGGTGTTGGATTCGCAGGTCTGCATCGGCGGGCCAAAGGTCGAGGCCTTAGAAAAAGCGGTGGCGGCGGCCAGCGGATGCAAGTTCGCCGTGGGCGTGACCAGCGGGACCGACGCCCTGATCGCGTGTCTGATGGCGCTGAATATCGGGTCCGGTGATGAGGTGATTACCACGCCGTTTACCTTCTTTGCGACGGCGGGATCCATCTGGCGGCTGGGGGCAAAGCCGGTGTTTGTGGATATCGACCCGAAGACCTACAACATCGACGCGTCAAAGATCGAAAAGGCGATCACCAAGAAAACCAAGGCGATCATGCCGGTGCACCTGTTTGGCCAGATGGCCGACATGGACCCGATCATGGCCATCGCCAACAAACACAAGCTGGCCGTAATCGAAGACGCCGCCCAGTCGATCACCAGCGAGTACAAGGGCCGCAAGGCCGGGAGCATCGGGACCTTCGGGTGCTTTAGTTTCTTTCCGAGCAAGAATCTCGGCGGCATCGGCGACGGCGGGATGTGCGTGACCAACGACGAAGTGCTTTATAAGCGGCTGTTTATCCTGCGCAATCACGGCATGGAGCCCAAGTACTATCACAAGTGCGTCGGAGGTAACTTCCGGCTGGACCCAATCCAGGCGGCGGCGCTGCTGGTCAAGCTCCCGCATCTCAAGAGCTGGTCGGAGGCACGACGACGCAACGCCGAGTACTACACGCGGAAACTGGCCGGAAGCGTGGTCGGCACGCCATGGATCAGTCCGGATTGCTATACGATCTACAACCAGTATGTCATCCGCGTACCGAAACGCGACGCTCTGCTGGCACACCTGAAGGCCAACCAGATCGGCTGTGAGATTTATTACCCGGTGCCGATGCACCTGCAGGAATGCTTTGCGTCGCTGGGGCACAAGAAGGGCGATTTCCCGCACTCGGAGAAGGCGGCCGACGAGGTGCTGGCGCTGCCGGTGTATCCGGAGCTGACGGACGCGATGAAGGATTATGTTGTAGAAACGATACTGAGATTCTACAAATAGTGACTATTGAATATTGACTATTGATTATTGGATCGAGTGGTTGTTGATAATTGAAGAGTTTCGTGGATAAGTCCCAAGCCAATCCGATTCGTGAGATGATTTTGGTCGCACGGCCGAGGCACTGGGCCAAGAACAGCGTAGTCCTGCTACCGGTACTGTTCGCGATGAAGATAGCCGACCCATCGGCCTGGTTTGCGGCGGGATTGACGCTGGTCGCGTTTTGTCTGGCGTCGTCGTTCGCGTACATCCTTAACGACATCCGCGATATCGAGAGCGACCGACGACATCCGATCAAGAATACCCGGCCGCTGGCGGCGGGACGATTGGGGATCGGTACGGCCCTGGTCGAGGCGGTGGGCCTGTTGTGTGCGGCGCTGGTTCTTAGCAGCGCGATACGGCCGATGCTGTTGGTTATCGTTGGGCTCTATGCGCTCTTACAGACGGCGTACTCGCTGGCATTAAAACACCGGGTTCTGCTGGATGTCATCGCGATCGCACTGGGATTTGTGCTGCGGACGGTCGGAGGCGCGGTGGCGATCGGCGTGGCGATCAGTCCGTGGTTGTTCATCTGCATGTTTACGCTGTGCCTGTTCATGGGGTTCTGCAAACGGTACAATGAACTGGCCTTGTTTGACGATCCGCGACAGGCGGGATCGTTGCGGACGACGCTATTGAGCTATACTCCGCCTCTGTTGACGCATCTGATCACGGTGTCAGCGGGGATCGCGGTCGTTGGATTTCTTCTGTACGGACTGAGCGACAGCACAATCGAGCATTTCGGGACGGACTATTTTGTCTATACCCTGCCGGTGATGGTGTACGGCGTTTTTCGTTTTGCGATGCTCTCCATGCAGGGGACCTATACCGACCCGACGGAGCTTTTCTTTCGCGACCGGCCGTTCCAGGCCACGGTGGTATTATGGCTGGCCATGGCGGTGGCGATCATCGGCTGGGGAAAAGAACTCCAGGGATGGTTTCAAACCTTCATTTTCTGAAACGATTTGACTCCACGACAACTCAGCCAGATCGCGGCGAAAATCGGCAGCCGTCTCGGATTCAAAGAGCGAATGCTGATGACCTATCGGCCCCGGATTTGTCCCTTTCATCGACTGATCGAACAGGTCCCGCAGAATTCAACCGTATTGGATGTGGGATGCGGCAATGGTTTATGGCTGTTGCTTTTGGCAGAATTGGGCCGGATCCGTCAAGGAATCGGTTTTGATATTTGCGCCGAAAAAGTTCGTCTGGCACAAGAGCTTGCCGGGCCGAATCGGTCTTTGAGTTTTCGACCGATTGCCGTCAACGAGGCCTGGCCGGACATGGCCGCAGATTGCGTCACGATGATCGACATAATCCATCACATCCACCCGGAGCGTCAAAAAGAAACGATCCGGGCGATCCAGAGCACCCATGCGGAACGGATTCTCATCAAGGATATCGATCCAGTCCCGGCCTGGAAAAGCGCGGCCAACACTCTGCACGATTTGGTTCTGTCGGGGCAACGGCCTCGATACCAGAGTCCAAGCGTACTGTGCGAATGGCTCGGCGAGATCGGATACGAGATTCGCGTTTGTCTTCGTTGCGATATGTTGTGGTACAGTCATTATCTGATTGTTGGACAAAAACCGGCCAAGCCATGACTGTCGCCGAGTCCGCCAGGATCAACCCGGTATCGATGATGCAACAGACCGAAATCCCTGTTGAACAGGCCAATCCCATCGCGGACAAGCCCCGAAACGATCTTTCGTTTTTGCGCAAGGCCTTCATGGTCAATTCCTCGGCTGTGGTGTGTCTTTTTTTGGCGGTTCTACAGAGCGCCGTCCTGTCGAGGTGGCTGGGTCCGGAGGGCATTGGGCAATACACGGTGATCCTGTCGGCGCTGATGCTGGCGCCGACCATCGCCTGTATGGGGATTCCCCAGGCCTATCTCTATTTCAGTCATCATGACCGATCGAGACGAATCGAATATTTGATGAACGCGATCTGGGCCATGGTGGGATTGGGACTGTCGGCCGGCGCGATTACGGCGATGATCCTGATGGCGTTCCCGGGATACTTTGGACGACTTAGCGGGGCAATCCTGGTCGTCGTGATTCTTTATTTGCCCGTGGTTTTACTCAGCTATATCGGAAAGAACGATCTGTTGGTGGAAATCGAGGCACGAAGGATCAGTATTCTGGAGGTCATGGCCAACCTCGGAGATCTGGGGATTGTGGTTGCTCTCTATGCAATCGGATGGCTGACGATTGAAACGGCGGTTCTGGCGTTCATGTCGATGGCGACGATTCGGTGGCTGTTCGCCTGGAACTGGATCCGCCATCGCATGGACCGTTCGATTCGGCCGGGACTGGAGACCTGCCGGCAATTGACGCGAATGGGTATCCGGCAAAACTGGATTGAATTAATGGTTATGCTCAACGCGCAATTGAGCATCCTGTTGTTGAACTACGCCGGGGGCGACTTCGCCTCGGTGGGATATTTCAGCCGCGGACAGCGAATTGCCTTGTTGGTCTTTCTGGTCTGCAGATCGGTGATGCCGATGCTGTTCAGTAAGTGGGCTTCGTTGAGCGAAGAAAAACTAACCGGACACATCGAAAAGGTGCTTCGATTTGCCAGCACCCTCGTATTGGTTCTGACGGCGGGCGTTTTGCTGACCGGAAAATGGCTGGTGATTCTCCTGTACGGCCGAGACTTTCTGCCCGCGGTGCGACCCATGTTGATTCTGTTGCCCGGTTCCATTATGTACATGCTCAGTTACACATTGATGCAGTTGTTGAATAGTCGGGGAAAACCCGAGCTTTCGACCCGTGCGCTGGTCGTTAACGGAATCGTCAATGTACTCCTGAGCTTGGCGCTGATTCCCTCGATCGGGATGGATGGAGCGGCGATCGCATCGAGCATCTCGAATATCGCGCTGCTGATCCTTTTGTATTGGATCGTTCAAAAACACTATTCCATTCGCCTGGGTCATAGCTGGTTCCTCAATCGGGAGGACTGGAGAAAGGTCAGGCAACAAGTCTTATAAGGGACCGGGATCCTCGTAATCAACCGTATGAATGACAACAAAACGAACGAATTGATTCATTCCATCGGACGCAGGGGATGGATCGGCTGGTCGATGGTCCTGGCTGCGGCGATGACTCTGTATGGTTTTACGCTGGCGCCGGATATCGTGTGGCAGGATCAGGGGGATTACCAGGTCCAGGCGGCGAACTGCAATCTGAGTCGGCCGGGGGATGTGGTTCGGATTCATCCGCTGTTTATCGTCGTCGCACACGGAATCGGACGATTGGGGTGGTTTTCGTACGCTTATGGGGCCAACCTGACCAGCGCGATCTTTGCTGCGCTGGCGGCGGCAAATGTTTTTTTGCTGACTTACCGGCTGACGGGCGGGATCTGGCCGGGAATTCTGTCGGCCGGGACTTTCGGCATGGCGCATAGCGTATGGTTTTTGGGCGTTCAGGCCCAGACCTACAGCATGTCCAATGCGGCGATCAGCGGAGGGCTGCTACTATTTCTGGACTATCTGTCGTCGGAAAAATCCAAGCCGCTATTGTGGATGGGACTGGTATTCGGACTGGGAATCTCGGCCCATAATATCAGCCAGATCGCCTTCGCGGTCATTTTTATATGGATGGTGATTCGATGGTTGCGGGGACAGCTCACGGGAACTACTCTGGCCGGGATTGTCGTCGCGTGGTTCATCGGAGCCGGATTGCTGTGGTATGTGGCAGCCAAGGAATATGTTCGTAACGGCGATCTTTGGGGGACGATTCTATCGGCCCTATGGGGACGATGGGGGAATGCGGTATGGAATGTCGATAAGCTACCGATGTTGCTCAAGCAAAGCGGAATGTTTTTTGCGTTGAACTTTCCAACGCCTCTGGTTCTGCTGGCGATTCCGGGGTTATTCGAATCGTTTCGTCCAGCCAATTCCCGCCGGCTGGGATGGTTTTGGCTGACGGTGACAGTCCTGTATGCCCTGTTTGCCGTTCGATACGATGTGCCCAACCAGAATAATTTTTTCCTGCCGATGTACATGATGGTCAGTCTGTACATCGGTCTGGGGTTTGCCGATTTTGCCGGCCGATATCGGAGCATGTGGACGATCGTCTCGGCGATTTTACTGACCGCTATCCCCGCCACCTATCCGATTTTGAGCGAGCGGGCCGAGGCGCTGCAGTTTAATCTCGGAACCCGCCGGCATATCCCCTATCGAGACGAGTATCCGTATTACCTGATTCCCTGGCAACAGAATCAAACCGGGCCTCGCCGCCTGGCAACCGAATTGTTCGAACGATTACCCGACAACGCGGTCGTGCTGGCGGATATGACCACCCTTGCGGGGCTACAGTATGTCCATCAGATAGAGCAACGCCGGCAGGATCTTCGGATTCTGACGCTTGAGACGACAACGGATCAACTTCTTGCCCTGCTTTCAAAACAATCGGGACGGCTGTTTACCCTGTCGAATGTCGCCGGCTACCATCCGCGGTGGGCCAGGGATTTCAGACCCTATCCTCTTTCGGACTCGGAACAAATCTGGGAGATCGAACGGCCGAAACCGTCCGAGAATCCAGAGGAATACGAACCTGGAACGCTGTCCTCCATCATGGGTCCATTCAAACAATTCTGAAGATCCCAAAAGATGGATCTTATCGGTCTTGAAAATATTGCGATTCAATGGGCTTATCCCGCAAATGTTATGTAAAGTTTAACGATGGTTTGTAAACGGAACTCAATTTTACAGGGATACTGCCGTGATTTCTTATAAGACCTACAACTTCGTGGCGGCCGTTTGTTTGATCGCGGTCTCCGGATTTACTTGTGTTCTTATTTTTGGATCGGATCCACAAGACGCCGGTGCCATTTCGACGGAGGGCCCGGCACTTGGCGCCCCCACCGTAACCCCGATCCTGACAGATAACCTCGCCACATCTCCGGCGGAGTACTACGAAGTCCAAGGGGAATCGCCGGACATGATTCCTTTCGAGACGATGGAACCCCTTGCTCAGGATCTTCCCGAAGGGTCTATTCCGATTGAAATCACTTCCGACGACTCCGATCATTCAGCCAATTTTGCGTCCGCAGTCGATATTCGTAGCGGATCTGATTTGGGGAACGATTCGTCGAATTCCTCCGGCTATTCCAGTTCCACAAGTTCCAGTTCGGGTAGCAGTTCGAGCTCGTACAGTGGAAGCGGATCGACGGGCAGTTCCGGAATCGGTTCTTCGGGTGGATCGGCGGGGGGCACATCCGGCTCGGGAAGCTCCGGAACCGGATCGGGAACTGGAGGGTCCGGCGGTTCCGGTTCAGATACCGGAAGGTCCATTTTCCCCGATTCCGGGACCTCGGATGATTCGTCTTCGGATGATTCGTCCGATGATTCGGACACAAACGGAACCGGTGGTGGAAGTTCGCAAACGGATGCCGTATTTCCTGAATGGATCGAGAGAGAAGGAATTCGAGGGGCATTCATTTCTTCAACGGCGGGAAATCTGGCAAAAATTCCTCGTTATATCGAAACGATGAAAACCGTGGGTTTAAATACCGCGATTGTCTATGGATGTTCGTTTGCCGAGACTCCCCATCACCTGAATTATTACCGGGAATGGATCCGACAATGCAACCAGGCGAATTTGAACGTGTTCGCTTATTATGCCTGGCAACCGCCTGTTGGCAACGCCTGTCAGCCCGTTGTTTTCTCGGACGGTTCGGAAGGTTTATTCCCCTGTCCATTGGATACCGAGCTATGGCAGAGATATTTTGAGGGGGATATTGCCAACAAACTGGCACGCGAAGCCGTTGTCGGAATATTTCTCGATATGGAGATGTACCGGACTGAAAATGAGCTAACCGCCAAGAGACAGTATTCGTTTGATACTTGCTTTTGTGATTCCTGCTTTTCACGATACATTCTTAAACGCACGCAAATCCACACCGTGCCTTCCATCGGAAAGGGACAGAGGAAATCGTGGCTTCTGCAAAACGGGTTTCTGCCTGACTATTACGCCTATCAGATTGAACAGGTGGAACTAAAAGCAGAACATTTGAAAAATGCGGCTCGCAGTCTCAATCCCAATCTGGTCTTTGGGGTGTACCCCGCTTTAACCAACACCAATTGGGTTCGCAGCGCCGTCATGCGGGCCTTTGGACGAAATTCGTATCCGGTCATTTCCTTTTCAACCGATACTTATGGTTATCTTGCAAACCCCTGGGGAGCCGATCGTATCCCCTCCGACCTGACAGCCTATTTTGAAAACTATAATATCAACGGAATCTATGCCGCCGGATATCTGCTCCGGCAATATACCAGTGCGGAAATCGGAACCCAGATCATCCGTTCGTATCAACAAAGTCAGGGTTACTGGCTTTTCCAGATGTCTCAACTGGTGGAAGACCATGTCCCGGAAATCGAGAAATTAGCCAGCGGATCCCGAACCGATTATATCCAGGCCATTCAAGCAGCCAATGCCTCCTTGCACGGGATCGAATAATCGCGAGAGCATGACTCCCCCATCCCTGAAGGTCAATTTTGCGTGGGCTTTCATCGGCAATGCATTCTATGCATTGTGCGGATATCTGATGTTGACGATTCTGGCCAAGACCGCTTCCGTCGAAACGGTGGGGTTATGGGGAATCGCTCAGGCAGTTACGCTACCCGTCGCCACCTTTTTCAGCTTACGGCTCTATACCGTCAATATTACCGACATTCGCAATGAATACCAAACGGGCCATTATATCGCGGTACGACTGTTGGCTTCGCTGGCGTCGATCGGGATTGTGGCCTTGATCGGCTTTCTTTTCTACCCGGCCGGCACGGCCATCGTAATCGCCCTGATGGGTCTGAGCCAGTCCATCGCCGAAATCCGGCTTTATTTTTCGTCCAACATGCAGAAATACGAGCGACTAAATTTATCTACTTTAGCCCAGATTTTTGAGGGGGTATTGACCCTCTCGTTGTTTGGATTATTTCTCTGGTGCACAAAACACTTATCGCTTGCCATTGTGGGAACAATCGTTTCCCGCATAGCGATATTGCTGTTGTATGACATGCCGGTATCCGGAAAGGTAGTGTCTCGTCATTTGATGTCCTTTTCGGGTTATCGACCCCAATGGGAATGGCCGCAATTGTGTTCTTTATTTTGGCAATCCGCCCCGCTGGCAGTGGTTGCCGGAATTGGCGCGGTATTTCAGAATATTCCACGATTGGTCATGGATCATACCCTTGGTCGCAAGGCGGTGGGTTATTTTACGGCCATGTCACTGTTGCTTATTGCCTTAACCATGATCAATGCAGCGATGGGCAACACATGTCTTCCGCGACTGTCAAGATATTTTAAAGACAACACAAAGGCATTTGTCCGGCTCCTTCTTCAATTAATTGGTATCAATGCTCTATTGGGTTTCGGTTTTGTTGTAGTTGCCTTTTGTTTCGGCAAGCCAATTTTGCGACTCTTATTCACACCTGAATATGCCCAGCATCAGGATGTATTTGTCGCACTTGCCGCATCAAGTTGTATTCTTTCGATTTTTGGCGTTTCCAATTGGGGGTTGAATGCCACCCGTCAATTCGCCGTTCAGATGCCGATTTACATCGGAACCGCCATTGTCTGTGGAATTTCATCCTGGCTTCTGATCCCCCGATATGGTTTGATGGGAGGGGCTTATGCTTTTCTTATCTGTTACCTGTTCGGCACCACAATCTGTCTGTTGTATATTGTGAAAGCCATTCGAAGGGTTGCCACTCATGCTGGATAAGATCAAGCGGGATTATTGCAGGATTACTTGTTATACTTCCCTTCAGCCGAAGGACATAGGATTGTATAGAATTGGATTTGAAGCGATTCGAAATGCAGGATTTCGCGCCGTTGTTTTATATCGTATGGGCCGATGGTGTCGTATTCATAAAATGGGTATTGTTGCCGCAATTCTCGAACGCTTCATGCACCATTTCTGCCACTGTTGGATTTCAACATTAGTTGATATCAGCTCCGGTTTTATGATCGCCCATGTCTGCGGTATTATTGTTGACGGAGCATCCGGACCCATTGGAAATAATTTTTCTCTCCGTCAAAATGTAACCATTGGGGGCAATTACGGAAAAAATAAAAATGGTCGAGTACAACCGCTCATTGGGGACAATGTTTCAATCGGCCCTGGTGCAGCAATTCTGGGACCAATTACAATTGGCTCGAATACAATCATCGGAGCTAATGCGGTCGTTACAACCGATATTCCAGAAAATTCGGTAGTCGGTTGTTTTCGAGCGGAAATTGTCGGCAAAAGAGACAAAGAAGGCAATATCTTTCATGAACACGAACGAGTATTCATTTCAAGAAGAGAACTTTTTGACAAGATTAAGCGATTAGAAGAGAAGCTGGATCATATAGAACAGATGAAGAATATATAAATATTTTTCATGTCCCATATTATTGAAATTCATTACAATCCAAAAGAATATTTGTGATATATAGCGATTTACAATTTCTATTATGGGCAATTACCTCTAAATAAGGCGGACATTGATGATTGGTCTATTTATTATCTTTATTGCAGTGATACTGCTTATCATTCTATGTAATCCCAAGCTTGGCACCTTTTTGATCTGGCCAATTTTGTTCACTTTTCCGCACGGCTGGTGGTATTCCAACGGATTTCTTCCCTTGAATATCGGGTACGATGACCTGTTTTGCATTGTCCTGTTTCTGGCCGTCTTTATCCGTCGAAACATGATGGGCGGTATACCGATTCGCCTGGGGTATTCGTTCTGGGTGATAACGGGGTTTCTCGGCATGGTGGCCATCGCGGCGTTTTCCGGATATACGAATTTTTCCTATGTGGGCCTAGCGCCTTACCTTAAAGAAATCCTGAAGATGGGCGTTTTCTGGTGTCTGTTTTACGCAATCATGCATTGCGTGGACGACGAGCACGATTTGAAGATTCAATTTTCTATGTTCTCGCTGGCAGCCGTAATCGGGGCGGGGATCGTGATATTTCAATATTTCGCTCCGTCTCTGGCCTGGCCCTGGCAACTCCCCGAGGATTCGTTTTTGGGAGTACGGACTGTGGGAACCATCGGGGCGGATGTTGAAGACAAACGGGCGTATGGGGCATTTATGAACGCCAACTGCGCAGCCTGCATTCTGGCGGCGTCCTTGATCTTGGTTCTAGGCGCGATCCGGTTTTACAAAAGCGTTCTCTTCAAACTCTTTACTTTTATATTGTGTATTGTTCTTCTGATCGCGCTGTTGATGACCAAGTCCCGCTCGGGATTTATGATGCTGGGAATGACGATGGTTCTGATGGCTTTCTTCGGACGGAACCGTAAGATCCCCTGGATCGTTCTGGCCGCCGGGGTTCTTGTGTTCGTATTATTTGCGGATATTCGGACGGCTTTTCTGGCGCGCGTTTCCGACATCTATAATCCGGAAAGCAAAGAAGTCAGCGGGAATGTTGTTGGTCGAGTCGAGATCTGGAAACAGTATTTTGAAACGGCCGACATGAAAACCTTCGTGTTTGGGCAGGGCGTCATTTCAGGAATGATCCGGAATGAAACGGAAAGCCACAGCATGTATGTGGCGCTTCCGACGGTGTACGGCTTGGGGGGCATGGTCTGGGCGGTCGCATCCCTGATCGGTTTCATCAAACGGGTCCGATATACAAAATATTTCGGCAATCCGTTTTTAGGCCAGGTCGCCACCGCCTGCCTGTGGACCTTGTTTGCGTTTTCGCTGTACGGGGCGACTTCGGATGCGATCAGTTCCAATTATCCCCGGTACCTTTTGTTATATCTTGCCGTTCTTATCGATCGGTCGTGCGCAATAGCCCGAGAAGGTTACCTGTCTGCGGGTATGGCGGTATTGGATGGTTATTCCGGGGAGGAAGAGATTTCGTATGAGAGCACTGTATAATTGGATTGTCCGGGTAGGCAAGGCATTTTTGCGTGAAATACAAGATATGATAGAGGGCTTGATCTGTAATTTTCCCGGGCAAACGGGGTATTTTTTACGATGGTTATATTACAAATGCAGGATGAGATATGTCGGCCGGAATGTCGTCTTTGGCCCGGGTTGTCGAATCAAAGGATGTCGATATATCAGCATCGATGACCACAGCGTGTTGGCGCTGGGCTGTACGCTTGTTGCCGGTCCCATCGACAAACATGCCGGCGGGGCGGAGTACCGGGAGAAGATCAACGACGATTTTCGGGGGGAATCGGGGACGATTGTCATCGGAAAACACGCGTATCTTTCGAAAAACTGTTATCTGATCGGCAACGGCGGAATCGACATCGGCGATGAATGTACCTTAACGCCCAATACCATTCTGCTGTCTATGACCAATCATTACGCCAGCTTTCAAAAACCGTCCGACCGTTCCGTCGGCGGAGCCCACGAAATCCCCCGGCGGCAGTGCTTCACGATCGGGCCGATCGTTCTGGGAAAAAACTGTTTTATCGCCTTAAATAGCGTGATCCTACCGGGGGCGTCCATTCTGGAGGATAGTAGTGTGCTGATGAATTCCGTCGTGTCCGGGGGGCGCATCGGACCCAATGCCGTGGTGGCCGGAAACCGCGCGGTATTCGTGAAACAGCGGTACACGGACCCGACGCAGCCATGAAGCTGGTCTTCTTTGACTTCATTATCCGCTATGGCGGCGGCCCGCAACTGGCGGCCGATACGATGTTGCGGTTGTCTCGACTGTATGAGGTTCAAGTCGTCGACCCGTATGGTCAGAGCGAGCCGTATATCACCAAACTCCGGAACGGCGGCGTTCCGGTT
>JAAYVQ010000280.1 GCA_012517095.1 Phycisphaerae bacterium | reverse complement strand
TCCGGCATCTTCTGGATTGGTTCGGTCACACCAGCCAGAGTCATTCGTTCCAGAGGTTTGGAAGGAGCTGGAACCTTCTCCACACCGGACGGGACGGCATCCGGGATCATCGCCAGAAGAGTGCGAAAATCAAACTCCACATAGGGCTGATAGCATGCGGCAAACTTGGGCGTTTTTTCCGGCGAAACGGCATTCGCCACCCACAGCTTTTGCTCCTTGGACCCAAACAACACACGGTGCAGACAACTTTCCATCGCCACCGGCCGATTCATCAGGTCAAGAGCATAGTTCAGATCAATCCGGCCGTGTTGTGCTTTGACTAACTCGGCCAATCGTTCGTACCGCTGATCGGCGCTCATTAACACCGCATCGACAATCGCATGTGGCAATCGCGGGTGAGTCTGATTGGGCTTAATAACTTCGAATGTTTCGGGTGTACAGGCCAGGCCTCGGGCATCGGAAATCTTCGCATCGGAAATCACATAGTAATATTCGCAAGTGCGCGGCGTATCGCGAAATAACGCGACGGCCTGATCCAGAGTCGAGGTTTCCTCAAAACCCTTTCGCATCAAAAACGACATCGGCATGCCGTCCCATTTACCCTCGCCTCGGCCACCCATTTCACCAAAAGCCACCTGCTTGTCATTCATCCCGGTCACCGACCCGAGAAAACCCACATATCCCACCGTAACGAAGGCATTGAACCCCTTGGGTTTGGCGACAGTCAGCAGCGCGTAATCCTGCAGGCCAACCTCCGTCATGTAGTCGAGGATACGGCCATGATAGAGAGTTCCGCCATTCGTGGCTTTTCCAAACAGTGCAAATCCGCTGCAGTGGAACAGCTCCGGAAAAATATTGGCCAGTTGAACATCCTTAACATCGATCCCGGCCGCATCCGCCAGTCCCTGCATCTCCTCAAAATACCGCTTGTCGATGAACTTGCCGGCCCGTTGCAAGGCGGCATCGAGAGATCCATTAAATCCGCCGCCCCCCTTAAGAGTTTCGGCGGCCTGGGCGACAAAAAGAATGTGCTTGATGAATTTCCGGACCTGATCCTTGAATAAGACGCCCTGTTGATAACCCATTTCATACGGGCTCCCCGCCAGCAACAAGATTCGCAAGCCGTTTTGTTCCAAAACCGCCGCACGATCAAATTGGCGTACGATTTTTGGTTTTTCGACCGGTCGAATTTCCGCGGCCAACATCGCCGGAGAAAATCCGGATATCATCCAAATCAGCAGAAACAACACCCATGCTCGACTTTTCTGGGAAGGTCGCGTAAATGGATTGGGACAGTTCATCATCTCCTCCCTTTCTAAAAAGGAATGGAATTCCGGTTTTGCATTTCCTGTATCCGTATCCCGACGGTATTACACCAATTTGGGGGCGGTAGTGGACCACAGGGTGGTCGGCTCAGTCTTGATCATGTTGAGAATCTTGGAGGGCGTTTCGGGGTTGGATGTCTTGGCTGACAGATAGGCCGACTCAACCACCGCCATGGTATTCAGATCCGCATCCCGATCCTGAAATAAAGGGTACTCCTGGGGTTCCAGGATATTCATCGCGACATTCTTGAGCAATTTGTTGATTCGTTCCGTCTCGGAAGGCGGGTAGGTCTTTTCAGTCAGAATCTTCCCGTCATTGTCGCAGACGACAAAGCGGTTGTCGGAGGCGGTGACAATCGAACGATCGCCATGGAGCCGGATATACCTCTGCCAGGGTCCGAAAGTACGGCTGGCGGTGAGTGAACCGATCAGCGTGTCGGAATAGCGTAAGGTTAACAAGGCAGTATCTTCGGTAATCGACAACCGTTGCTGCTTATCGGGGGCTCGGTTGGTGTTGAGCGAATAGACCTGCTGAGGAACGCCGAAGATGGAGACGACCTGGTCGATCAAGTCATAGTTGTTGTGCAACAACACCCCCCCTCCGGCAACCTGGGGATCACTGAGCCACCGCTGATTCGGGGCGTCGGCGGGAAGTGGAACATGACAGACGATCGAAATCAGGTGGAATGATTCCAGTCCCTCGGAAGTGACAAAGTCTTTGAGGTCGCGGAAGGCCGGATCAAAACGGGTGGTGTCCGCGACGACAAACCGCACGGATTCTTTTCGGGCCAGGAGGGTCAGCTCGGCCGCTAATTCGAAATTCATTGCCGGGGGCATGAGCTTGATAATGTGGCACTTGCGTTTCATCGCCGTCCGGACCTGTTCGGCACACAACAACAGCGGCGCTACGACAATCAGGCACTCCAGATCGTTTTGTACGACCAGAACACGATAATCTTCATAGGCCTGACACTGAAATTTGGCGGCGATACCCTTGTTCATCTCCGGATCGCCACCACCAACGGCAACGATCTGATAGAGGCCGGTCCGGTCTGCGATGTCGAGGATCTCCCGGCCGAACTCATTCAATCCCAAAATCCCGGTTTTGAGTTTTTTGTCCGACATACCCGCTCCATGGGTTGGATTCGGATCAGAGGACGATGTTCTTATTGTCGTCCTCGGTCTTGGCGCTCATGGCGTAATTTTTATCCTGCCGAGCGTGATTGACGCGGAGCTTTTGTATATACAGGTTGAAGGCGTCTTCGGCATCGAGACCAACGCACTGAGCCAAACTGATCCAGAAGAACAGCATATCGATGACCTCGACACGGGCGTTTTGCAAATCGTTCAGTTCGAAACGACGGCCCTCTTTGGCCTCTTTGCACCAGTGTTTCCAGAAGGTGCAATCTCGCAGTTCCTCCAGTTCGTTACTCATCGCGGCGATGTAATTGTTGATCCATAGGCCGGCCACTTTGGGATCGAAATTCGACCGCAGGGCCTTGGCGTCAAAGCCGGTCCGCTTATTCAGTTCGGCCTGTTTTTCGAATAATTCTTTGAACATAGCTGGCCTTTCCTGGATTCTTAGACAATCGGCCGAACAAAGGTATCGGGCAACGGGAACGCCCGGCAAAACTCAACCACTTCCTGGCGAACCTTACCAATCACGGTTTCATCTTCCACATGATTGGTCACGCGATTGATGAATTCGGCGATCTGGTCCATCTGCGATTCCTTCATCCCGCGGGTCGTCACGGCCGGAGTGCCGATCCGCAGTCCGCTTGGATTGAAGGGCTTGGCTGGATCATTGGGGATCGTATTGTAGTTGCTGACCAGCCCCGCGCGGTCCAGGGCTTGCGATAATTTTTTGCCCAACATCTTCTTGTTGCGAAGGTCGATCAGGATCAAATGGTTCTCTGTGCCGCCGGAAACCAGGGTAAATCCGTATTCCAAAAGCTTCTGCGCCAATCGTTTGGCGTTTTTGACGATCTGCCCGGCATACTCGGCAAACTCAGGCGTTGAGGCCTCGGCCAGAGCGACTGCGATGCCGCTGATGGTGTGCATGTGAGGTCCACCCTGCATCCCCGGAAAGACCGCCTTATCAACTGCGGCGGCATGTTGCTGACGACACAGGATCATCGAACCGCGCGGACCACGAAGACTCTTATGGGTGGTCGTGGTCACCGCATCCGCGTGAGGGACGGGGCTTGGATGGGCTCCGCCGGCGATCAGGCCGGCAATATGGGCCATGTCGCAAATATGAATCGCCCCAACCCTCTGGGCGATATCGGAAAAGGCCTTGAAGTCGATGATCCTCGGATACGCTGTCGCTCCGGAGACAATGATCTTGGGTTTGTTTTGCTTTGCCAGATCTTCGATTCGGTTATAGTCGAGCCGTCCGGTAACCGGATCCAATTCGTACTGGACCGAACGGAAAAACCGTCCGGTGACGGACACCTTCCAGCCGTGGGTAAGGTGGCCGCCGTAAGGGAGGGCTAATCCCATGATCGTGTCGCCTGGTTCGATAAAAGCGGTGTAGGCGGCAAAATTGGCCACCGAACCCGAATATGGCTGGACATTGGCATGATCGGCCCCGAATACCTTTTTGGCTGTCTCGATGGCCAGGGTTTCGATCTGATCTGTCACCTGCTGACCTTCATAGTAGCGTTTGCCCGGATACCCCTCGGAATACTTGTTGGTCATCCAGCTTCCCGTGGCTTCCATGACCGCTCGAGAAGCGTAGTTTTCCGATGGAATCAGACGGATGGACTCGCTCTGAAGCTGCCGTTCCTGCATCAATAGGTTAAAGATTTTTGGGTTACTTTGTCGCAATGTTGACAGCATATTCACGATCTCCCGCATAGGCCGTTGGTTCGAAGGCATCTTCTTACCACATTCCCGCCAGGATTACAAGTAAATCTTGTTGACAAAAACAGGTCCAAACCGATATTCTGTTGTGTTTTCCGGAACCATAAGGAGCCGTGTCGCCCAGAATGCCAGAGCAAGACAGAGATGAGAGCTTGGAAAAGGCGGTGGCCTTCTTCCAGCGTGCAGAACAGGTGGCGGATACAGATAATTTCGATTACGCCATCGACCTGTACCTGGAGGGTTTGCGCTTATCGCCGGATGCACTGGAAGCCGGACATGCTCCCCTTCGTAAACTCTCTCTAATCCGCCAGGGCAAAGGGGGTAAAAAACCCTCTATCAAGGATCGCATGACCCGCATGGGAGGCAAGACCTCCCTGGATGAAATGCTCAACTCTGAATACCTCCTGGCCAAAGATCCGGATAACTTATCGTATGCCGAATCGATGCTCAAGGCCGCAGTTGCCGGGGGGTATCGGCGAACCGGGGCATGGATTGCGGATTTGGTTTTCCAGGCCACTAACGCCAGTCCAAAACCATCGGCGGCGACTTACCTGTTGCTCAAGGAATCGTATTCCAAGCTGGAACTCTTCGATAAAGCCGTCGCGGCCTGCCAAAAGGCCGTTGATTTGCGACCCGGAGATGGACCTCTGGCCGACGAATTGCGCGATCTATCTGCGCAACTGACAATGCAACGGGGTCGCTATGACAAGGAAGGCGACTTCCGTAAAGCCATCCTGGATAAGGACAAACAAGATCAACTCCATTCGCAGGAATCGCTGGTCAAAACGATTGACTATCGGGCCCGAGCCGTCGAAGAGGCCCGCCGTGCCGTGACGAAAGTTCCTTCGGAGGCCAATGTCATTCGGTTGGCCGACGCTCTGGCGGACTTGGAAACGGATAAGGGTTACGAAGAAGCCCATCAGGCCCTGCAAGAGGCCTATGACCAGAGCCATAATTTCAGCTTCCGGCGACACCAGGGCGAACTGAAAATGCGTCGGCTTCGAGCCATCGCCAAGATGATTCACGACGCCCTCAAACAGGATCCGGAAAATGAAACCCTGCGGGCCAAGCACGCCCTGGCGACAGAGAAACTGTTGGAAATCGGATTGGACCATTTTCGACAGTGTGTGGAAAATTATCCGACCGATTTGAAGATGCGGTATGAATACGGCATGCGGCTGATCCAAACCAAGAAATTCGACGAGGCGATCCCCATGTTCCAGGAAGCCCAGAAGGATCCGAGGTATCGGGTTCTGGCCCTGGATAAAGTGGGGGTATGTTTTTTCCAAAAGGGCTGGTACACGGACGCCATCGATATTTTTAACCAGGGTTTGGAGGCCTGCGAAATCAAGGATAGTCCGGTGGCCAAGGAACTGCGGTATAATCTTGCCCGGAGCCACGAAGCCAGCGGGCAGATTGAGACGGCCATGGAATTGTATCGGAAATTGGCCCAACTGGATTTCGGATACCGGGATGTTCGGGATCGGATCGAGAAACTAAGAAACGCAAGCAAGTAATTTTGAAGGTACTATACACATTATCAGGAGACACAAGTGGCACATTCGTTATCGGCAAAAAAACGGGTTCGTCAAAATGAACGGCAAAAGATGGTCAATCGGACGCGACGCAGCAAAGTCAAAGCCGAGATCAAGAAGCTGGAGGAACTGCTGTTGGCGGGCAACGCCGAAGCGGCTCAGGCGCAATTCAAGATCGTGACCCAAAAGCTCGATCAGGTTTCCTCCACCAGCACCATGCACAAAAAGACCGCATCGCGGAAGAAATCCCGGCTGGCCAAGCGCGTCAATGCCCTCAAGGGCAAGACTGCCTGACGGGCTATCCGGTTTAAGATCGGAACCCGTTTTTATGGAGAATCTTCGGCGTCGGGTCGATGAGAGAATCATCGATCAGACGCTTTTTGTTTGTCCGGATCGAATCCCTGTTGGTCCGGAAGATGGATTGCGATGGAAACGCTGAAACGCAAAATTCTCGAGATCGTTCGAAGACAGGATTACACGCCCCTGAAGCGTTCAGCCCTGGCTCAAAAACTGGCCGTAAGGGACGAGCAATACTCTGAATTTACGACCGCACTGAAAGACCTTCAGACCCAGGGAAAAATATCCATCGGACCCAAGAATCTGATCCTGCTTCCGGCAATGTCCAACCGGGTGACGGGAACCTTTCGGGCCAATGCTCGCGGATTCGGCTTTGTCGTTCCTTTGGAGAAGACCCACGAGGGAGATTTGTTCATCGGTCCCGACGACACGGCCGACGCGATGGACGGCGACATTGTCGTGGCCAAGATCGTCCGCAAGGGTCATCAGGGAGGACGACTGCGGATTGCGGGGGTTGTCACGGAGATCCTCGAGCGCGGTCACAATCGATTCGTCGGAACCCTGCAACGAAAAGGTCGCGAGTGGATTGTTCAGCCCGAAGGAAAAGGGTACTTTGAGCCGGTGATCGTCGATGACGTGACGGCCAAAGGGGCGCGAGTCGGGGACAAGGTGATCCTCGAAATCCTGAGTTTTCCGGCTCACGACCTTCCGGCACGAGGCGTTATTCTGGAAGTACTCGGCCGGGCAGGTCAATACGACGCCGAGATCCGGGCGATCATCGCACAATACAATTTGCCGATGGAGTTTGATCGCGAGTGTCTGGACCAGGCGCGAAATGCGGCGAGCGGTTTTGATCCGAACAATCTCAATGGACGATACGATGCGACCGGGGATATCACCCTCACCATCGATCCGCCGGACGCTAAAGATTTTGACGATGCCATCAGTCTGCGACGCAATCGCGACGGCAACTGGGTTCTGGGGGTCCATATCGCGGATGTGTGCGCCTTCATCCCCCTGAATTCCCCTCTGGACAAGGAAGCCAAACAGCGAGGCAACAGCGTTTATTTGCCGGGTCGGGTAATTCCGATGTTGCCGGAAGCCCTGAGTAACGGAATCTGCAGCTTACAGCCGAACCAGCGTCGATTCACGAAGACCGCGTATATCACATACGACTCGCAGGGCAAGGTCCTCGGCACCGAATTCGCCAACAGCGTCATCCTTTCCAATGCGCGGCTGACCTACGATCAGGCCAATGACATTCTGGAGGGCCGAACGAAGGGGTTCGCCGGAGAAATTGTGGGGCTTGTCAAGGATATGGAAACATTGTCGCGGGCGATTGAACAGCGACGAACCAGGAATGGAATGTTGCACCTAGACCTTCTGGAAACGGAGTTGGAATATGACGCCGAGGGTCATGTGGTGGATGCGCATCCGGCCGACAATAGTTACCCCCACACCATCATCGAGATGTTCATGGTCGAAGCCAATGAGGCCGTGGCGGGTCTGCTGGATCGGTTTCGTCTGCCGTTCATTCGACGGATTCATCCCGACCCCAGTCCCGGCGGGCGAAAAGAAATGGGCCGGTTTGTACGATTGTGCGGAATGAAGGTGCCGCGGGATTTGAATCGTTCAATTATCCAGGATCTGCTGGCCTCGGTAAAGGGGACACCCTCCTCCTTCGCGGTGAACACCTTTATCCTGCGAAGTCTGCAGAAGGCCGAATATTCGCCTTTGCACATCGGACACTTTGCCCTGGCATCGACGCATTACTGCCATTTTACCAGTCCCATTCGTCGGTACGCCGATCTGACCGTACACCGGTTGCTGCACTGCTATCTGGAACATCGGATCAACCTGATCGGCCTGGAGGAAGTCCTGCCCGAGGGGGAATTGATTGAAATCGGAAAACACATCAGTTGGACCGAACAGCAGGCCGCCGAGGCCGAACGGGAACTCAAGACCATTTTGATTCTTCAGATGTTGACAAAACATATCGGCGACACCCTCGAAGGGGTCGTCAGCGGACTGACGAATTTCGGGGTTTTCGTTCAATGCATCAAATATGGGATTGAGGGAATGATCGAGCCCGGCGATTTGGGCCTGGATGAGTGGAAATATGACGAACGAAATCAGGCCGTCGTCGGACAATATTCCCGTGAATCGGTCCATCTCGGCCAGCCGATGCCGGTTCGGATCGTGGCCGTAAATGTCGCCGCTCGACAGCTAAGCTTGGCTCCCGTTGAATCCCTGACAGCGAGCCGTGACAACGCTCCAAAAAAAAATCGCCGAAAGCGATAAATTCGTCCGATCCGACCGTCCGTCCAATTCGTACTCTATCTTTATTGAACCCGATTGTATAGATTAATGATCCAGATATTATGCGGGAAGAGAAAAAGAAAACATCAAGCAACCGAAGCTGCCCGATGTTTTCCGGAGGGGAGAAAACTATTGCAATCTTGATTTCGGCAAACGATTCGTTAAACATGAAAAAAAACGCCGTTCACCGCCTATATTTTTACGAAAGATTCATCGGTCCAGTTCAATAAAGAACCTTCGGAATACCGATTTGGATGCGTATTATAGGACTTAACGGCAGAAGAGCAATGAAGTTTTTTAGCAGAAAATGAAAAATTTACAATCCTTTATTTATCAAGGACTTATGGCTGTTTCGGGCGTTCTGCAGTCCAATCAAGATTTCACATGTCGGCGTGAAATGTTTCGCTGTAACATTCGTAACTATTTAATTTTCAACCACTTATGACGAAAACTGCTTCGGAGAAAGTCCGGATAATAGAGGCCGATCCGCTGAAGACAGGATGAAAATTCCAATTTTCCGGCCGAATAGCTTTTGGATCGCTTCAGACGGCCAAAATAGAGAAACAGGCCTCCCGCTATCAAACCTTTGATTGGACTTAGTTTACGAGGATTCATCAAATATAGATATCCACTTTTTCGGTGTCCGAAGTTCAGCGAACAATGGCTCGGTTTGTCGCTTCCAGAAGCAATGAGCCCGTCATCGATTCAATCGCGGGTGAATTCCAAAGTTGGTGCCTGCGGAGGATTCTGGGATCCAGACGATAGTATCGTTGACAGGCCTCAATCCCGCCTTCCACAGCTCCACAGGTTTGATAATTTCCATCCAGCAGCCATTGACTGAATTCCTCATTGAACTCAGCGGGAAAGATCATAGCGGTCACAAATCGGTCATCGGAAAATTGAGTCAAGTGCACTTTGGCTCTGGCTGGAGGAGCGTGACGAACCGCAAGATCAACCAGTCGCTTGAAGTCCTCTTCAGCCTTCTCAGAATCTTCAGCGTAAAAGAACATTCCTGTCTCCAATTCGAAGATCTCGCGACGAACTCCGATCAACTCCATTCGTCCGTCCGGGAAGGCGTTTCGAATCTTATAGACCTTCGCGTTTCTGAACTTCTCGCTGTCCAAGACTTCGGCAACTTCTTCGGCGGTAAATCCGACGCCGCAATGATCGCTAAAATCAATCACATACAGTCCGGTATAACGCGATGGGTCTTGAAGAGTCGGCAGATTCATGGTCATCCGCGCACAATCAGTTTGGCAAATTTTCGTTTCCCAACGCGAAGAATCATTCCATCGGTCGGCGTAATCATTTCGTTGGCGTCGGCAACACGACGATCGTTGATTTCGACTCCCCCCTGCTGGATCATTCGCTTGGCCTGGCCGCCGGATTCGACCAATCCGCATTGGAATATCAACTTTCCCGCGGGAATCGGATCCGGCGCGATTGGCACCTGGGGCATATCCTCCGGAAGTTGTTTATGCGCAAACACTCGTTCGAATTCCTCCGCGGCGGCCTGTGCGGGCTCTTCGCCGTGGAACTGTTCGACGATGACCTTGCCCAACAGGACCTTGGCTTCCTTGGGATGGGTCTTCGACGGGTCCAGAAGCTCCCGGATCTTTTCCTGTGGGATATCGGTCAGCAGCGTATAGTAGTTTTCCATCATCGTGTCGGAAATGCTCATGCATTTGCCGAACATCTCCTTGGGAGAATCCGTCACGCCGATATAGTTGCCTTTGGATTTGCTCATCTTATCCTTGCCGTCCAGGCCAACGAGGATCGGCATGGTAATGACAATCTGCGGCAACTGGTTAACGATTCGCTGCAGATCGCGACCGATGAGATTATTGAAGGTCTGATCGGTTCCGCCCAGTTCAACATCGCTCTGGATCATCACCGAGTCGTAGCCCTGCATCAGAGGATAGAGAAATTCGTGCAGGCCGATGGCGTCACCGTTCTTGTAGCGAATCTCAAAGGTATCGCGTTCCAGCATCCGGGCAACGGTGATGGAGGCCATCAGGCGGATGATTTCGGCCAGTTTAAGGCCGGCCAACCATTCGCTGTTATAGCGGATTTCGAGCTTGTCGGGCGAGGTATCGAGAATTTTCCCGGCTTGTTGAAAGTAGGTCTTGGCGTTGGCCTCGATCTTTTCCGGATCCAGAATCGGACGCGTGGTATTCTGGCCGGTGGGGTCCCCGATCCGGGCGGTATAGTCCCCGATGATGAGAACGGCCGTGTGACCGAGATCCTGAAATTGCCGGAGTTTTCGCAGAACAACCGTATGCCCCAGGTGAATATCCGGGGCGGTAGGATCCATGCCGAGCTTGACTCGAAGAGGCCGGCCGAGCTTCTTGGCCAGCTCCAACCGTTCGGCCAGATCTTCCTCTTTATAGACCTCCACGGTCCCCCGTTTCAACAACTGCAACTGTTCCGAAATCGATACGGCCATTCGCCTACCTCGTCTGATAGTATTGCTCTTGTCCACTCCGCCAAACATTCCCGGATGTCAATCAAGGGGATCATTATACCAGACATTCCCTCGCAAACAAGCAAGGATTCGAGATGGATTTCCGAGATAAAACAGGTTCCTGACACTTTTTTAATTCCGTCTCCGGATCGTACTGCCGGCCGGAGAAGAGCCACGGGTTTTTGACGAACCTTTCGGTACGGCCGGGCACCGGATTGCCATTAGCCCGGATATTTCACAAGCGTTTGGTTTTGGGCGGCCCTTTTGCCCCGCCGCGGCGTTCTCGGTCAAAAATGTCCTCACCGTATTGTTCAAATACGATTACGGTCCTTTTTGACCTGCGGCCTTGCGG
>JAAYVQ010000279.1 GCA_012517095.1 Phycisphaerae bacterium | reverse complement strand
CGGCAAGGGATTTACGCATCTGCATTTGCATACGATGTATTCGCTTCTGGACGGGGCGATCCATCCGGACCGGCTCTTTGCGCGGTGCAAGGAGCTGGGGATGGATTCGGTGGCGATCACGGACCACGGAAACCTGTTTGGGGTGATCGATTTCTACACGCACGCCAAGGCGGCGGGGATTCGGCCGATTCTGGGGATGGAGGCCTATATCGCTCCGGGGAGCCGGTTGGACAAACAGGGCGGCGGCGGAGTGAAGGAGAATGCGTATCATCTGATCCTGCTGGCCGAGAACACGACGGGGTACAAAAACCTGCTGCGGTTGAGCAGCATCGGATTTACGGAGGGATTTTACTACCGGCCGCGAATCGACAAGGAGGTACTGGAACAACTACACGAGGGTCTGATCTGTACGACGGCCTGCTGGGCCGGCGAGGTGCCGGTGGCGCTGGCGCGCGGGGACGAAAAGGCGGCGAGGGAGGCGGCGGAGTGGTATCTTCGGGTGTTCGGCGAGAATCGGTTTTTCATCGAGGTCCAGCAGCACGAAGTCAAACAGGAGTCGCCGGAGGTTCGCGGTCCGCTGATCGCCTTAGCGAGGAAGATGGGCGTGGGGCTTGTGGCGACCAACGATGTTCACTTCCTGAATGCCGACGATTACGAGGCACACAAGGCCTTGTGCTGTATCAGTACGGGCAAGAAGATCACCGATCCGGATGCGATGGAATATCCGCCGGATGTGTATCTCAAGAGCCCCGATGAGATGCGGGAGATGTTCGCCGATGTGCCGGACGCATGCGATCGAACGCTGGAGATCGCGCGGCGTTGTCAGGTCGATATCGACCTGAAGAGCCGGCACGCGCCGGTATATGTGCCGCCGGACGGCAGCACACCGGAGGCGTATCTGAACCGGCTATGCGAAGAGGGGATGAAGCGTCGATATGGAAATCCTTCCCCCGAGGTCCGACAGCGGATGCAACGCGAGCTGGAGGTGATTGAAGGCAAGGGATTTTCAAGCTACTTTTTGATCGTGTGGGATTTCTGCAATTACGCCTGGCAAAACCGGATTCCGGTGGGGGCCAGGGGCAGCGCGGTCGGAACGATCGTCGGGTATTGTCTGGGGATCTGCGATGTCGATCCGCTGCGGTATGATTTGCTGTTCGAGCGGTTCATGGACCCGCAGCGGAATGAGATGCCCGATATTGATATCGATATCTGCCAGGATGGGCGGGCCAAGGTGCTGGAGTATGTGCGGCAAAAATACGGGCAGATCGCGCAGATCATCACCTTCGGGACGATGAAGGCGCGGGCGGTGATCCGCGATGTGTGCCGTGTGCTGGATGTGCCGTTGTCGGAGGCGGATCGGCTGGCCAAACTGGTGCCGGCGGAACTGAAGATGACGCTGGACAAGGCGTTGAAGGTCGAGCCGGACCTGAAGAAGGCCTACGAAAGCGACGAGCGGACGCGGCGGGTACTGGATATCGGCCGCAAGCTGGAGGGGCTGGCGCGACATTCGTCGGTGCATGCCTGCGGCGTGGTGATCGCCGATGAGCCGCTGACGAATTTTTTGCCCCTGTATAAGCAGCCGGGGTCGGACGATCTGATTACGCAGTTCGAGGGCCCGACAGTGGAGAAGGTCGGGCTGCTGAAGATGGACTTTCTGGGTCTGCGGACGCTGAGCGTCCTGGAGCGGGCCAAGGAACTGATTCGCGAGATCCACGGGAAGGAAATCGACCTTGAGACAATCGACCTGACGGACCAGAAGGTGTTTAGCGAGATCTTCGGCGCCGGACGGACCAAGGGGGTGTTCCAGTTTGAATCCGGGGGGATGGTTGATTTGCTGATGAAGCTCAAGCCCGACCGGATCGAGGACCTGATCGCGGCCAATGCGCTGTATCGGCCGGGTCCGATGGCGCTGATTCCGGACTTTGTCAAGCGAAAACACGGGGCCAAGTGGGAAGTGCCGCACCCGATCATGCGGGAGGTGCTGGAGGAGACCTTCGGGATCATGGTCTATCAGGAGCAGGTCATGCGGATCTGCAACGGACTTGGCGAGATTCCGCTGCGGGAGGCGTACACGCTGATCAAGGCGATCGGCAAGAAAAAACTGGATGTGATCGCCAAGGAAAAGACGCGGTTTACAGAAGGCAGCATCGCCAAGGGATTGACCGCAGCACAGGCCGAAGAGATCTTTGACTTGATCGAGAAATTTGCCGGGTACGGTTTCAATAAAAGCCACGCGGCGCGGTATTCGGTGGTGGCGTATCAGACGGCGTACCTGAAGGCCTATTACCCGGTGGAGTTCATGGCGGCGCTGCTGACCTATGAAATGGGCGACACCGACAAGGTCGTCGAGTACATCCAGGAATGCAAGGATATGGGGATCGCGGTTCTGCCGCCGGACATCAACGAAAGCTTCAGCGACTTCACCGTTGTCTATAACCAGAATGATTCGAATCAGCAGAAAGGGGTGATTCGCTTCGGATTGACAGCGGTCAAGGGCGTCGGCAGCAAGGCCGTCGAACAGATTATCACGGCGAGGGAGAAGGCCAAGCGGTTTCGCAGCTTGTACCATTTCTGCGAGAGTGTCGATTTGCGGGTGGTCAACAAACAGGTGGTCGAGGCGCTGATCAAGGCCGGGGCGTTCGACCGGATGGGCGGAAGCCGGGCGCAGATGATGGCGGGACTGGAAAAGGCGATGCAGATCGGGTCTCGGATGCAGGAGGATCGGCACAGCGGGCAGATGAACTTTTTCTCCGGCGTGGAGGTCGATGCCGAGAAGGATCATGAAACGCTGCCGAAGGTCCAGCCGTGGACCGAGATGCAGATGTTGACTCACGAAAAAGAAGTGTTGGGATTTTTCGTGACGAAAAATCCGCTCAGCGAGCACGCCACGGAACTGGATGCGTATTCGAACCTGAATACCAGCGAACTGGTTGGCCGCAAGGAAGGCGCCGAAGTGGTCATCGGCGGAATGGTGACCAAGATCCGGCAGATGGTGACCAAGAAGGGCAAGACGGCCGGATCCAAGATGGCGGTCTTCGAACTTCAGGACTTGCAGGGACGATGCGAGGTGGTCGTATTCCCCAAAACGCTGGAGCAATATGGGGCGCTTCTGGCGGTGGACAAGATTCTCTTTGTTAAAGGCACAGTGGATACGCGACGGGAAACGCCGAACATCATCTGCGATGAACTGATCTTGCTGGATCAGGTGCGGGAAAAGATGGCGGCCAAGGTGACGGTGGAGCTCAAACGCGACGAGGTCACCGAGGAACTGGTGACGCGATTGCGAAACCTGTGCGGTCAGTACCGCGGCAAGAGTCCGCTGCAGGTGAGCTTGACGACGCAGGGCGGGTATCGCATCCGCGCGATCGCCGACCGCAGTCTGTGCGTGCAGCCGGATCCGGAATTCTGCGAGAAGCTCAAGTCGATCGTGGGCTGGGATCGAGTGGCACTGGGAAGAAGATGACGGCTTTCTATGTTCGTCGATCCAATCGGGGAACGGAGGCCAGGGGAGGCATGGGAAATTGATTACTGATTATTGGATATCGTATATTGGAAAATGAAGACAGGCAATCGTGGAAACCCACAGAGACGCCTCTTGTCGAACCTTCGAGGGAGGTCAAGGGGACCGTTCTTCAGGTACTCTTCCGGATCCTGATCCATCGCTGGGCCGAGGTGTTGATGGTAGTGGTTCTCAACGCCGCGATGCGGGTCTGGGTACAGTATTTCAGTTGGGAAATCCTGCTGGGAGAAAAATCCGCCCTGAATCGGTTGTCGGATACGGGAGGATTTTTTCTGGGAATGGGAACCATGGCGTATGTCATTGTCACACAAATGCTCCTGCTGGGTTTCCTGGCATCGGTGGTGCATGAACCGACACGGCGACAGGAACCGACAACGCTGTTGCTGGCCGGGAGATACTTTTTCTGGAGGTGGATTCGATTTCTGATTCTGAGCGAGGCGATCCTGGTTGCGGGTATGGTGATCTGTTTTACCTGGCTCAATGCGGCGTTATTGCATGCCAAATCGTTCCAGGAGGGACCGCTATGGGCGAAATTTCTGGCGTATTTCCTTCCCGCGTTGATTTTGACGAAACTGATCCTGATGATCCCGGCGGAAATGATCGTTCGGAATCGGATGGTCGTTGACTCGCTCCGGTCGATTCGAAACTATTCGCTCTGGCAGATCAGGACGCTGGTTTTGTTCTATCTTGCATGGCAAGGCGTCGTCGCGCTAATGGGGGGATGGATGCCGACGACCGGCGATGGTGACGAGTGGAGTTATGGGATCTGGCTGGGGCAGGGGGTATGGATTGCGATCGGGCAATTCTTTATCCTGTTATGGGCGGTGCTGGAAGTCCGGGTGAACCAGCGGCCGCAACCGGCGACGATTTCGATGGAAACAACCGAAGGGAGGGGTGAATGAGCCAAACAAGAGGACGGTTTGTGGTGCTGGACGGGCCGGATGGCTGCGGCAAGAGCACACAGGTTCGGCTGCTGGCTGAGTGGTTGCACGAGCGGGGCAAGATGGTGACGGCCTACCGGGATCCCGGGACCACGGCCGTGGGCGAAAAGCTTCGCTCGATCCTTCTGGATTCGGCGGAGTTGAAAATACCGGCGAATGTCGAAGCGCTGCTGTTTATGGCGGCCAGGGTACAGTTGTGGCAGGAACACATCGCGGCCGATCTGGCGACGGGGACCTGGGTGGTGATGGATCGGTGGATTTCGAGTACTTGTGCCTATCAGGGATTCGCCGGAGGATTTGGAATCGAAAAGGTGATTCAACTCGGGCAGGATTGTCTGCCGCGGGTCTGGCCGGATCTGACGATTGTGCTGGATATCGATACAGAAACTGCGGCCGGTCGAATGGATCGGGCACTGGATCGGATGGAACAAAAAGGACGGGAGTATCATGCGAAAGTCCGCGAGGGATTTCTGACCCTGGCCAGGATGCAACCGGAGCATGTCAAGGTGGTCGATGCGGCGCAGTCGATTGAAGTGATTCAACAGCAAGTTCAAAGGATTGTGGCTGAATTGACTATTGAATATTGACCGTTGGAATAGATCATGGGCACGAAATGGACCGTGAAACATGAGATTATTGAACAACTGCTCTGGTTTTTGTTGCCGTTTTTGTGGTTTGTTGCCATGATGGTTGCACCCTTTTTCATCGATCATCCGTATCGGAGTATGGTAGTTTTCACGGGAGTCGTTATTGGCGGAGGGATTTATATTTGGAAACGAAAACGGTAGAAGTGATGGGATCATCGCGATGAGTTTGCGGGATGTGTTATGTCAGGAGAAAGCGATCGGGTCGCTGTTGAAGGCGGTCGAAGGGGGACGACTCGCGCATGCGTATATCTTTGCCGGGGAAGAGGGCGTCGGCAAGTTCACGACGGCACGGGAGTTTGCCCGGATGCTGTTGTGTCACAATCGAGGCGGACCGGCGGTGCCTACGGCAAAGACCCGGAAGGCGGACAAGAAAAAGCCATCCGGTGAGATGTTGTTCGGGATTGAACCGGAGGGAGCAACCGCCTCTCCGGATGCCGCCAAGGAAAGCACGGTTCGAAACGATGCATGTGGGCATTGCGAATCGTGCCGGTTGATCGATTCGGGCACACATCCGGATTTTCAGGTGGTGTATAAGGAGCTTCTGCCTTTTACGAAAGATCCCAACAACAAGGACAAGAAGACCCCGGCGGACCTGTCGATCGATGTGATTCGCGAGTTTTTGATCGAGCGGGCGGCGGCGCGGCCGAAGCTGGGTGAGGCATCGGTGTTTGTTGTACGAGAGGCGGAAAAGACCAATCGATTCAGCGAAAACGCCATGTTGAAGATTCTGGAGGAACCGCCCAAACATTGTACCATTATCCTGCTGTGTACGCAGGCGGATTTGCTTTTGCCGACGATCCGCTCGCGTTGTCAGTTGAT
>JAAYVQ010000278.1 GCA_012517095.1 Phycisphaerae bacterium | reverse complement strand
CCCCCATCCCCGTCCATCTTGATTTCTCAGAGGATCCAATCGAAACTGGTGCGACCGCATATTCCGTGACCTGTAATCAATCGGGTCAATTTCGCCTGGAGCGCGTGATTGTCAGCGGCGGGGTTAAAGAGGGAATGTGGACGCAGAATTATGATCTCAACATTTCGGCGATCGGTTATCGGCCTGCATCCATCCAATTCCAAGGTGTGCAAATCAGAAGGACAACTTCCAGATTCCCAATATTGTCCTGGAAAAACCGTCCACTCCATGAACGTTCGTACCCTCGTCAGAGTCGAATGGAATCGAAATACGCGGAGAGCTTGGGGTGTTGAAATTCAAACCCCGATCGCAGCAGCTTTTCCGGAAGCGCGACCGTTGTGGACAGCAGGGTCTCCGACGCAAATCCATCCAGAGCCATCCGGAGAATCCAGGCCGGAATCCGCAAGCGGGCCTTATGCCCGCAGATCTTGGCCAGTTCCCGCGTAAATTCCGCGTTCGATACCGGATTCGGGCTGGAAAAGTTGATCGGTCCCGATAGATCCGGTTTTTCGATGATCCACTGAATCGCCCGCACGGCATCCTCCAGCGAAATCCATGACCACATTTGCCGGCCATTCCCGAGTACGGTTCCCAATCCCATTCGGAATGCGGGCAACATCGCCTTGAGCGAACCACCCGCCTTAGACAAAACCATTCCCAGCCGAATCTGCGCCGTGCGAATCCCGGCTTGTCGTGCCGGTGCTGCAGCCGCTTCCCAATCCACGCACAGCCGCGCCAGAAACGAATCGCCTGCCGGGGCGCTTTCGGTAACGAGTTCACCCTTCGATCCATAGAAGCCGACCGCCGACGCCGAAATCAAAATCACCGGCTTGCGCTGAACCGATGCGATCGCCTGCGCGACCAGCCGTGTACTGTCGATCCGGCTATGGTACAGCCGTCGTCGTTTTGCCTCTGTCCAATACCCCGCGATGGATTCCCCCGCCAGATGGATCACCCCATCAATTCCATTGAAGGCCTGATCGTCCACAATCCCCTTGACCGGATCGTACACAATTCGTTTGTGATTATCGGGTTGAGGGATCCGACACGAACAGGACCGGACGATCGGAATCACGGAGTGGCCCTGTTTGGCCAGAGCTTCCGTCAGCGCCGAACCGATGAATCCTTTCGAGCCGGAGATGGCGATCTTCATGGCCGATCCTCAGGGATTGAGTTTCAGAAATCCTGCGTTGAGCAATATCGCAAAACTTACCCACAGTAGATAGGGAACCATGAATCCCGCCGCCAACCGGGATATGCGCCAAAATGCGGCTACTGTGGCGACGATCGCCAACCACAACAGAAGAATCTCGATCATCGCCCAGTCGATCCTCCGCATCCCGAAAAAGATCAGCGACCATGCGGCATTCAACACCAGTTGGATTGCGAAGACCAACGCCGCGATTCGTACCTCTCGTCGGCTCAGCCCTTTGGATAAAACCATCGCCAGCGCGACTCCCATGAGCACATACAAAATCGGCCAGACCACCCCAAACACCCAACCCGGAGGATTATAAACGGGTTTTATGAGTCCGGAATACCAATCCGGAATCGCCTCCTGTGTCGCCAACGACCCGATCCATCCTGCCGATAAACACAGCAGAATGCAGAGGATCATTCGAAGAACCGGCATTCCTTTCACGGAAGTCAACCCTTCGAATCTTCGTCCCCGACCAGCGGACGAATTCGATCCACTCGGAAATACACAAGCGACTTGTTCTCTTCGCAGTCCGAATCTTTCCGTTGCCGCCGTCGCATTTTCTCGATGACATCCGTATTGGTTTCTTCGCCCGTCATCGTTAGATACAGCCGCTTGCCCGCATATCCCGGCCCATCCTCCGCGAACAGGTAACACGCATGGGGATTGCTCTGCAGGTTCCGGTAGGACAACCGCTCCCGCATGATGAATGCCAAGGTGTTCTCATCGATTACATGCGGCCGGGCGTACAAGGCCGAGTTGACCCGTCCGTGCGTATCCGCTGTAGAGAGGATACCCATTCCATCCTTTGATTCGAAATACTCCCGAAGTGTCATGATTTGCCTTTCGAAAAGGGGATCGGATTCGCCGAATCGCGGTTGACATTACCATCTTTTGATCGGATCGGCAAGGAACTACCGGTTTTCTCTTGGGTTTGTTCCCGGATTTGTGTAAACTTGCGGCCGGGGAATGCCAAACCGAGGGATCGGCCCCGGATAATGGTTGCCCGAATCCAGATTGATCCTGGAGGATCAGCCCATGGCGTTTACATTGCAAATTGGTCACTCGGCTCCGGATTTCAGTCTTCCGGCCACGGACGGCAATACCTATTCGCTGGGCGACTTCGCCGACGCTCGGGCGATGGTGATCTTCTTTACCTGTAATCATTGCCCCTATGTTCTCGGATCCGATGAGGTTACTCGCAAGACGGCCCTTCAATATGCGGCCCGTGATGTGGCTTTTGTCGGTATCAATTCCAACAGCCCCAACACCTATCCCGAAGATTCCTTCGAAAACATGGTCGTCCGCATGAAAGAACAGCGCTTCCCTTGGACCTATCTCTGCGATCGGACACAGGATACCGCCCGCGCCTATGGTGCCCTTCGAACCCCGCACTTTTTCGTTTTCGACAAGCAGCGGAAGCTCGTCTATACCGGCCGGGCCGTCGATAATCCCCGCGATGCCCGCAAGATCACCGTCAACGACCTCGAAAACGCCCTCGAGGAACTCCTGGCTGGCCGACCCATCTCCGTTCCCCTGACCAACCCCATCGGCTGCACCCTCAAATGGGAAGGCAAAGATTCCCACTGGATGCCCCCCGACGCCTGCGATCTGGTTTGAGTATGTGAGGAATGTCGTATTCCAAAAATTTACACAATCGTTATTTTTCTATTGCATTATTGGATGGATCATGATATCGTTTCTTCTGGAGTCTATTTTTCATCTCTCAAAATATGCCTCCCAAAACTAAAATCGAGAGATAATTAGTCGGCCCAGATTCGGGCCAAGGAGTAAATGTAGTGAGTACAGGTACAGTAAAGTGGTTTAATTCGACAAAGGGTTTTGGTTTTATCACTCCCGACAATGGCGGACAGGATCTGTTTGTCCATTACTCGGAAATCCAGATGGCCGGCCGCGCGACACTGGACGAGAACCAGAAGGTCTCGTTTGAGATCGGCCAAGGCAAGAAAGGTCCGTGCGCGACCCATGTGGTTCCGATGTAATTCGTCACCGCAATGACGCCAAAGGCCCTGCACCCCGCGGGGCCTTTTTATTGCGCCCAGCTCGATCGGGGTTCGTTACAATTGAAGGTTTTCGACCTTCAGGTTGTAGGTATTCCGCCCGTCGATCGGCGCAGTCCCTTCCCGCAGCCCGGTAATCGTGACATCCCGCAATTTCACCTCATTGCAGTTGCGGATCGCGATCGGCGGCTTCTTCAGTTCCGGCTCGTTGATAATCGTCAGGTTCTGTAGCCGTACTTGCTTTGTGTTGGTGATCAGCACCGGCTCCCGGCAATTCGTTGCCCGCAGATCTCGAAGCGAAAGTCCGGCGTGTCCGAGATCGTGATTGGCCGTACGGATCAGATGCTTACAGTTGACGGCCGTGATATCCTCAAACGCGATGTTGGTGTTGGGCGCGCAGGGGGCGGGCTTGCCTTCGATCCTGGCGCCGTGGTCCTGCACATCGATCGCATACACCGCATCCTCGGCGTAAACATGCCGTATAGCAATGTTGTCCGTCCCATCGCTAACCTCGACGGCGCCGCGGAAATACCCCTTCGCCAGGCGAACCTTCTCCACCGTCATATTCCGAATCCGCTGGCCGCCGTTGCCCCCGCTGATCGACACGACATCGCGCCCCATGCGGACCGCCTCGATGTTGCGGACGATCCCGCCCACGAGATCGCCGGCTCCGTCATCCGGTGTAATCATGATGCCGTCTTTGCTGGCGTCGAAAAATCGGCACCGCTCGACCCGAAATTTTCCGGCCTTGATATGGATCAGCGGCGCGCGGTGATCCTGATCCACCGAATCGTAATTCCCGTGCAGTTCCAGGTCCGTCAGGGTCACGCCTTCACTCTCCACCGTCAGCAAGACCGTGTCCCCCAATTTTTCCGGCAACCCGGCCTTGAGTCCGCGCAGCGTAACCGGCCGAATGATCCGGAGAGTCTTGCCGACGATCAGCGGCTGACTCTGTTCACACGCCACAATCGCGCCCTGTGGCGCCGAATCCAAAACTGCCTGTAGATCGCCTTCAACAAATTTCACCGTGGCCGACGCGGCCGAACAGCCACCGGCCGACAAACCGATACCCAGGATCATCCCCCATACACCCACTTGTCCCATCCGCCCCATATCTCCCCTTTCTTCATTTTCACGCCTCTCCCAATTTTCTTTCCGCCCCATCCGATTTTCGTCTGGTCCATTGCCCCGTCGAGAACAAGCCCGGCGCAATCCGCTTGCGGAGGGTCTCGATCGCGAAGATCAACAGGCCGGGCAAGATTACAATGCCCCACTCAAACGGCCGCAGGGAGACTGTGTCGAAAAACCGGTGCAAAAACGGCGTATAGATCACCATCCCCTGTAGCACAAACCCCGCACCCAGTGCCACCCACAGCCACGGATTGCCGAACAATCCCAACTGAAAAACCGTCCGCCGATCCGACCGGGCGTTCAGGGCCAGAAACCATTCGAACGCCACGATGCTGCAGAAAGTCATCGTCCGCGCCTCGTGAATCTCGTAATTCCGCAGCGTCCAGACAAATACCAGCAGCGCCCCGATCCCCAGCATACTCGACAACGCCCCGATTCGCAACAGCATCCCCGGATACAGCAGCCCGACCTTCGGATCGCGCGGTGGCCAGTCCAGCTCGTCACCCGACTGCGGCTCCAGTCCCAGCGGGATCGCCACCAGCGCCCCGGTTACCAGGTTGATCCACAAAATCTGCAGCGGTACCAGCGACGCTTCCCCGACAAACGCCATCGCCAGGGTTAGGGACAGTAACTCTCCAAAACAGGTCGTCATCAAAAAGAATACGACATTCCGCAGCCGCTGAAAAATCGCCCGACCCTCCTCCACGGCCGTGACGATCGTCGCGAAATTATCGTCTGCCAGCACCATATCCGCCGATTCCTTGGCCACATCGGTTCCCGTGATCCCCATCGCCACCCCGATATCCGCCGCCTCCAGCGCCGGCGCGTCGTTAACCCCGTCGCCCGTCATCGCCACGACATGCCCGCGGCTCTGAAACGCCCGGACAATCCGCAACTTGTGCAGTGGTTCGATCCTGGCGAACACGCCCGTATCCTCGACCGTCCGGCGGAGTTGTTCGTCGCTCATCTCGGCCAATTGACTTCCCGACACACTTACGCCGCCCCGGATTCCCAGTTCCGAAGCGATCGCCCGACCCGTGTGAATGTTGTCCCCCGTGGCCATCACCACCCGGATCCCGCCGCGATGACAGGTCGCTATCGCCTGCCGGGCCTCTTGCCGCGGCGGATCGATCATCCCGCACAAACCGACCAGACACAGCCGTCCCTGCAGCCATTCCTCATTCAGCGCGACCCCTTCTTTCGGTGGCTCGGCCATCGCCATCGCCAGAACCCGCATCGCCTTGCCGCCCATCGATTCGGCCGCCGCCGTCCATTCGGTTCGACCCGACTCCGACAATTCCGTGCATCGGCCCTGGCGCATTTGTCGCCCGGCCATCGGCATCAATCGTTCCAGCGAGCCCTTCACGCAAACCATCCCGCCCTCAATACTTCCGTGCAGCGTCGCCATATATTGCCGCTGACTCTGAAACGGAATCTCCTGCCGCCGTGGATACCTTGCCTCTTGTCCGGCCTTATCCATTCCCGCCTTGGCCGCCGCCACAATCAACGCCCCCTCAGTTGGATCTCCAACGATGGCATAGCCCTCGCCCTCGGCCCTCCAACCGGCGTCATTGCACAACAGCCCAATCCGCAAACAGCTTTCCAGCGTCGAGCCGGCCTCGACGGAAACCGTTTTGCCGTCATGCGAAAAGCTCCCTTCCGGCCGGTACCCCTGCCCACTCACCTCGATCGTCCGGCCGTCGGCAAAGATCGCCTGAACCGTCATCTGGTTCAGGGTCAGTGTCCCGGTCTTGTCCGAACAGATCACCGTCGTCGAGCCCAGTGTCTCCACCGCGATCAGTTTACGGACAATTGCCGAGTGGCGCGCCATCTGCTGCATCCCCGTCGCCAATACCACCGTAACCACCGCCGGTAAACCCTCCGGAATCCCCGCCACCGCCGCCGCCACCGCCAGCATCAGCACATCAACGGGGCTCAGACGATTCCACAGACCCAGCACGATCAGCAACCCGCAGACTCCCAGCACGATCCAGATCAGCCAATGGCCCAGTTGGTCGATGCTCTTCTGCAGGGATGTCTTGCCCTGCGTGATCCCCCGCACGGCCGCTGCGATCCGACCAATCTGGGTACGCATCCCTGTTGCCGTTACAACCGCCTGCCCCCGACCCAGCACGATCGCCGTACCGCTATAAATCATGTTTCGACGCTCCCCCAGCGGCGCCTCATGTTCGATCGCCTCGACCTGTTTTCCGCTCGGCAGCGATTCCCCCGTCAACGACGATTCGTTGACCTTCAGGTCAACTGCCTCGATCAGCCGCGCATCGGCCGGCGTCTGATCCCCCGCCTCCAAAACCACCACATCCCCCGTAACCAGCTCTTTGGCCGCAACCACTCGAAGCTGTCCGCCGCGGCGCACTTTGGCCCGCGGCGCCGCCAGTTGCAGCAACGCATCCATCGCCTTGCCGGCCCGAAATTCCTGGATGAATCCCACGATCGCCATGAACAGCAGAACTCCCACGATCGTCAGCGCATCCACCGGCCCCTTGACCACCGCCTTGAGCGTCGCCGCTCCCGCCAGAAGATACACCAGCGGATTCAAAAACTGCCGGAAAAACAGCCCGAACGCCGTCGCGCGTTTGCGCCCGACGATCTGGTTGGGACCCTGCCTGGCAAGTCGTGCCTGTGCCTCGGCCTCCGTCAATCCATCGCGCGATGTCCCCAGGGCCGAATACACCGCTTCAACCTGGCGTTGATACGCATCGGCCATATCCTCAACAGGGTGTTGATTGTCATGGATGGACTCAACCATGGATCGAGATTCCTTTCACGCCGTTTTCACCTCTCTCCGACATTCAAACCGATCTCTACTTTACCTTTCGAGGTATTTGTAATCCGCTGTTCGCCGGCGAACACATTGCCCGTGATCACTGCGCGGCGAACCCCCTCGCCCAGCCGAATCTGTTGCAGGTCCTGCCGAAATTCGCAACCGCGAACCAGCGCCGTCCCGCTGACGATATCCAGCGCGAAGCGGTCCTTTGCCTGCCCCCCCCATTGCACGAAAGTGCAATCGCCGAATCCCACCGTCCCCTTGCCCTCGACCCGCGCGATCTGGTTGCACGGTCCCCAAAACGCGCAATTGACAAACCGCACGCTGCCGTTGTTGGCTGCATCGACGCGGATCATTGTCGGGTCCGGCCCGTGAAACGACACAAACTCGCCGTTGGTAATCAGCAACCCGAACGGCGCGCAATTCTCGACGACCAGCGCCGTGTAGCAATCGTCGGCCCCGATCCCGCTGAAGTTTCCGTTGCACACCCCGGCCTTGGTTTGGATGAATTTGTATCCCACCGCATACCCAAAGCAGAAGGTATTATACACATACTGCCAGTCCGTCCGCCCGAAAACAAACGCCTCGCCATTCTGCATCTGCCACTGGAACAGTTTGGGCCGATTGCTCCACCACGGATTGAAATGCACATTCTCGATCCGCCCGATGTCGTAGATCGCGTCCACATAAATTCCGCGCCGCAGCGGTTGGCCGTGCACATCGCGGATTAAGTG
>JAAYVQ010000277.1 GCA_012517095.1 Phycisphaerae bacterium | reverse complement strand
GCAACTTCGCCAACGCCGGTTGCAGCGAAGCCATCTGCTCATACGTCATACTCGATCCTTCCCAACAAACTCGTGTTGGGAGAATCATCGGCATTCCGATTCCATTTTCTTGAGCCCCTGTAGCGCTGTCATATTAAATACTCCAATAAATGTTGGATGTACCGGTCATCGGTGAAGAAATGGGAACTTGACGACTGACTTTAAGGTCGGAAAAGAGCGTGTAAAGACATCAACTTGAAGGGGAAGTAGTTTGGAAGATACTTTCTCAGGTTTTCATGGAGTCGAATTCGAGGAGGGCAATGGGAAAGAAGATGGCGATGGGGGCCCAGGCCCAGATCTCGGGGATGGCACGGCCGAAGAGGGTATCCTCTGTGGCCATCAGCTTACAGACGAATGAGACCAGAAAGCATAGTGCCGACAGACCGAAGCTGGTGAGAATGGCGGATTTCATGGTCTTGGGGTCACGACAGACCAGGATGGGCAGAGTGATCAGGAGCATGATCAGGACCATGATTGGGTCGGTGATGCGAAGGTGTTTCTGAAGGTACAACTCGGCCAGGTCTTTGACGCGGCGCTGCTGGTGCTCGAGGGCGGCCAGTTGCGCCGAACTGAGGAGCGACTTGTATCCTTCCTGTTGCTTAAGCGGGATCTCCCGCGGGGTCAGAGAGCTTTCGTAGAATTCGATCGCTTTGGTCTGGAGGAGATTTTCCGACAAGTCGGAGTCACCCGCTCCTCCCCCGAGAGGCATGATCTGGCCGCCGGTCAGGGCCCAGCCGCCTCGGTCGGCGTCGTAGCGGGCGGAATCGGCACGAATGATGTGCGTGACCTGCCAGTGGATCGTCTCGGTGATGGGTTTTCGCAGCAGGATTGTGGGAAAGATCATCGTCTGGTTTTCATATCTTCGGGTACAGATCAGGGATCCCTTGTCATCCGGCATGAACCAGAGGTTGGCGATGCTTTTCCCTTCGGTCGGTTCGTCGCGGTCCCGAACGAGTTTATGGGCAATTTTCGGAATGACATATTGTTGATCGAATACCAGCAGGAAGGTCGAGAGGAATGACAGAATCAGAATCGGGACGATAACGCGCTTGAGTGAGACGCCCGAGGCCATGACGGCGATGAACTCGTTGCTGATGGTCATACGGGCAGTGGAGAAAACCGCGGCGATGACGGTGATAAAGCCGGCCAGATCGCGGAACCAGACGGCACTGTGCGTGAGGTAATAACCGCCGATATTGAACAGGACGGTGCGGATCCCCTCGCCGGATCGTTCAGTGAACTCGTCAAGGTTGATGAACAAATCAATCAGAAGACACAGGCCGACCAGGACAAAGGCCGTAATGCAATAGCCGACGATAAAATTTTTGGCGACATATTTATCGAGAATCTTCATAGGGACTCTCATGTCCGGGTCAGTTTACGGTAGAGAACCAGGGCCAGAATCGTCAGGGCCAGCAGGCCGCACCACATGATCAGCAGGCCGGTCTCGACGGAAGCGGCCGGGTTCTTGGCCATATCCTTGCCGGCCAGGATACAAATAATCAGAGCGGCGGCGGGGATGGAACTGGCGCCGAAAGCGCTGAGCAGGTGACCTCCGCGGAACCGAATTCCCAAAGCAATACCGGTTAAAATCAGCGTCGTGCAACCCAGACCCAGAACCAGTTTGGAGTGGACCTCGGATCGGATCTGGTTGGTGGTTTTGGCGATGAAAAGGCGGAGCTGGTTACGAAGCTGAAGTAACTGGCGGGTGGGCTTGGGTTTTTGCAGGAGGGTGGGTATCTGGTCGATCTGTGACAGCAGACGATCCTCGGTCAACTGGGATTCGATGGAATCCGGCAGCCGCAGATTTTTGATGACATGTTTTCCGGCGATCCCCTTGACGCCGCCGCCGCGGTCCCAGGAAGGACTATCGAGGACCAGATCCATGGGGGCGTTGATCGAGTCGCCGTCGAAATACAAATAGCCGCTCTGGCAGTCCCATTGACAGGTCAGGTTCTGACGATCCGGGTCCAGCTCCAATAAGCGAATCGGGCCGTCAAAGAGGAGCTTGCCGATATCCTTATCGGCGGGCGTGACGGCATGGACACTCATCAGGACGATCCGGTCCTCGCCGACGAGTTCGAAATAATCCTCCGGCTTGTTCATTTTTTGGAGGATGGCCGAACCGAGCAATTCACCGGCCAGTTGCGTGCGGACCTTGAGGGCCATGGTCCGAGTGGGATAGAATTCGAGCGGATTGGCGCGGATGCGTTTAATCTGGTCGATGGTCTGGAATTTGACATTGTCGGCCAACAGGGGGGGGAAACGGCCGGTGAAGGACAATTGCCCGGAATCGAACTGAGCGAATTCGTCAATCTGCCGGGTCTGACTGGCGACGACGGTGATTTCGTTGAACTGGCTTTTACTATCGATGAGGATCTTGGCGGATTCAGCGGTGATGAATTTGCGGACGCGGTCATGGTACACTTCAACGATGATTACGCCGTAAATCATATCGTGTGCGGGATCGGCCCGATCGGCATAGACAATCCATCGGCCTTCGATGTCATAAAACCCTTTTCGTTGCAGGTTGCGAAAGAGAATTTGCTTGGCGTTGGCCTTGACCGCCCGTTCTGCCCGGTGGACGAAGTTGGGGGCGACATAGAAACTCAGGACCAGCGTGGCAATCGAGATCAGGAGAGACAAAAACAGGCCGGGGAGAATGACGGTCATGACGCTGATTCCGCTGGCACGACAGGCGTCGAGCTCGTTTTCGAAGGCGAATCGGCCATAAATCAGGGCCCCCGCGAACAGCGCGCTCATGGGCAGGACGAACACCAGGGTGATCGGCAAAAAGTATCCGAGCAAGCGAAGGGTTTGGCTGGGGGCGACACCGTAATCCTGGATGGGGCGCAGCATCAGACCCATGCTGAGCATCATCGACAATGCGATAGTCGTCAGCACAAAGACCCGCAATTGTTCGCGGAATAGGTACCGGTGCAGCGTAAAGATCATCCGACTTCCATTTCGGTTCTGGGTTTCGTTTGGATCGTGCCCCATTGAAACAAAAATTCGCGGATATGCAATCAAAATCCGAATCGGCGGGGAGCGATCCGATCAGATTTGCCGGGGATAAAACTGTTTGCGATGATGCTCGGCAAAGGCCAGGAGACGCGCGAGGACCTCGGGATATTGGTCTTTGACATCGGTGGTCTCAAGAGGATCATGGCGCATATCGAAAAGGGACAGACCGATTTTCTCCTGCCGGTATTTTCCGGCCGATCCGTCGCGGCCGGGTTCGACGAGAGTTCGATAGGCATGGGGGAGATGAAGTTTCCACCGGCCGTCGCCGGAGATTATGCCTTCGAAGACCGAGCCGGTGGAGAAGGGGTAATAGTCATGAGGGTTGACGGCACTGGGATTGCCGCTGATCCACTCCCAGACATTGCGGCCGTCGATTTCATTTTTGGGCAGCGGTATGCCGGAGATCGTGGCCAGCGTGGGGAACAGGTCAACCGTGCAGAAGATGCGATCGCTGACGGTGCCGGGACGAAGCATTCCCGGATACTTGATCCAACAGGCGCTGCGGACGCCGCCGTCAAAGCTGGTACCTTTGGCCTGGCGGAAGGGCGTCCGGCCCGAATGATTTCCGTAGGAAGTCCAGGGTCCATTGTCGCTGGTGAGAACGATGAAGGTATGGTTCTCGATTCCATTATTCTTCAGCGATTGATTGATTTGCCCGACGGACCAGTCCAGTTCCATCATCACATCGCCGTAGAGGCCCACCCCGGACTTGCCGGCGAATTTTTCGCTGACGAACAAGGGGACATGGGGCATGGAGTGGGGGACATAGAGGAAAAAGGGGTTATCCTTGTTGCGGCGGATGAAATCGACGGCCTTTTCGGTGTACCAGGTGGTCAGGTGGGACTGATCCTCTTGGGTTACACGCGGGATTTTAACGAGGCCGTTTTCGAAATATTGGAGAGGATATTTACCCCAATACTCCGGATTTTCGGGGTGATGCTCCCACATGTCGTTGGAATAGAGCAGTCCGCAGGATTCGTGAAATCCCCTGTCCCAGGGGCGGCGACCGTCCTGGTCGCCGATGTGCCATTTTCCGAAAATGGCGGTTCGATATCCGTCGGCGGCGAAGACCTCGGACATGATCGCATACTTGGGGTTCAGCCCCGCGTCTTTGGGACCGTGGGCGCCGAAGACCTTGGTGCGGCAGGGATAGCAGCCGCTGAGGAGGGCGGCGCGAGAGGCCGAGCAGATGGCCTGAGGGACATAGAAGTTGGTGAAGCGGCAACCTTCACCGGCCAACTGTTCGACATTCGGGGTTTTGTAGGCATGGCGGCCGAAGGGTTCGAAATCCGACCAGCCGGAATCGTCGAGGAAGATAATGACGATATTGGGCCTGGTGCCCTGTCGGGTTGATTGACCGGCATTCATGCAACCGGATGGAAGGATTGTCGAGGAGGCCGAAAGGGCCGCGAGCTTTAACAATTCTCGTCTGCTGATGGTTGGTTTCATGTGAAATCCTTTTGCCTGCATCGTAGTAGGTTCTCCTGTTCTTGTCGAGAAGAATACCAAAACTTTCGAGTTGTCCACAATCACAATACAGAGAAAATCGGTTGCCGGAAGTGGAGCGGGGCTCTACAATAGCCGTGTGCGGGGATGTATTCCAATGAAAATCCAACGCCGGAATGACGGAATCCATTTGGCGGGCAAACGATATGCAGAGGCGAATCAGTAAAGAAGTATTCATCGGACAGGTTCGGATCGGGGGGCAGAGCCCCGTGGCCGTACAGTCGATGACGAAGGTGGAAACGACGGATGTGTCGGCGTGCCTGCGGCAGATCCGCAAGCTGACGGCGGCTGGATGCGACCTGGTGCGGCTGGCGGTGCCGACGAAGGCGGACACGGAGGCCTTTGCGCAAATCGTACGGAAGGTCGAAGTACCGTTGATTGCGGATATTCATTTTTCGCCCGAGCGCGCGGTGGAGGCGATCGAGGCGGGCGCGGCGAAGATCCGGCTGAATCCCGGCAATATCAAAGATCCTCACCAGATCGAACGGGTGATCGACTGTGCCCGCGATCATGGGATTGCCGTGCGAATCGGGGTCAACGAGGCCAGCATCCGAGACCTGAAGTCCGGCGATGTTCCGGCCGAGGAGCGCGTCAATCTGATGGTTGAGGAAATGATGGGGTATGTGCGGCTGTTCGAGAAGCGGCGGTTTGAAAATCTGGTGCTCAGCGTCAAAAGCGCCAGCGTGGCGCGGACGATCGAAGCCAATCGGGCAATCGCCGAGGCGTTTGACTATCCGATTCATGTGGGACTGACCCACGCGGGTCTGGTGGAAGATGCGACGATTCCATCGGCGGTGGCTCTGGGAGCGCTGCTGGCTGAGGGGATCGGCGATACGATTCGCGTCAGCATGGCGGGGGATCCGGTGCAGGAGGTGATCTGCGGGCGGGCGATTTTGCGGGCGCTGGGTTTGCGAAGAGAGTCGGTGCCGGAACTGATCGTCTGCCCTACCTGCGGGAGATGCCAGGTGGATGTGGTGGGTTTGGCGCGTCGAGTGCGGAAGTTGTTGGCGAAGGTTCATCGGCCGATCCGCGTGGCGGTGATGGGATGTATCGTCAACGGGCCGGGCGAAGCGGCTGACGCCGATCTGGCGGTTTGTGCGGGAAGTGGAAAGGGGTATTTATATCGCGGGGGGAAAAAAATAGCGGTAGTCGCAGAGGAGGAAATCCTCGCCGCGGTTCAAAAGGAGTTGACCCGTTTTTGAACACAAAAATGACCCCGGGTGGGAATCTCCCACCCGGGGTACCGGATGAAACTACTACACAAGAGATTATCTGTTGAAGTTGTCAAAATTCGCCTCGGCGTCGTCGAGGGGGATCCCCCCCTTTAGAGGATATTCGATAGGTAATTAGAAGGATATCTGGAGCCGGCCCCCGATCACGAAGGTGTCGCCGATATTCCTGTCGCCCCCGGTGTTGACCAGATACTGAATCGAAGGGCTCAGTACGAAGTGGTCACTGATCACGGCGCTGTAGTACAATTCAAAGACGGCTTCGTAGTCCTGGGTGTATCCAGACCCGGCCAGATCGCTGAAGAAGCCCTGGGCGTACCCTAATCCCAGCGTGTCCTCGTCGCGGCCCTCGAACAAGCCCCGATAGGAAAGACCCACGCTCCAGAAATTCGATATGTCGTTGACCCGGCTTTCCGCCCAGCCGTAGCGGCCAAACACGCCCAGACCCTGGCAGTCTTCGGCGGTGTCATTTTCCTTGCAGATCATCTGGTCGCCGCTGAAGTAGTAGCCCGTGTCGTCCCGCCAGGTTACGCCGGTATCGAAAGTCTCTTTGTCCTGCGGGTCATACCAGATGCCCACACGATAAGCCCCGGGTAGCGGGCCATGAGCCGAGTCGATCGTGGTCACAATGCCGGTCTCGGCGATGTGGAACCAGTAATCTTCGTCGTGGAATGCCGTGTTGAAGCCCGTTTCGCGATAGTCCGCCTGCGCGTCAGTGCATCCATACGCGAGGTACCACCAATCGACGGGATTGTAAATGGTCGCCACCCCCAATCCGTAGTCCGGGAAGGGGATCGTCGGATTGTTGATCAGGGCTCCGTTGAGGAACTGGGTGGTCTCGTCATTGGCATAAGCATTGCCGTCGAAGGCCACTGTGTTGCCCCCGCAATCAAAACCGCCCGTGATGTCGATCTTGCCGAAACGGATACGCAGGGTCTCATCAAAGAAGGCCTGTTCATACCAAATCTGCGAAATCGCCAAGGCCTCCCGCGTCGCGCCGTCGCCGTTGACCCCGAAGAAACTTCCGACGGCCGGGTCGTTGATGCCGCCGGATTTCGACCAGGACCCCTCGGCCGACAGGTAGATTCCGCCCTCCAGGCCCAATAGCCGCTTGAGGTCTCCAGCCAACTCGAGGTCATAACTGCCCGAAGCTCGTCCCGCCCGACTGTGCGTGCTCAGGCCGCCGCGAACATTTTGCTGGTAGATATTTGTGGATCCGATACCCAGAGTCAAGCCCGTCGGCTCCAGTAGTTTGCGCGACAGAAAGCTGCCGGGGTGGGACAGAAGGTCTTTCTCGAACCAGTCCTCTGCCGCCGTTGCCGCGTCGGACATGGCCTTCAGGCTGGTGTCGGCCAAAGTACCGGCGCCTTCGACGATCTGTTGGACGCCGGGAATCTGATTCTCCTGGCCGCTCACTATTCCGCCCAACGACAACAAAACCGATCCGACCAGGGCTATGAAAATACGCGTCATCATGCCTGAAACCTTTCCATAGGTTGAGCATTGACCTTCTTTACCGACTTTAACATCACGACATTATCAACCCCCATTGTGTTGATGCTCCCAAAGTTTTCGGCCGATGAACCGGATTATTTGTTGAAGTTGTCGAAATTCGCGTCAGCGTCGTCGAGGGGGATAGCATGTTTGGCGGAAGCCGTGATGGTTTTGGCTTTGGTTTTCGACTTTGACTCACCGCCGGCAATCTGATGGAGGGTATGATCGGAGGCCAGCAAGTGGGCCTGCCTGGGGCCGCGTTTGGGGGAAACGGTCTTCTTTGGG
>JAAYVQ010000276.1 GCA_012517095.1 Phycisphaerae bacterium | reverse complement strand
TGACGATCGCGGCGGATCAGGGCAAATTCACGATCAACCGCAACATCTACGGCCACTTTGCCGAACATCTGGGCCACTGCATTTACGGCGGTCTGTGGGTCGGCGAGGATAGCCCCATCCCCAACACGCGCGGCATCCGCAACGATGTCGTCGCGGCGTTGAAGGCGATCCGCGTACCGGTGGTGCGCTGGCCGGGCGGGTGCTTCGCCGACGAGTACCATTGGATGGACGGCATCGGCCCGCGCGAAAAACGGCCGACAATGATCAACACGCACTGGGGCGGCGTGACGGAGAATAACCATTTCGGCACGCACGAGTTTTTCGAGCTGTGCGAACAACTCGGCTGCGAGCCGTACATCACGGGCAATGTCGGCAGCGGCAGCGTGGAGGAAATGGCCGATTGGATCGAATACATGACCTTCGACGGGGTCAGCCCGATGGCGGAACTACGCAAGAAGAACGGCCGGGAAAAGCCGTGGAAGCTGACATATTTCGCCGTGGGCAACGAGAACTGGGGCTGCGGGGGCAACATGCGGCCGGAATTTTACGCCGATCAGTACCGGCGATTCGCGACCTATGTCCGCAACTACAGCGGCAACCGGATCTTCAAGATCGCCTGCGGGCCCAACGGCGAGGACCACAACTGGCTGGAGGTCGTCATGCGGGACATCGGCCGGCACATGCAGGGCGTGGCTCCGCACTACTATTGCGGATCGGGCCAGAAAAGCCGTTCGGCCACGCAGTTTGCCGAGGTGGACTGGTTCGAGCAGCTTCGACGGGCCCTGCGGATCGAGGAACTCCTGAACCGGCAGGAACAGATCATGGACAAGTACGACCCGCAAAAGCGGATCGCGATCATGTTCGACGAATGGGGCGCCTGGCACGCCGTCGAGCCGGGGACCAATCCGGGATTTCTCTATCAACAGAACAGCTTGCGCGACGCGATGGTCGCGGCCTCGACGCTGAACATCTTTAACAACCACTGCGACCGCGTGAAGATGGCCAACATCGCGCAGATGGTCAATGTCCTGCAGGCGATGGTACTGACCGACGACAAAAAGATGGTTCTGACTCCGACTTACTTTGTGTATCTGCTGTATGCGGTCCATCACGATGCGACGCTGCTGCCGACGCAACTGCAGGGGCCGGATTATGCCTTCGAGAACAATACGATTCCGGGCGTGAATGTCTCGGCCTCCAGGGATAAGGACGGCAAGATCCATGTGACGATCTGTAACCTCAATCCGGGCAAGGCCGTCGCGGTCGAGGCGACTCTGCAGGGCAGTAAGGCCAAGTCCATTGCCGGGCAGGTCCTGACGGCCGGGGCGATGACCGCGCACAACACCTTCGATAAGCCCGATGTCGTCAAGCCCGCCGACTTCAACGACGCCAAGCCCACCGACGGCGGATTTACCGCGACGGTGCCGGCCAAGTCGGTGGTGATGCTGGAGATTATGGGATAAGGCAGAAGGAAGAAGTCAGAAGGCAGAAGTGGAATTACTCCACGGATGACACGGACTTCACGGATAAGCAAAGGAATGGCCACAGAGGCCACAGAGATCACAGAGAAAAAGAAGATTTCCTTCTCTGTGTTCCTCTGTGAATCTCTGTGGCCTTTCTTATCGTTCATTTACTGAAAACCATTCGTACACTTTTTCCTCCAGCGACCAGAGACGAGTGGCCAGCGACTATTTCAGCCAGTGGGCGGCCAGGATCGCTAAGTCGGCCAGATCCGTTTTGCCGTCACCGTTGGCATCGGATGCACCGACGGTTTCGGGCGTGGTTGCACACCAGCGGGAGGCAAGGTAGAAGAGATCATCCATTGCCACACCGTCCGGACAATCGAAGTCACCCACGCTCGAAAATTCCCACGACAGCCGTGGATAATCCACACTATCGGCGCACATCCGCCACACATCGGCCGTACCATTGGCCGATTCGCCGACAAAATCCCAACTGACATCGGTGAAGGTTGAACGGATTTTCATCTGGGCCGAAATTTTACCCAGGCATCCTTCAGGATCCGGATCTATGTCACCGACGCCGTCGCTGGTTCCGCTGGTTTCCTGGTCCCAGAAACAAGAACGAGTCGTGGCATGGATACCATAATCCACTCCTCCCACAAGCCCGCCGATATACCCCATTCCGCTCACGGAACCGGTTGCGAAGCAGGAATCGATCAATCCCCAATTTGCTCCAACCAGACCGCCGACAAAATAATAATTCCCTGCGACAGCTCCCGTCGCATAACAGGAAGTAATTGTGCTGTCATTTCTTCCGGCCAATCCGCCGACATAGGTGCCGTTTCCATAGGTAGTCCCCGCGGCATAGCAGGATTGGATGGTGCCATCATAATTATACCCGATCAGCCCCCCGACATGAGAACTCAATCCGGTTACCGAACAGTCCGCATGACAGAAATCGATGGCGCCAAAGAAACTCGAGCCCACCAGTCCCCCGACAAAACCCATGCCACCGACGGAACCTGACACATGACAGGACCGCAGGGTTCCATCATAGAGATGGGCAACCAGACCGCCGACATAATATCCCCCATTACGAATATCGACATTATTCAGATCCAGATTCCGGATCTGTCCGCCGGACCGGACTTCTCCAAACAATCCCGTAAAGTTCCCATCCGCAAAAATGGTTAAGTGATCGAGGATATGCCCGGACCCGTCAAACACCCCTGTAAAGGGTGTCCCCTGAAAGCCATCCGTCACATCCGTATCCGGAGCGATGACGGCCGTGGTGAAGGTTTCTCCGGCCAGGTCAATATCCGCGGTGAGAATGAAGCACTTATCGTAGTTTGCCGTATCGGCGGCCAAGGCCAGGAAATCCGCCCTGCTTGTAATCCGATACGGATTTTCGGCCGTCCCGTTGCCGCCGCCGTAGGTCGCTGCATAGAGATGGGATGAAAAGATACAAAATACCCCCACCCATAGACAAGCCAATGGTTTCATCACCCATATCTCCGATCGAAAAATGAACCCCTACACCCTCAACAGGACATTCATTATAGAATATTTATCGAATTTTGTCAAGTTAAAAGCGTTATCATAAGGAGGTACGGGAACGCCACGGACAGACGCGGGAGGGTTAAAACCCGCCCGCGCAAAAAAAACGGCCACGATCCCCCCTACACTTACCTGTCAAGATGGCGGTGGAGGGCGGAAAAGGATGGGGACAAAGTGGCAGGAAAGGGAGTCGGCTGGGGTTTGAGTGGGGGTTTTATGGGCTGTTTGCATAGATTGTAAACCTTTGCAAGAAAACGGGTTACATGATTTATAAGCTATCAGAAGGGGGTCGGCCCGGATGGTTGGTATCGGGTTTGCATAAGCAAGCTGCGTATGGAGAAAGTGTTGGCATGACAAAACAGACAAACGGAACGCGACACGAACGATAAGGAGATGTAGAAACTATGGCAGCAGTGAAGGATTTATCATTCGAGGCGGGCGCCCGCAAGGCGCTGCTGGCGGGCGTGGAGAAGCTTGCGGCGGCGGTGAAGGCGACGCTGGGGCCGCGCGGCCGCAACGCCATCATCGACAAGGGATGGGGCGGGCCTACGGTGACCAAGGACGGCGTGACGGTGGCCGAAGAGATCGAACTGGTCGATAAGGTCGAAAACATGGGCGCCAAACTGGTGCGCGAAGCGGCCAGCAAGACCTCCAAGATCGCCGGCGACGGCACGACCACCGCGACGGTGCTGACCGAAGCGATGTTCAAGGAGGCCATCCGCAACCTGGCGGCCGGCGCCGACGCAATGGCGTTGTATCGCGGGATGCAGAAGGCGACCAAAGCCGCCGTCGAAAAGCTGGCGACCCTCGCCAAGCCGATCGACATGAGCAAGAAGGACGACATCATCAACATCGCGGCGATCTCGGCCAACAACGACTTCGAGATCGGCAAGAAGATGGCCGAGGCGTTTTTGCGCGTCGGCAAAGACGGCGTAATCACGGTCGAGGAAGGCAAGAGCTTCGAGACGGCCGTCGAGTATGTCGAAGGCATGCAGTTTGACCGCGGATTTTTGTCGCCGCATTTCGTGACCAATCCGGACGCGATGACCTGCGAGCTGACAAAACCGTATATCCTGATCCATGAAGACAAAATCAGCAATGTTACCAAGCTGATCCCCCTTCTGGAAGCGGTGGCCAAGACCAAGCGGCCGCTGCTGATCATCGCGGAGGATATCGAGGGCGAGGCCCTGGCGACACTGGTCGTCAACAAGCTTCGTGGGATTTTGAGCGTTTGCGCCGTCAAGGCCCCCGGCTATGGCGACCGTCGCAAGGCGATGATGGAGGATATCTCCATTCTGACCGGCGCGCAAGCCATCTTCAAGGACCTGGGCATCGAACTGGAGAAAGTTACGCTGAACATGCTCGGCCAGGTCAAAAAGGCCACCATCGACAACGACAACACGATTTTGGTCGAAGGCGCCGGCAGTTCCGACGCGATCAAGGGCCGGATCGGCCAGATCAAAAGCGAGATCGACAAGACCACCAGCGATTACGACCGCGAGAAGCTGCAGGAGCGACTGGCCAAGCTGACCGGCGGCGTGGCGCAGATCAATGTCGGCGCGGCCAGCGAAGCGGAGATGAAGGAAAAGAAGGCTCGCATCGAGGATGCGCTGCACGCGACCCGCGCGGCGATCGAGGAAGGCATCGTGGCCGGCGGCGGCGTGGCGCTGGTGCGTTGCATCGAAGTCGTCAAGGCCCTCAAGCTGGAAGGCGACGAGAAGACCGGAGCCGAGATCGTGGCCCGCGCATTGCGGATGCCCTGCTACCAGATCGCCGACAACGCGGGCGCCGTGGGCAACTTGATTGTCAACAAGGTCGCCGAGGGCAAGGGCGGTTTCGGCTACAATGCCGACAAGGATGAGTTCGAAGATCTGATCGCCGCCGGCGTCATCGATCCGGTGAAGGTGACCCGCGTAGCCCTGCAGAATTCCACCAGCGTCGCGGGCCTCTTGCTGACGACCGGTTGTGTCGTGACCGAACAGCCCGCCAAGGAAAAAGCCGGCCCGGGTATGGACCCCGAAGGCATGGGTGGCATGGGCGGTATGGGTGGCATGGGCGGCATGGATATGATGTAATCGGCGCTACACAAACGAGAAGACAAAACGAGACAATATCAGGAGCAAGATTATGAAGATCAGACCTTTGGATGATCGAGTCGTCATTCAACCCAACGAGGCCGAAGAGAAAACCGCCGGCGGAATCGTTCTGCCGGACACCGCCAAGGAAAAACCGATGATCGGCAAGGTCGTGGCCTGCGGCGACGGCAAGCTGCTCGACAGCGGCAATCGCGGGACCATGTCGGTGAAAAAAGGCGACAGCGTGATTTTCGGCAAGTACAGCGGAAGCGACATCGAGGTCGATGGCGTCGAGTACAAGATCATGCGGGAAACGGAAATTCTGGGAATCGTAGGCAAATAACGACTTGCCCGGCCGTCGCGTGCGGCGCGGGACAGGAGGTTCAAACGATATGGCAAAGCAATTGATGTTTAACGATACGGCTCGGGCGACTCTAAAAGAGGGTTTGTCCAAGCTGGCCTCGGCGGTGGCCGTGACGATGGGTCCCACGGGCCGCAATGTGCTGCTGCACAAGAGCTTCGGCTCGCCGAAGGTGACCAAGGACGGCGTGTCCGTCAGCAAGGAAATTGAGCTGCCGGAAAAATTCAAAAACATGGGCGCCAAGATGGTCAACCAGGTCGCCAGCAAGACCAGCGATCTCGTCGGCGATGGCACAACCACCGCGACCGTGCTGGCCGAGGCCATCTATAACGAAGGTCTGAAGTTCGTGACCGCCGGCGTCAACCCGGTGGCCGTGCAGCGCGGCGTCAACAAGGCGGCGCAGGTGGCGTCGGATTATATTCTCTCGATCGCCAAACCCGTCAAGACGCACGATGACAAGGCCAAAGTCGCCACGATCAGCGCCAACAACAGCGAGATCATCGGCGAGATGATCGCCAAGGCGATGGACAAGGTCGGCAGCGAAGGCGTCGTCGAGGTTGAAGAAGGCAAGAGCACCGAGATCGAACTGAACATCGTCGAAGGCATGCAGTTCGATAAGGGCTACATTTCGCCGTACTTCATGACCAACGCCGAGACGCTCGAGGCCGAACTGGAAGACGCATATATCCTGCTGCACGAAAAGAAAATCTCCAATGTCCGCGAGTTGATCCCGCTGCTGGAGAAGATCGCCCAGGTGGGCAAGCCCTTGTTGATCGTGGCCGAAGAGGTCGAAGGCGAGGCGCTGGCGGCGCTGGTAATCAACCGGCTGCAGGGCGTGCTGAAGGTCTGTGCCGTCAAGGCCCCCGGCTTCGGCGACCGTCGTAAGGCGATGCTGCAGGACATGGGCATCCTCACCGCCGGCGAGGTCATCAGCGACGATCTCGGCATCAAGCTGGAAAAGATCGAGCTGTCGCAGCTCGGCCGTGCGGCGCGGATTGTGGTCAACAAGGACACCACCACGATTATCGAAGGCGCCGGCAAGAAGAAAGACATTGAAGCCCGGTGCGATCAGATTCGTAATCAGATCGAGAAGACCACCAGCGATTACGATCGCGAGAAGCTGCAGGAGCGGCTGGCCAAAATGACCGGCGGCGTTGCGGTAGTCAAGGCCGGAGCCCCGACTGAGGCCGAGATGAAGGAGCGCAAGGACTTGCTCGACGACGCGCTGCACGCGACCAAGGCCGCGATTGAAGAAGGTCTGGTGCCGGGTGGCGGGGTAGCGTTTCTGCGGGCCATTCCGGATGTCTTAAAGGCCAAGGCAAAGGCCAAAGGCGACGAACAGATCGGATTCGATATCATCGTCGGCGCCTTGAAGGCGCCCACCCGCCAGATCGTCAACAATGGCGGCCTGGAAGGCGATGTGGTCGTGGCCCAGTTGCTTGAAATGGAGCAGAATAAGGGTTTTGACGCCAACAAGGGCGAATTCGTGGATATGCTCAAGGCCGGCATTGTTGATCCGGCTAAAGTGTGCCGCACGGCCCTGCTCAATGCCGCTTCGGTCGCCGGCCTGATGCTGACGACCAGCGTGCTGATCACCGAACTGCCGGAAGGCAAAAAAGAAAAGGCCGAATTCGGCGCCGTGATCTAACTCCAACTCCGCGACGGACAACGGGCGATCAGAGAGGTCGCCCGTTGCCGTCGCAGGGGACCCTTGCGGGGATTGCATGGCAAAGCGCGACTACTACGAGGTCTTGGGCGTCAACCGGAACGCGTCGGCCGATGACATCAAGCGGGCGTATCGCCGGCTGGCGATGAAATACCACCCCGACAAAAATCCCGGCGACAAAGAGGCCGAAGGCAAATTCAAAGAGTGTGCCGAGGCCTACGAAGTCCTCAGCGACGCCGACAAACGCAAACAGTATGACCAGTTCGGCCACGACGGACTCCGTGGCGCGGGGATGCACGACTATTCGCGGATGCATGTCGAAGATATCAGCGACATGTTCAGCGACATCTTCGGCGATTTTTTCGGCGGAGGTCGTCGCGGCGGAGGTCGCCGTTCGGCCAGTCGGGCCGTCCGCGGCTATGATCTTGAAACGACCGTGGAACTGTCCCTGGAAGAAATTGCCCACGGCGCCGAGAAGACCATCGAGTTCACACGGCAGGATACCTGTTCGGTGTGCAGTGGGTCCGGATGCAATCCGGGATCGTCGCCTGTCCCCTGCTCGACCTGTGGCGGTGCCGGCCAGGTTCAACGGGCGGGTCTGGGCGGTTTTTTCCAGATGGTCTCGACTTGTCCGGCGTGCGGCGGAGCGGGCCGGGTGATCGCCGATCCCTGCCGCAAGTGTCGCGGCACCGGCCAGGTCCCGAAACAACGGACTCTGGAAGTCAAGATTCCGGCCGGTGTGCACGAAGGGCAGGGCATTCGGGTGAACGGCGAAGGCGAGCCGGGCCGAAACGGAGGGCCGCGCGGCGACCTGTACTGCTATGTCCGCGTCAAGGCGCACCCGTTCCTGATGCGGGACGGCAACGATCTGGTTTGTACCGTGCCGATCAGTTTCACGCAGGCGGCGCTGGGTGCGACAATTGATGTTCCCACGCTGGATGGCACGCGGCAGCTTCGCGTTCCCCCGGGAACCCAGCATGGAAGTCTATTCCGTATCAAGAGCGAAGGAATCGCCGACCTGCGAACCGGACACAAGGGCGATGAACTGGTACGGATCTCCATCGAAATCCCGCGGCGTCTGACCTCGGAACAGGAACGACTGCTGAGGGCGTTCGCCGAAACTGAAGATCGCCAGGTGATGCCCGAGAGTAAGGGCTTCTTTGATAAACTCAAACAGCATTTTGGAAATAGCCGATAACCGGATTTCTTCGAAGGGCCATTATGTTTCATAAACCGAAAAATCCGAAGAACGAGATGAAAGAAGACAATGAATCCAAGTCCCCCGACGACGCTTCACCGGAAACAGTGCCGACCGCGGCTGATTCGAAGGCCGCTCCCACTCCGGCTAAGGACATGACTCCGGCCGATTCGAAAATTCAGGAGTTATCAGCGCAGGTCGAACAGCTCAAAACCGAAAAGCAGGAGCTTAACGACAAGTATCTGCGGCTGGGAGCCGATTACGCGAATTTCCAGAAGCGGGTGCCCAAACAGGTTGCCGATTCGGTGGAGTATGAAAAGAGGACCTTTCTTCGTTCGTTGCTGACTTCCCTGGATAACTTTTCTCACGCCCTCAACGGCGCCGAGACAGCCACCGCTGGTCCGGAAGCCATGCAAAGCTGGATCGCCGGCATTCGGATGGTATATCAACACCTGCTGGATGCGCTCAAGTCGCAGGGTATAGAAAGGGTTGCTTCGGTAGGAAAACCCTTCGATCCTTCGATACATGAAGCGCTGACATTCAGGGCGGAAGCCGATAAGCCGAATGGGATGGTTCTGGAGGAGTATCAAGGGGGCTACATGTATCGCGGACAAACTCTTCGACCCAGCAAGGTCATCGTCAACAAATTGCCGTCCGAGCCGACTTCGGAAGAAACAACCGACGACGCCGATGGCGCCGACGCAACGGGGAAATAGCCATGCCCACTTACGAATATGCTTGCCAACAATGCGGCCACCGTTTCGAGGAGTTTCAGTCGATTACGGCCAAACCGATAAAGAAATGTCCGGAATGCGGCAAAACCTCTCTGCAGCGTTTGCTGGGAACCGGCGCCGGAATCATCTTCAAGGGCAGCGGTTTCTACGCCACCGATTATCGCTCCGACAATTACACCCAGGCCAGGAAGAAAGAAGAAGGTTCGGGTTCCGCCTCCAAGGGCAAAGAGGGCGCCGAATCGCCGGTCAAGAAATCCGAATCGAAGGAAACCGCTGGAGCATCCGCAACTGCGGCAACGACGACAGCCACGCAGGCCCCTGTGACAAAAACGGAAAGCTCGAAATCAAAGAAGTGATCCCCTCTCCAATCCGTGGCTTAACGAACCAATCGAGCGACTTCTTTGAATTGTGCATGTGTTGCGGTTCTCATCCACTCAAAGAGCAGCATCTCCGTGGAGGTTACGCAAACACCTTCCGATTGCATCCGCGACAAAGCGGTCTGCTTATTCTCCGCCGTTCGTGAGGAGACCGCGTCGGCGACGACGGCGACATCGTACCCTTTGATTCGCAGGTCGGCGGCCGTCTGATACACGCAGACATGCGACTCGATTCCACACAGGACGGCCTGATTGCGGCCGGTTTTAAGAAGGGCATCCTGGAATGCCATATCGCCGCAGCAACTGAAACTCATCTTGTCGATCGGAGAAATTCCCTCCAGAAGCCCGGTCAGTTCGGAAATTGTCGGCCCCAGAGCCCGGGGGTTCTGCTGGCACCAGAGGATCGGCACGCCGAGAATCCTGGCCCCCTTGACGACGATCTGGAGGTTGGCAAAGAGCCGTTCCCTGTCGTACATAAGCTGGGCAAGCTTACCCTGCACATCGATCAGGATCAGAATACTGTTTTCAATGTTCATTCGCATGGTTTCAGGGTAAACTATTTACGAAAAATTGTCAATTGGGTGAATGAAAAGAGCTTCGGCGGCGACTTATTGTCGGGAATTCACAAATCCTGGACAATCGAAAGGAGACTGTTATGCCGAATCCGGAAGCCATGCTGTTGGAGCGATATGCCCGGCGCGGGGACGCCGAGGCCTTTTCCGAAATCGTACGGCTTTACGCCGGGATGGTCTATGGAACCTGCCGGCGGATTCTGGGGGATCCCGAACAAGCGGCCGACGCGGCGCAGGAAACTTTTTTTCAACTGGTCAAACATGCCGACCAGGTCCGCGAATCGCTGATCAGTTGGCTGCACCGCGTGGCGACCCACAAAGCGGTGGACCGCATCCGCCGGGAAAGTAACCGGCGGCATTGTGAAAAGGAATACTGCGCGGGAAAACTCCAGCGAGCGGATCAGTGGCAGGAGGTCTCGCCGTATGTGGATGAGGCGATCGATGAACTGGAGGAATCGCTCCGGAGAATTCTAACATGCCATTTTCTGCAGGGGCAGAGCATGAACCGGATCGCCGAAGCCGAACAGGTCAGCCAGGCGACGATTTCGCGGCGGGTCGAAACCGCTCTGGATCAGCTTCGCCAGTCCCTCGAACGGCGCGGCATTCTCGTGGCCGGGGCTGGATTGGGAATGATGTTGATCAACGCGTTTGTGGAAGCGGCGCCGGCCGGGGTTCTGGAGGAACTCGGCAAGATGGCGATGGTGGGGACAACGGCCGCCGTTTCCGGTTCCGCAGCGGCCGGGACGGTGACGGCCGGAGCTTCAGCGGCGGGAACAGCGACCGGATTGGGCCTGGCGTCCAAGCTGGCGGTTGCGGTCGTCGTGGCCGCTCTCGGTACGGCCGGATATATCGTCTATCACAATCATCCAAAGGCGGTCTATCCTTCAGTGGCGAATCCCTTACTATCTGATTCTGATATCATCCCGGCTCGATCCGCAAAACCCGCCGCAGATACGACGAATCTTTCCTCCGCTTCGACTCTCTCGCAGGATGAGGACTTTACGAGCTGGATTGAATCAACCTCGATGGATTCCTCAGATAACCCAGAAATACGCGGCGATTCGGTTGTCGATTTGGTTTCCGAGAGCCCACAAGAGCAAGGGGGTATGATGGTTGCGGGTGGTTCCGTGGGTTTTGGAGGGATGGGTTTTGGGGGAGGATTGATGGGCACGGTGGGTGTTCGTTTTGATACCCCCAACGACACCGTGACCTCGTTTATCAATTTGCTGGAAACCGGACAGGTTGATCAATTGCCCGAGTGCTTCGTGGAAGGCGCTCCCGATGCCGTTCAACTTCAACAGATCCTTCATGATCCCCAAAATCCGGGAGAGATCGAATTCAATCGATGTCTAAAATCGCTCGGTTCACCGGTTGATGTTACCCGCCAGGTCCAGGGGGTTAATGGTCTGGAAGTAACCTGGTTGTGCACCGTGAAAGAACCATTCGCGATGGGTGACGGGAGCACATCATTTATGCCGGGTGACCGCTTTGAACTGGACGCCACGCTTGTCCAGATCGGCAGCGAGTGGAAGATGTCGGGGATCTGAACCGGAGATTGTGAGAAACGATATCATGCGGGGATGCACCAATGAAGATGCAAATTGTTTCAATCTTTCGCTCGGGTTCAATCCAGATATCCTCCGTTGTCGCAAACCTATTGAATCTGTCTATCGTTTGTTCAGCCCAGGTAACCCATCCACCCACCGCGACTGAAATTTTGGACCATTACGCCGCCACACAAGACAAGCTCAAGTCGTTCATCATCCGGGAAGAGACGATTCCCATTGAAATCCGTTCGACCTCGCAACGGTCCCAGATCCATTATCTCAAGGGCGACGGCAAGCCGACGGCGATCATCGAAAGCCGTTCGGACGGACAACGGGCCAAGTGGTACAATCGCATGTGGGGCCATATCGGCCTTCGTCGTGAGAATACGCCACCAGAAGAGGCCGCAACCAATCTGCATCTGTGGGATGGCAAGACTTCGTATCAGTTTGATTCTACCCTCAAGCCCGGCCATCGCGGGATTCTGTGGGTCAATCCCGGAAAAAAACAATTCGACGAAATCCGGGGATGTCTGTGGGGGTTTTTTTATTGCGATAACCAGAAACGAGTGGATACGATCCTTCGTGGCGTCGAGAAATTGACGGTCGCCAAACAACCGACACAAATCAACGGCGGCACCTGTTGGCTGCTGGAGACCCAATGCAAGTGCGGTCGCTATCAAATCTGGTTCGACGCCGACCACGACTGGCAGATCGCCCGGGCCTATATGCAGAAAAAACCGGGAGATCTCTGGAACGGCGGAACGATGCCACCCGATTCGCTGATCTATTATGCACAGCAGGACATTCAATTCAAGCAGGTGGACGGCATCTGGATCCCGGTGGAGGTTCAAGAGCGAGTGGTCCATAATAACGGCAAGGGGGAAAAGTACGAATCCCGCGAAAAGATTCGTCGCACGGAGGTTATCATGAATCCGGATCATGATAAACTGAAATCATTTGAACCGACTGAAGTATTGGACGGAGCAACAATCCCCTTCTATCTGAATACCTCCGGAATTCACCATGTTGTTGATCCCGAGTTTGTATGGTTACGGAACAGTCGTTTTCATGTGGATGCTCAGGGGCACCTGCCGAAAGGTCCTGACGCCGTAATTCCGTATCCGATTGTAAAAACAGTTCGAAACCTCGATGTCCTGGCGGGAAAAGGAAAGTGGGAACGGAAATCGACCCAACCGGTCCTTCTATGTTTCTGGGATGTGGCACAAGCGGATTCCCAAACGCGGGTTCGCGAATTGGCCCTGAAGAATGAAGAGTTTTCCAAACGGGGGATTGGAGTCTTGCTCGTGGAGACCGAACCGGGCAGTCGTGAAAAGGCGGACCATTGGGTTATAACCAATCAGATTCCGTTCGTATCCGGATCTCTTCCGCCTCCCGATGACAAACATCTGACTTCAGAGCGCCTTACCGAGTGGCGGATTGATTGTCTCCCCTGGCTGGTTCTTGCCAATGCCGAACAAACGGTCGTCGCGGAAGGATTTGACCTGACGCAACTGCCGGACATGTTCAAGCGGATCAGCAATCCGTAAGGTATGGAAATGCCGGATGAAGGAATGATTATCGCGGTTCAACGACGATATGCAGCGTGGCCCGGGGACCGTCAACCGGCTTGGCCGGTACGGGTCGTGTTGGTTCGGCCAGTTCCGGCCGAACGGGCATATCGGGATTTTCCACGAACCACTCCTCCTGCGGCGCCGTCCGCGTCACTCCGTACGAGGGAACGCCGGCGACAAAAGCATTCAGACCCGAAAAGTTTTTGGCCAGGGCCAGAGCCGATACCGCATTGGGCTGCTGCAAGAGCTGTACGATCTGATCCGGCGTGATCCGATCCACCTCTTGGCGGGAATGGACCGTCCGCCCGAAGGCCACCAATTCGGTTTCCCGGCATTTCGGCCAGGCCGCCCGCAGATCCTGCATCAACTCTATCAGCGATTCCGGCGAGGTGGTGATCGTATAGGACCACAGGTTGGGAACCGTCGCATTGAAAAGCGCATGATTGAAAATGGCCTTTTTGAGCAGACTATCCACGACGATTGGTTCCGGCGTCTTAAGGATCAGGGTAAAACTCATCGGGCTGAAGGTCGTATCGACCGTCGCGGTTTTGGGTATCGGCAATTCCCGCGGCAAAGGACCCTGCGTGGGTAGATTGGCCGTCAAAATCGCTCCGCCCGGGTCCACCTTTGTCGTCGGAGCCGAAGACCTGGCCGGTGACATAATCATATAGACCACAACGGCCAGCAGCCCCGCCGGAAGGATCAGCATGGCCGCGGCGGTCAGCAATCGGCGGACAAATAATTGACGCGCCCCGGCGGCCGATCGGCCGGATTGCGGATCGTGCTGGAGGATGAACTGCCGTTCCAGCGAGGTCTGAATCGAATCCAGAAGTCCCGTCGGTGCCGTTTCGATCGGCAGCAACCCCAAAAGCTGCTTTTGCTGGCTCAACTGGTGAAGCCGCTCGGACACTTCCTTGTCGTTGCGAAGCAGCCGTTTGACCTCGGTATGCTGCCGGTCGGACAATTGGCCGTCCAGATACGCGCTGAGCAGTTCGTCGATTTCAGGTTTTCCGCTTCTTATCATTGTAATGCCGTTTCCAACACTTCCCGCAGTTGGGCCCGCGCCCGGCTCAGGCGGCTTTTGACCGTCCCCAGTTCGACTTCGAGGGCTTCGGCAATCTCGGCATAACTCATGCCCTCGATATCCCGCAGCACGACGACCACCCGATGGTCGTCGTCCAGCCGGGCCAGACACTGTGTCAGAATATGGATCACCTCGCGGTTTTGGGCCAGAGATGCCGGATCCGCCACCCGTTCGTCGGCCAGCCAGGCCCCCAATTGGGCCTTGGCCGACCCGAATTCCGAGTCGCCCCCGGCGTCCAGCGACACCGTCGCAATCTTGACCCGCCGTCGGCAATGGTTATACGACAGGTTTACCGCAATCCGGAACAGCCAGGTGTAAAAGGTGCTGTTGCCCCGGAACGAATCCATATGCTCAATGACTTTGACAAATGTCTCCTGCGAAAGTTCCGCCGCATCATCAGGATTTCCGCAGATTTTCAGGATGGCATTGTAGATTCGGTCCTGGTACTTGACGATTAACCGGGTCAGGGCCGATGAATCCCCCTGCCGGCACCGGCGTACCAAAACCGCATCATCAATACTGATATTGTCCAATTGTTTTTGCACAACGGTATCCTGAGACGACCATCCGGCCTGATACGACGGCCCCAAAACCCGAATATCATGGCAAAGGAAACTCCCCAAGTCAATCCCGAATCTGCGATTTGGGGATTATCGAGGGTACGAAATCGGGCTTTGGGCCGTGAAGCGTTTGCCCGCCGGGGTGATGCAGGTGACTTCCAGAATGTACGAGGAGGGAATGACCGGCCGAAGGTCCGTTGACAGGTCAAATCGATAGGCCCGTAAAAAATCTCGCCAATACCCGTTGTTATCGGACGGCCGGGTCAAATCCACATCCGGCCATGCGAACACGCGCTTGCCCTTGGGTTGGCTGGAACTGGGCACATACTCGTACAGTTCGATCCGAAAAATGCCCGGCGATTTTGTCCGAATCCCGAAGCCGTCCAGCATTTCCACCACCACTTCCAGTTGCGAACCGATCTGGCCGTATCGCGGTTCGGCGAAACCCGACAGGCCTACGATGCGGATGTCGGTCGCCTGGTAACTCCAGCAAAGCTCGGCCGGTGCGATCCGTTCGGCCTCGGGAGTTGTTGCCGTCTGCGACGGGGACTCGCATCCGGTTATCAGCAATGCGATCAGGATGACCGATTGGACAAATTCGAAAATTGAAAATCGAAAATGATACATCACGCCTTAGAGATCCTCGTCCAGCAAATGACCAAACCTGTGTTTTTTTGTCCTTAAATACTGCAAATTGTGCTGTCCCGGCCGAACCCGCAGCGGAATCTGCTCGACGACCTGAATCCCATAGACCTGCAGGCGGTTAACCTTCTTGGGATTGTTGGTCAGGATTCGAACTTTGCTCAATCCCAGATCGCGGCAGATCTGCGCCCCGATCCCGTAATCCCGCTTGTCGGCCTGGAGACCCAGCCGAAGGTTGGCGTCCACCGTATCCAGCCCCTGTTCCTGCAGCTTATACGCATGCAGCTTATTGATCAGGCCGATCCCGCGTCCTTCCTGCCGCAGGTAAATCAGCGCACCCTTGCCCTCCCGTTCGATCATCTCCATGGCCGTGATGAGTTGATCGCCGCACTCGCATCGCTGCGAATGAAACAAATCGCCCGTCATGCACTCGGAATGAACGCGGATCAGGACCGGCTCGTCATGGACAAGGTTCCGTCCGTTGGCGTCCAGATCGCCGACCCCGCCTTTGCACAGAGCCAGGTGCGGCTCGAGGGTTCCAGTTCCCTCGTAGCCGATCATCCGGAAAATGCCGTAAGCCGTCGGCATCCGCACGGATTCAATCCGCCGCACCAGACACTCCCGTTGCATCCGGTATTCGATAAGCTTGGCCACCGAAGTGATCTTGATATGATGTTCGTCGCAATACGGCAACAGGTCCGGCACGCGGGCCATCGTCCCGTCATCTTTGATGATCTCGCAGATGACCCCCGCGGGTTTCATTCCCGCCAACCGCATCAAATCGACGGCGCCCTCGGTCTGTCCTGCCCGCACGAGCACGCCGCCTTCGCGGGCCCGCAGCGGAAAGATGTGTCCCGGCCGCGCCAGATCCGCCGCCCGGGTGTCATCCCCCACAGCCACCTGGACCGTGTGAGCGCGATCGGCGGCGCTGATGCCCGTCGTCACGCCCTCCCGCGCGTCGATGCTGACGGTAAAGGCCGTACCGAATTTGGTCGTATTGTCCAGCGTCTGGGCATGCAGACCCAGACGGTCACATCGCTCCTCCGTCATCGGCAAACAGATCAGACCGCGACCGTACCGTACCATGAAATTGATGATCTCGGGCGTGACCTTTTCGGCCGCCACGACCAGATCGCCCTCGTTCTCACGGTCTTCGTCATCGACCAGGACGATCATCCGCCCCTGTCGAAGCTCTTCCAATATGTCCGGAATGTCGCTGAAAGTCGCCATCGATTCCCTGTCTTTTGCGGGGATCGGATCCCCGATCGCCTGACAATCGTATGATACCGCATCTTGACCGAATTGTAAATTGTGTGTTCTCAGGGTCATAGATACAGACGATCGGGTCGGCCCTGTTTGTGCGGAATACCGTCTATTTCCGTAATAATCAATAGTTAATAGTCAATATTCAATCGTTCATTACGGATTCCAATTTTCGGAAAGGACGGCCAGATCAAGAAGGTCCGCTCGGCCGTCAGCGTGGCCATCCGCCGCGCCGACGGTTTCGGGAGTCAACGCCATCCACCGCTTTGTCAGATACAGCAAGTCCTCCAGTCCGATGCCGTCGAAATCAACTCCTGCCAGTCCGCTTTCGTCCCGATCCGATATGGATCTCTGACCGTGCCGGATCCGCCGGAATAGGTCCCCGCGCACACCATCGCCGCAAATGTAAACATTGTGTAAAAAATGACTCGTGCGGGGAAACGACCGCTTGTGTGGAAATGAATCATGCCAACCGCTCCTTCCTGAACCCGGAAATCTCTCCAAAAACCCAACCACCATCCCGATTTTTGATAATATTATACCATACTTTTTCAAATATTCAAGTACATTTTCCCCC
>JAAYVQ010000275.1 GCA_012517095.1 Phycisphaerae bacterium | reverse complement strand
TGCGTTGTGGAACCATCGGATGTATCTGATGGAAGGTGACGGGCGATATATCGATATTTTGGAGCGGGTGATCTACAACGGATTTTTGTCGGGTGTTTCGATGACGGGTGACCGATTCTTTTATCCGAATCCGCTGGCCTCGGATGCGGGGTACCAGAGGAGCGAGTGGTTCGGCTGTTCGTGCTGTCCGGTGAATGTGGTGCGGTTCATTCCGTCGATCCTCGGGTATATCTACGGCGTTCGGGACGATTCGGTGTTCGTGAATCTGTATGTCGCCGGATCGGCGGCGATTAAGACGAAATCTCAAACGGTATGGTTGACGCAGACGACCGATTACCCGTGGAACGGCCGGGTGGAACTGACCGTCGAACCCCAAACTCAGGCGGAGTTTTCGTTGTATTTGCGGATTCCGGGATGGGCGCAGAACCGACCGGTACCGAGCGATTTGTATCGGTATATGGATTCGCCTGCGCCGGAAATCGGATTGGTGGTTAATGGCAAGAAGGTTGCTCTGAAGATCGAGAAGGGTTTTGCGGTGATCCGACGGGATTGGAGGGAGGGAGATCAAGTGGTTCTGGAGTTGCCTATGCCGGTGCGACGGGTACTTGCCCATGAGAAGGTGGCCGAAGACGAAGGTCGGGTAGCATTGGAGCGAGGGCCCGTGGTTTTCTGTCTGGAGGGTGTGGACAACGGCGGTGCGGAGGGATTTGACGCGTTTTTGCTGAACGATGAAGCAGAACTGAAGACCGAATTCCGCAAGGACCTGCTCAATGGAGTGCAGGTGATTACCGGACAGGCGCAGACGCTGCGGCGAACCAAGAGTGATTCGATCGAGGCCAGACCGCGGGCGTTCACGGCGATTCCGTATTATGCCTGGGCCCATCGGGGGCCGTCGGCGATGGCCGTGTGGCTGCCACGGACGAAGGAAACGGCCGAAGTCGAACCAATACCGACGATTGCTTCCAAAAGCAAGGTGAGTGTTTCGTATAAGCCGGATATGGAGAACGCTCAGACGAAATCCATACAGGACCAGCGTCTGCCGAAGAATTCCGGCGACAATTCGTTTCCTCATTTTCACTGGTGGTCGCACAAGGGCACGACCGAGTGGATTCAGTACGATCTGGCCGAACGGGCGAAGGTGACGAGTTGTCAGGTCTATTGGTTCGACGATACGGGCCATGGCGAATGCCGGGTACCGAAGAGCTGGAGGATTCTGTATCGAACAGGCGGCGAATGGAAGCCGGTGACGGGGGTTTCGGCTTACGGAGTGGCCAAAGATGCCCTCAATGCGGTGAAATTCGACTCGGTCGAGACCGACGGCCTGCGGCTGGAAGTTCAACTGCAGGATGGTTTTTCCGGCGGCGTGTACGAATGGGTGGTTGATTAGGAAATCGTGATCAGGGATGATCGATTATTCAGATTGGCTTGGGATCTATGACGGATAGCAAAGAATTGTTGGCGCAGGTGAGAGATGTTTCGACGGACAGTGAATACTTTTCGCCGATTCCCAAAGGGTATCGTAAGGGCAAGACCAAGTATGTCATCGTGATGGGGACGGTAATGAGCGGCCTGGGCAAGGGGATCTTTTCCTCGTGCCTGGCCAAGCTGTTGCAGGATAAAGGTCTGAAGGTCTCGCCGGTGAAGTTCGAGGGATATCTGAATGTCGATTCGGGGACGCTGAATCCCTTCCGGCACGGCGAGGTGTTTGTGCTCGATGACGGGATGGAATGCGATATGGATCTGGGGACCTACGAGCGGATGCTCGACCAGAACCTGACGCGCGCCAACTTCTGCACCAGCGGGCAGATCTATTCATCGGTTCTCAACAAGGAACGGCACGGGGATTATCTGGGCCGGGATGTGCAGATGATTCCGCATGTGACCGGCGAGGTGAAACTGAAGTTGCGGCGGCTGGCGATGGATTCCGACGCCGATGTGGTTTTCGTCGAGATCGGCGGAACGGTGGGCGATTTGGAGAACGCTTTCTATATCGAGGCGATGCGGGAACTGGCGTACGAGGAGGGTCCGCACAGTTGCTGCTTTGTCGCGCTGACTTACATCCTGGAACCGAAAACCCTCGGCGAACAAAAGTCCAAGGCGGCTCAGCTCGGCATCAAACAGATCCTGCAACTGGGTATTCAGCCGGATATCCTGGCGTGCCGATGCGAAAATCCGGTCAGCGAACAGGCGCGACAGAAGATCAGCGTTTTTGGCAATGTGCCGTTCGAGCGGGTGTTCAGCATGCATGACTCGGCGAGCATCTATTCGATTCCATCGATGCTACGGGATTGCGGACTGGATTTTGAGGTACTCAAGCTGTTGCATATCGAGGACCGGATCAACCTTCGCAATGAACGGCGGGAGTGGGCGCGGTGGTGCGATTTTACCGACAAGATCGGCAAGGAGACACACGCGGTTACCATCGGGGTTACGGGCAAATACACATCCGTACGGGACAGTTATGCCTCGATTCTCAATGCCCTGGAACATTCGGGTGTGCAACTATTGTGCAAGGTCAAGATCAAGTGGATCGAGACGACGGATATCACCGACGCCAATGCGGCCGAACACCTCAGGGATGTCGATGGGATTATCGTACCGGGCGGATTTGGCACACGGGGTACCGAGGGCAAGATCGCCTGCGTACGATATGCCCGCGAAAACAATCTGCCCTATCTGGGTCTGTGCCTTGGATTTCAGATGGCGGTCATTGAGTTTGCGCGGCATGTGTGCGGGCTGACGAAGGCCAACTCGACGGAGATCGAGCCGTCAAGCCCGGAGCCGGTGATTGACATTTTGCCGGAGCAGAAAAAAATCGAAGGCCTTGGCGGAAACATGCGGCTGGGCGGGCGGGATGTGGAACTGAAACCCGATACGCTGGCCTGGCGGATTTTCGGGCGGGCGGAAACCGTGCGGATGCGATTCCGTCACCGCTACGAAGTTGATCCGCGATATATCGAGACGCTGGAAAAGCATGGGATCGTATTTTCAGGCAAGGCGCCCGATCATCCCATCATGCAGATCCTGGAACTGCCCGGACATCCGTTTTTTGTGGGGACGCAGTCGCATCCCTGCCTGAGTTCACGGCCGTTGCGGCCACATCCGATGTTCGTGGGATTGATCGCGGCGGCACGGCAACGGCACTATCCCAAAGAGCGATTAGCCGATCCGGAAACGGCCGTGCGGAAGGTATGTGAATTGGATGAACAGGGCCAGGAAACCCTTCAGCGATAGCGGCGATTCGTATATCTCCTTTGTCAAATCGTCATGGTCAGGGTTTTGGAGTGCCTGATTCCAATTCCAGGATGCGGGCTTTGAGCTTCTCGTTTTCCACACGGAGTTCTTCCGCCTCGGTGGCCGATTTGCTGGCGATTTCCAGCATCTTGGCATTGGTATCGGTGGCATCTTCCTGGCTTTTGATCATTTCCTGGCGGCATTCCTCGAGCAGATGTTTTTGTTCCTGGATAGCTTGATCCTGCTTTTTGATCTGTTTTTTGAGTTCGATGTTCTCCTGGCCGACAAGACGGGCCTTTTTGACGATAGCCGATTCGTTGGTCTCCTGGCAACCGACCAGAAGACCCAGCCCGAATATCAGTGGGACGATCATTGCATAACCAGCGCATTTTTTCATGAGTATCCTTCCTTTCGAGGCACTTGTCAAGGTTCAGTATCCAGCGTACTGTATCGCGCATCCCTTCGGGCTGTCAAGGATTTCCGGAACTGGGGAAACTGAGGAACGGATGACCCTCGGGGAATGCCGAGGGAAGTTGATTCAGTTGAGGGCTGGCGTGAGACATCCGGGAGCGGGCAAGAAAAAAGGAAGGTCCGCCGTGGCGGGAGAACCTTCCTTTTTGCGAAGACCGCCGATCCGACAACGGCCTGAACCGCCGCAGATCAGCGAAGCATAACAAGAGGTTATCTCTTTTTTTTCTTGGCTACTTTTTTCTTCGCAACTTTCTTTTTGGCTTTCTTTACCGGTTTCTTCTTAGCCGCTTTCTTTTTTGCCATGGTCTTGTTCACCTCCTTTCGTCAGTATGAATATGTGAAGAAGAACTTGGCTTTTCAGACAATTATATTGTTGTATCGTCATACTTCGCAAGAAGTCTTGAAGCATTTTATGGGTCGAAGCAAGGAAAACCACGCTCATCGACGAACGGAAGAGCGAGTCATTCCAACATAATGACACCGATTCAGTTGATTTCGACGGCGCGTTTGTTCTGGATGGAATCATGGATTTGACGCGGGTTTATGCGGTCGATTCATTCTTGCGCTTGGTTGTGCACATTCGTCAAGCGCCTACTCGAATCGACCGAAGGGAAGGGATCTGTCAGAATCGGAAATGGTTTTGACGACAGGATATAGAAAAAAAATCGAAATGCGGTATGATCGAAGAGAATCCAACAGGTAATTGTGAGATTTTGAGAATGAACGAGCGCAGGATCATTTTGTTCGGCGGCAGTTTTGACCCGGTACACAAGGGACACATTCGGGTAGCCGAATACGCGCGCCAGTTTCTTGCGGCCGAGCGGGTGGTTCTGATTGCGGCTGGCCGTTCTCCGCACAAGCAACAGCATCCGAGGGCAAGCGGCGATCATCGGATGGCGATGTTGCGGCTGGCGGTCGAGGGTCATGCAGGGCTGGAAGTGAGCGATTTCGAACTGAATCGTCCGCAACCAAGCTATACATATGACACCGTGGCGCACTTTCGAAAACTGTTTGGGGATGAGGCGGCGCTGTACTGGTTGCTGGGAGCGGATCTGGTTGGCGATTTGGGAAGCTGGTATCGAGTGTGCGATCTGATCGACGCTTGCCGAATTGCGGTGATGGTCCGGGGGGGATATCCAGAGCCGAACTTTTCGGCTCTGGAAGAACAGATTGGGACAGCCCGTGTGAATAAACTCCGGCAATGGATGATCCCTACGCCGGCAGTTGAAGCGTCGAGCACGGACATTCGACAACGGCTGGCCGAAGGGCAGGGACCCGGGGACCAAGTGCCCCCAGCCGTGGCGGAATATATCGATCAGTTTGGCTTGTATGTCCGGGGACCGATGGAAAAGCGGGGTGGATGATGTTTTTGATTGACAGGTTGGGGAGGGTATCTATAATTATTGAAACTTGGCGGTTCGTCGGACTGTGCAACAGATGGAAGGCGGCTGCGAGGCGAACGGATTAGCTACCATCAATCGGGAGATTGTGAATGGCTTCGAAACGGTTTCTGGTGTCGCTGGTTGCGATCGTATTGGGATGCGGAGTTCTCGCCTGGGGCGAGGAACTGGAGGAATTGCTGCTCCACAAGTACAACATCCCCATCCAAAAGACTTTGGAGTGGAAGGACTTGTGGAACGACTTTCTTCATACCACCGCCATCGGCCGGTTTGATCTGGCCAAGGGATATGCCCAAAAGCTGATCGAAAGTGATCCGGATCCGAAAGCCGTGCTGGCGTTGAGCGAGTCGAATCTGGAAGGGTATCGGCTGTTGTTGAAGATGAATGCCGACAGCGAGGAACTCAAGGAAGTCAGCGGCAAGATTCTGGATCTGATTGAACGGGGCCGGTTTGAACGAAGCACAGAACCGGCAATCATCAACGAGGAGATCAAACGGCTCAGTTCCACCATCCGGGGTCGTCTGGCGGCGGAAGAGCACCTCAAGAACGCCGGAGAGTATGCGATTCCGTTTATGCTGGACGCGTTGGCGGACGAGAGCCGAAAAGACGAGTTCGCGAACATCACCGCGGCGATTCCGAAGATCGGCCGAAGCGCTGTGCGACCATTGGCGGCCGCTCTGCAGACGGACAATATCGCCGTCAAGTCGGAGATTCTTCGGGCATTGGGGCTGTTGGGATATCCGGATGCTCTTGGATATCTGAAGTTTGTGGTTGACAAGGACGATTCGGAAACGATGCGACAATTGGCGGCCCAGGCGATTGAAAAGATCGACCCGTCGGCGATGAAACTTCCAGCCGGGGAATTGCTGTTTGGGCTGGGGGAGGCCTATTACAACCACGCCGAATCCGTGGCTCCGTCGGCGGAATACAGTTTCGCGAACATCTGGTTCTGGGACGCCAAACAGGGACGGCTGGTTCGCGAAGAAGTGGACTTGAAATATTTTCACGAACTAATGGCGATGCGTTGCTGCGAATGGGCCGTGAAAGCCGATCCGGATCTGGGCAAAGCGATCGCCTTGTGGATTGCGTCTTTCTTCAAGGCCGAAGCGCCCGGGATTCAGCAACCGGATTATTTCGGGACGGATCACGCCGATGCGATGACCTATGCGACGACAGCGGGACCGGAGTATCTGCATCCGGCGCTGGATCGGGCTTTGAAAGAAGGGAATGCCTTTGTCGCTCTGGGTGTCGTTGAGGCGCTGGCAGCCAACGCCGGGGAGGCCTCGTTGCTGTATCGGTATGGGACCGAGCAACCGCTGGTCACGGCGCTGAGCTTCCAGGATCGAGCGGTACGATACAGTGCGGCGATTGCCCTCGGCCAGGCGGGACCCAACAACGAATTTGTCGGAAGCAAGAAGATCGTCGAAAATCTGGCTGAGGCGATTACGGATGTCGGTTTGCAGGATCTGGGTCGAGAGTTGACGGATTCCTATGCGACCCGGGCCGTTCAGGTATTGTTGTCCCTGGCCGAGAGCCGGAACAAGATCGTCGATTTGACGGGGGCACAGGAATCGCTGATCCAGGTCACGAAAGATCCCCGAACGCACCTCCAGATTTTTGCGGGGCAGGTTTTGTCGTATCTTCCCAGTCCCGACGCCCAGCGAGCGGTGGCGGCGATGGGGTTGCTGGAAACCAATCAACCCGAGGTTCGAATCGCGGCGTTTCATTCGCTGGCGGTATCGGCCAAGATCAACGCCAATCTTTTGACGGATGAACAGATCCAGGGATTGTATTCGCTGGTGGAATCGGGAAAAGTGGAGGCCAAATTACGGCTGAGTGCGGCCAGCGCCTATGGGGCGTTGAATCTACCGAGCCGAAAAGTAAAAGATTTGATCCTCGGCCAGGCCAAGAGTTAAGGGTCTATTTCCGAGGGAATCAGGAGCGATTTTTTTGCCGGGAACCAAAAAAGATCGCAAGATATGGATTGACGATTGGCGTCATGACAGCCTTCGGTGGATGGGGATCGGTATCGAATTTTGTGCGGTAGCGGGGGGAGCGGCATGGCTTGGAAACTGGCTCGATAAGCTTTCCGATACGAGCCCGGGTTTTATGATTATGGGTTTTTTTGCTGGATTCGGCTATATGTTGTACACGATGATCAAACGAGCCGGTGGGATCAAGTTTAAGTGACGATCGGATCCGCATAATCCGTTTTGGATTTCATCAAGACGGAAAACGAGGGCTGGTGTTTGTTGCGGAGGGGAAGGGGGATGTGGGTAAAATGCTGTTTTTTTAACGAAAAACAGGGATTTTCGTCGAAAACGGATAGTGTTGCCATGATGAGCGAAGCGGATTTTACGGGTTGCCTCATTTGCGGTAATTTGAATTGAGGTCGTTTGGCTGATCCGAAACCAATCGGAATGATCGGATCGGGCAGGGATGTGACGCATGTCCGGACAGGCCGGACGGCGGTAATCGTTAACGAAATGGATCGATATGGTTTGGATGTTGGCCAAGGTATCGCCGCTGGATGAGGTGACCACGAAGGCACTCTTCCAGCATCCCTTCGTATTTACCAATCACATGTTGATGATCACCCTGGGGACGATCCTGCTGCTGATCGTCATGCCGCTGGCCTTGCGCCGAAAGGGAATGGTCCTGAGCGGTTTCGGCAATGCCATCGAGGCAATCTGCCTGTATCTGCGCGAGGAGGTCGTTCGACCGTTTCTACACGACAAGACCGACAAGTACATCGGCTATTTGTGGACGATGTTCTATTTCATTCTGACGCTCAATCTGCTGGGAATGATTCCGTTGAACCGGATCGTATGGATGGTGACGGGGGGCAAGGAGAATCACCTCGGCGGAGCGGCGACGGCGAATATCTATGTTACGGGAACGCTGGCAATGGTCGCGTTTTTCCTGTTTCATGTCGCCGGGATTGTGGAAAACGGACTCGTTCATTATATCAAGACCTTCTGTCCCAAAGTGCCGTGGCCGATGATGCCCTTTATGTTCTTCATGGAGGTCGTCAGTTCATTCGTTCGGATGTTCTCGCTGGCCATTCGTCTGTTCGCCAACATCCTGGCGGGGCATGTGTTGCTGGGTACACTGATTTTGTTGATCACGATTTACCAGAACGCGTTTGTGGCGACGGCCTCGACGCTGTTTGTGGTGGCCATGAGTTTGATGGAGCTATTCGTGGCTTTTTTGCAGGCGTACATCTTTACTTTTTTGACGACCATCTTTATCGGGCTTGCGGTCAATCCCGATCATTGACGAATCGTCGGAGACAAGAACCTTATATCGATAGGGAGGTTTGAACACGATGTTTGAGATGCTGACAATGGTATCATCGGCGATGCTGGCAGAGGTCACCATCAATCTGACCGACAAGTGTATGGGTCTGCTGGGCGGACTTCTGGGCTGCGGCATGATCGTGATCGGCGCCGCCACGGGTATCGGGAATGTGGCCGGCCACGCGACGGAAGCGATCGCGCGGCAGCCGGAAGCGGGCGGAAGGATTTTCACGACAATGATCATCGCGGCGGCGCTGATCGAAGGCGTGACGCTGTTCTCGTTGATTATTTGCCTGATGGCGATTCTGTAAGGCCGATTGGGACGGATTTGACGATGCGAAATCCCATACTATTGGGTTTGTTGCTGATCTTGTGCCTATTCGGCACGGCGATGGCATCCGAAGAGGGTTCCGGCGGTGAAGGCCATTCGCCGGAAGGGTCCGGCAAGTCGGGATCCCCGGTTTTCCAGGGATACCCCGGCGAGTCGATCTGGACGCTGGTCTCGTTTTGCCTCTTGCTGGTGGCCTTGTGGAAGATCGCATGGAAGCCGCTGCTGGCCCGCTTGCAGGAACGGGAAAGTTACATCGGAAAGCAGATCAGCGACGCCGAGAAGATTCGAAAAGACGCTGAGGGAGTTCTGAGCGAATACAGGGCCAAACTGGCGGCGGCGGAAAAAGAAGGCGGTCTGATCATTGCCCGACAAGTCCGGCAAGCCGAGGAACAGGCGCGAGAGGTGACCGCTCGGGCGCAGAAGGAATTGGACCAGATGCGTCAGCGGATGGAGTCGGATTTGGAGCGGGCGCGGGTTCAGGCCGAGAAGGACCTGTTGGCCGAGTCGGGGCGGATCATCCTGACGCTGGGTCGCGAAATTCTGGGCCGAACGATCACCACAGACGACAACCAGCGGATGGTGGAGGATGCCGTGGGACGACTGAAACTTGAAAGTCAGGCCAAGAATCGTAATTGACGATCGGAACCGATACGAGACGCCATGGGCAGCCAATGGTCGCGACAAGTTGCTGAGGAATTGTACACCGAGGTTCTCTTTGAACTGGCCGAACAGGCCGGTTGCGTGGACACGATCCATGCGGATCTCCAGAAGGCCGCGGCAGTGATGGCCGCCGAACCGGACTTTGCGGCGGTGTTGAATTCCCTGACCCTGCAGGGCAAGATCAAGTGCGACTCGGTTCGAAAGGTGTTTCAAGGAGCGGTATCCGACCTGGCCCTGGATTTTCTGAGCGTGCTGGCGAGACGAAATCGATTCGGATTGCTTGCGGCGATTGTGCGGCGATATGAGACGTTGTTCGATATCTATCACAAACGGTACCCGCTGGAGGTGACAGTGGCGGGGGATTTGACGCCCGAACAGGTCGATCAGATGCGACAACGACTTGCGTCCGCGATTCAAAGCGATATCAAACTGACGGTGAAAGTCGATCGGAGCTTGATCGGCGGGATCGTCATTCGGAAAGACGATATGATCATCGACAGTTCGGTTCGGACGGCCCTGGAGCGGGCCGCACGGGCGGTGTCGGACCCGAGCCAGCTTCGGCCAAAAGGCCCGGAGCGGAAAGGGACTGGGGCCGTTTCGGCGTAGTCTGGACGAGAATATCGATGACAGTTGGGAACCAACGATTATGACAGTGGAAATTCGTGAAATCAGCAGTCTGATTAAACAGGAGATCACCCGATTTCGCAGTGAGATCGATGTCGCGCGGGTGGGCAAGGTCCTGGAGGTCGGCGACGGTATCGCCCGGGTTTATGGGCTCGATAGCGCCATGTCGGGCGAGATGCTGGAATTTGAGGGCGGAATCATCGGAGAGGTATTCAACCTCGAAGAAGACAGCGTCGGCGCGGTCATCTACGGCGATTACCAGAAAATCCGAGAGGGTTCTCAGGTGCGATCGACCGGCAAGGTGTTAAGCGTTCCATCGGGACCGGAACTGATCGGGCGAGTACTCGACGCTTTGTGTAGGCCGATCGACGGCGGGTCGCCGGTTTCGTGTACGGCCACCCGGCTGGTGGAATTTCCGGCTCCGGGGATTGCGGATCGCGAACCGGTGAAGGTGCCGCTGGCGACGGGCCTGAAGAGTATTGACTCCATGACGCCAATCGGACGGGGGCAGCGCGAACTGATCATCGGTGACCGCAAGACCGGCAAGACGGCGATCGCGCTGGATACGATCATCAACCAGAAGGGCAAGGGGGTGATCTGCGTCTATGTGGCGATCGGACAGAAGGAATCGACCGTGGCCGAAGTGGTGCGGACGCTTCGCGACCATGGGGCGATGGAACACACGATTGTAATGTCGGCGTCGGCGTCTGAAAGCGCGGCGATGCAGTTTATCGCGCCGTATGCGGGGACGGCGGCGGCCGAGTATTTCATGTATGAGAAGGGCATGGACACGCTGTGCGTGTATGACGATTTGAGCAAGCACGCAATTGCGTATCGCGAGTTGTCGCTGCTGCTGCGTCGGCCGCCGGGTCGCGAAGCGTTTCCGGGCGATATTTTCTATCTGCACAGTCGACTACTGGAACGAAGTTCCAAATTATCCAAGGACAAGGGCGGCGGGTCGCTGACGGCGCTGCCGATTGTCGAGACACTGGAAGGGCAGGTCTCCGCATATATTCCGACGAACATCATTTCGATCACCGACGGGCAGATCTATCTGCAACGGGACTTGTTCCTGGCGGGCGTCCGGCCGGCGGTGGATGTCGGCATCAGCGTCAGCCGCGTGGGCGGCGACGCCCAGACCAAGGCGATGAAGAAAGTTGCGCCCAAGTTGCGAATCGACCTGGCGGCGTTTCGCGAGTTGCAGGCCTTCGCCCGGCTGGGAACGGAACTGGACGAATCGGCCCAGGCACAATTGGACCTGGGATATCGGATGGTGGAGATCCTCAAGCAACGGCAATTTTCTCCGCTGAGCGTTGGCGAGCAGGTTTTGAGCATTCTGGCGGGATCCTCGGGGCGTCTGGATGAGATTCCAGTGCCGTCGGTGACCCAGTTCATTCATGAGATGCTGGAGTGGTTCAAGCTTGAGGCGCCGGAATATATCGAGCGGATCAACAAAGAAGGGCAACTCCCGGATGATTTCCGCGAGGAAATCGTCGCGGCGATCGACGCGTTTGCGGTGATGCATAAATTCTCGGCCGGACGGTAAGCGGAAACCATGGCGGGCATACGACAAATTCTGCAACGGCGCCTGGCGGCGCAGAACATCAGCAAGGTCACCCATACGATGGAGACCATCAGCTCGGTGCGGTATCGCCAGTACTACCGGATGTGGCTGGAGGGATTGGAATATTTCAACGCGATGGCGCAACTTTCGTATGTCATCGCATCGGCCCACCCGCCGATCCTGCATCCGTTGCTGCACACCAATCCCTCGACTTGTCATGCGATTTTGGTGACGGGCAGTAACCGCGGCCTGTGCGGATCGTACAACAGCAATGTCTGCCGGATGCTGGATATTCACCTGAAGATGGCGACGAGGTTCAAGCATTCGTTGAAGATCTATGCGCATGGCAAGCGAATCGTGAGTTTTCTGAACCAGAGGGGAATCAAACCTGAACGGGTGTACGATCAGTTCGACGAGATTCCGACGCCGGATCAGGTGGCGGAGATCTGCGACGAAATGACCGGGGATTTCCTGAAGGGCAACATCGGACGGTTCGGGATGGTCTATACGCGGTTTTTCTCTCCGGCCAGCCAGCAGGCGCAGACGCTGACGATCCTGCCGATGCTGGACCTGATCGACGACCTGACAACGCGGGCGACGGTGATCTGGCCATGGGAAATGGCGTTCGAGGATTTTCTGCTCTCGCCCTCGGCGGACGACATCTTCGACGGTTTGTCTCCGCTGATGATTCGCACCGCGATCGCGGGATGTTTTGTCGAGGCGGCGGCCAGCGAACATCTGGCGCGGGTGACGGCAATGCGAAACGCCACGGACAACGCCGGGGAAATGATCGAAGATTTGACGCGGGAATATAACCGGGCACGACAGTCGCAGATTACCAACGAGATGCTGGACATCATCGGCGGCGTGCAGGCCTCGGTTCGCAAGTGAACGGTTGAAGGAAACAATCATGAATGTCGGCAAGATCATTCAAGTTATCGGCAGCGTGTTCGATGTGGAGTTTTCCCCGGAGAACATGCCTCCGATTTACAACGCGGTGGAGATCAAGGGCCAGTACGAAGGCGGCACGATCAACCTGACCGGCGAGGTACAGCAGCACCTGGGGGCCGGGCGGGTTCGCGTGATCGCTCTGGGGAGTACGCAGGGCCTGCGACGGGGAATGCCGGTGAATGATACCGGAGGTCCGCTTCGGGTTCCGGTGGGCAAGGAGACGCTGGGCCGGGTCTTTAATCTGTTGGGCCAGCCGGTGGACAACAAGGGTCCCGTCGAGGCCAAAGACACTCGGCCGATCCATCGCCAGGCGCCGGAGTTTACGGATTTGTCGGCCAAGTCGGAAATGTTCGAAACCGGCATCAAGGTAGTCGATCTGCTGTGCCCGTTCGTCAAAGGCGGTAAAACGGGCCTGTTCGGTGGGGCGGGCGTCGGCAAGACGGTGATGATCCAGGAGTTGATCGCCAGAATCGCGACCGAGCACGGCGGCTATTCGGTCTTCGCGGGCGTGGGCGAGCGCACCCGTGAAGGCAACGACCTGTGGCTGGAAATGCAGCGCACCCAGATCGGCAATACGGGGATGAAGGTGATTGAAAACACCTGTCTGGTTTTCGGGCAGATGAACGAGCCGCCGGGAGCTCGGCTTCGCGTGGCTCTGACGGGCTTGACGATGGCCGAGTACCTGTGCGAGATGAGCAAGAGTGAAACGCTGCTCTTCATCGACAACATTTTCCGATTCAGCCAGGCCGGTTCGGAAGTGTCGGCGTTACTGGGCCGAATTCCCTCAGCGGTGGGCTATCAGCCGACGCTGGCGACGGAGATGGGGACGCTGCAGGAGCGGATCGCCTCGACGGCATCGGGCGCCATCACTTCGGTACAGGCCGTGTATGTGCCGGCGGACGACCTGACGGACCCGGCGCCGGCAACGACTTTTACGCATTTGGACTCGTCGGTGGTACTGTCGCGAAAGATCGCCGAGAAGGGTATTTATCCGGCGATTGATCCGCTGGCCAGTTCGTCGCGAATTTTGGATCCGAATGTCGTCGGGCAGGAACATTACGATGTCGCCCAGCAGGTTTTGGAATACCTGCAGCGCTATCGCGATCTGGCGGATATCGTGGCCATCCTGGGCGTGGAGGAACTGAGCCGCGCCGACCAGTTGGCGGTGGCCCGGGCTCGAAAACTGGAACGATTCTTCTCGCAGCCGTTTACGGTGACGATGCAATTCACCAGTATGGAGGGAAAATACGTGCCGGTGGAAGAAACCGTGCGGAGCTGCAAGGAAATTTGTCAGGGCAAGTGGGATCATCTGCCGGAAATGGCGTTTATGTATATCGGCGTTGTCGATGAGGCCAAAGACAAGGTTGTGAGGAAGTAAACAAAACATGGTCAGCCAACCCGGCGGTGTATTTCATGTGGCATTTTATACCCCTCAGGGCAAATTGTACGACGGCCCGGCGGGGTTGTTAATCATTCCCGGCCATGACGGGCAGTGGGGACTGCTTCGCAATCACTGTGCGATGATGTGCGTGCTGGGATGGGGTCTGGTGCGGATCGAACAAATTGCGAATCGGCCGAACGCTTATTTCCTGATCAACGGCGGGTTTGCCCGATTCAACGAGAACACCGCCACAATTCTGGCCTATGATGTGACGACCTTTGAGGGGATGGATCCCCAAAAGGCCAAGGCCCTGGCCGCCCATGCCCGAAGCGTAATGGACGGTACAGAACCGGCCGAGCCGCAGGAAGGCCAACCGCCGCTGGATGCCCGGAAGGCGGCGATGATTGTCCGGATGTCCCAGTATGCCCGAATCGAGTCTTGAGCGAAACCGCGGCCGAACCGGCCGATTTTGATTGCATCGGGAGTTTGGCGCGGGTACACTATCGCCTGAAACGAGGTGTGCAATGGCTCTGCCCGATCCATCCGAAAATCGAGGGTCTTTTTCCGTCGCGTCGGCGGTCAGCGATTTTGTTCGGGGTTTGGACGAAGAACACAAAATGCTGATTGTCCTGAAGGCGCAGCTTTACGGAGGAAGCTGGGAACCGATGCTGGAAGATCTGAAAAACCGCCTGGCGGGCAAGCCCTATATTTTCAAACTGGCCACGCGGATCAAGGATGACGTTGAACGGATCGAGCGGATGCGGTCTTTTGAACAGGAGCACCGGGTTGATCTTGCGGATTTCGTGGATCTGACCTGACCGGTCGGCGGTGAGACAACGAACGAACAGTAGGAACGAACTGATGAGCAGATGGATGATGGCGTTATGGGTGGGGATTTTGGCGGCGATGGCAGGGGCCGCCGTGGGTCCGATTCCGACGGCGTCAACGGGGGGCGAAGCGGTCCTTTCGCCGGCACTTCTGGATTATGCGGGATTGCGTCTGGCCTGGCAGGTGAACTTGCCGCTGAAACCCGGCGAAGGAGTGGATCGGATGCTGGTTCAGGATTCGTACCTGTATATCCTGACGACCTTCAACCATTTGTTCTGCATTGAGCGGTCCAAGGGCGCTCTTCGGTTCGGGATTTCATTGGCGCAGAAAGGCCTGCCCATTCAAGATCCATCATTTTACGACGAGAAGGCATGGTTTATGATCGGCAACCGTCTGAAGGTTGTCGATCCCCGGTTAGGCGTCGTTTCCGAAACCGAGGACATGAGCGTGATCGGAACCGGCACGATTTTCGGGATTCTTCGTAACAAAGAGAACCTGTATCTGTCCGATCCCCTTGGCCGCCTGCGCGTGATGAAACCGGATGAATACTACCAGAAGTTTTCGGTGACGGCCGACGACGATTCCCCGATATCGGCGGCGATTGTGGATGACGCCTTTGTTCTATTTGCCACAACCGCCGGGCATGTGGTGCGGATCCGGGCGGATAAACCGGTCAAGGAATGGCAGTACGATCTGTCGGGTGGGGTACGGGCACCACTGGCTCGAGACGGCGATTGGGTGTATGTCGCCAGTCTGGATACCAAACTCTATAAACTGAACCTGGCGGACGGGACCAACGGCTGGGCGAAGAATTTCCAGGCCGGAGCGGCGATCCTGTCGGCGCCGATCGTCGGGGCCAAAGTCGTCTATCTGCCCGTTGATGACAAAGGGCTATTCGCGGTGGATAAAGAAAGCGGAAACGAGCGGTGGCATATACCACAGGGCGTGACGCTGATGACCGAGAAGGACGACACGGCCTTTGTCTATTCCCGGCCTTCGACCCTGGTGGCCATTCGGAATTCAACCGGAAAGATCGATTATACCCTGAATTTTTCGCCGATTCGCCATGTCGCTGTCAATCGTACGGATTCTATCCTGTATGGGGCGGATGAGTCGGGTCGGGTCGGCGGCATCGAGATCGTACCTAATCGATAATCGCCGGGGGTCATGGAAATCGCCGCCGGACGAAATCATTCTGATTCAATCCCAGTGGAGGCCGCAAGGCCGACGGGAGAGGGAAGTCGCATGGATGTGAAAATCAAGACAGCGTTGATCAGCGTATCGGACAAGTCGGGAGTCGTGGATTTCGCCCGCAAGCTGGCGGGGATGGGCGTCAAAATCGTCAGTACCGGGGGTACGGCCAAAGCTCTGCATCAGGCCGGGATCAAGGTGGTTTCGATCGACTCCGTGACCGGATTTCCCGAAATGATGGATGGTCGCGTCAAGACCCTGCATCCGAAAATTCACGGAGGTCTTTTGGCCCTGCGGGATAAGGAAGACCATGCCGCGGCAATGAAACAGCACGGGATTGAGCCCATCGACCTGGTCTGTGTGAACCTCTATCCCTTTGAAAAGACCGTGGCGGCTGCGGACTGCACCTGGGAGACGGCCATCGAGAATATCGATATTGGTGGGCCAAGTATGGTTCGTTCTGCGGCCAAAAATCACGCGTATGTCACGGTGGTGACCAGTCCCGAACAGTATGATTGCGTCCTGGAGGAAATGCACGCCAATGACGGCGCCGTCAATCTGGATTTGCGTCGGGATCTGGCACGATCGGCCTTTGCAATGACGGCGGCCTATGATTCGTCCATCGCGGCGTATTTGAACAAGCAGGCCGACATTCCGTATCCGGACCAGCTCACGCTGTCGTTATCGCGGGATCGGGAGCTTCGTTACGGCGAAAACCCGCATCAGACGGCCGCCTTTTATACCTATCCCGACAGCGGCGAATGCTGCGTGGGTCATGCGCGGCTTCTGACCGGGGGAACGCCCATCAGTTTCAATAATCTCATGGACTCCAACGCGGCTTTCGAGCTGGTGAAAGAATTCGAGGAACCGGCGGTTGTTGTGGTCAAGCACATGAATCCCTGCGGTTGTTCGGTCGATCCCGATATTCGCGTGGCCTATGAGAAGGCCTACCTGGGCGATGTCGTCAGCGCTTTCGGAGGGATCGTCGCCCTCAATCGGGATGTCGATCAGGAACTGGCGACGGTTATCATGGAATCGTACGATCGGTTCGGAAAGGACAAGGGAGCAAGCGGCTTTTTCGCGGAGGTCATCATCGCGCCCAACTATACTCCCGAAGCCCTGCATGTGATTCGCAACGCCAAGGCCTGGGGTCAGCGGGTGCGTCTGCTGGAGACCGGCCCCATGGCGCGTCGGCCGATCCATCGTGACGAGTTTGATATTCGCTGTATTGTTGGGGGTTTATTGCTTCAACAACGCGACTTGGTGGGGTGGGAACCGGCTTCTTTGACTTATCCGACAAAGAAAAAACCAACGGACACTCAACTGGAAGACCTGCGCATCGCTTGGATCATTGCCAAGCATGTTAAGAGCAACACCATAACGCTGGTTCGCGACCGCCGACTGGTGGGGGTCGGAGCCGGGCAGATGAACCGGGTAGAGTCCGGCAAGATCGCGATTGAACACGCCGGCGAACTGGCCAAGGGGTCGGCGATGGGTTCGGATGCCTTTTTCCCGTTCCCCGACAATGTCGAAAACGCCGCCAAGGCGGGGATCGCTTGTGTCATTCAGCCGGGGGGATCCAAAAAGGATGACGAGGTCATCAAGGTCGCCGACGATCTGGGTATCGCCATGGTGTTTACGGGAAAACGCCACTTTAAGCATTAAGCCGGTGAGTTCTTCGGCTGTTTTTCTTAACAGCCCTTGGTTTCTTCTGTTCAAACACAGATACTCTGTGTATTCATGTACACATAGGGTCTTGATGATTCCGAATAAAAACCAAAAAACCGGGATGGATTGGACGAAGGAATCGGTATAATGGGGGTTGAGAGATGGTTGCGATTCTGTGAGGTGGACGATGAAAAAACAAGATATTCTATCGTGTATTTTAGCTGTTCTTGTCTCCGTTCAAGCCCATGCTACCGCCCTGGATGATTATCTGGCGGTTCCGGATTCGCAGTTCAGCTATACACAGGTCGGCAATTTCAGTTATGATCCCTTCACTTCAACGCGGGCTTATACGCTGAAACTGACTTCTCAGGCATGGAGGACTTCTGACGAAGTACAACCGACGATTTGGACCCACTGGGTAACGGTCGTGGTGCCGCAGTCCAGTTCGATTTCCGATACGGCCCTGATTCTCATTAACGGAGGGGACCATACCGATCCGGCTCCATCGGTGGATTTTCAATTCCGTTATCTGGCCTTCGGAACCAAGACGGTTGTCGTGGTCCTGTCAGCGGTTCCCAATCAACCTCTGCGTTTCGCCGATGAAACGATTCCTCGGAGCGAAGACGAGATTATCGCCTATTCCTGGGACAAATTTCTCCGGGGCGGCGATTCCTTCTGGCCGGTTCAACTTCCGATGGTCAAATCCGTGGTCCGTTGTATGAATGCCGTTCAGGGATTTGTTGCATCGGCAGAGGGAAAGACCATCAATCATTTTGTGCTGACGGGGGGGTCCAAGCGGGGCTGGACAAGTTGGCTGACGGCAGCCGTGGATTCCCGCGTGACGGCCATTGCCCCGATTGTCAGCGATCTGCTCAATATGCGGCGATCCTTCGCACATCACTGGGCCGCATACGGATTCTGGGCGGAAGTTCTCGATCCCTATGCCGATCTGGGAATTTTCGACTGGTTCGATACCGCCGAGATGGACGAGTTGCTTGCGATTGTGGATCCCTATGAATATCGGGACCGGCTGGCGATTCCGAAATTCATTATCAACGCCGCCGGCGAT